>QCVD01000081.1 GCA_003208835.1 Synechococcus sp. AG-683-C23 | reverse complement strand
TCCTCGAACTCACCCGGAATTCCGGAAAAGAGGCCGACAGAAAGGCGATCGGGTTGGTCAGGCTGAGGGAGATCCACTGGCTTAACAGTAGAAGAATTCCGGTGTGAACGGCCGCGGCAACAAGACCCACGGCTCCATAGCGACCCACCTTCTACAACAACATTTCTGCTTTCATTGTTGGGGTGCCTGCTCGGCTCGTGACAACAATGCCTGAATCAGACACCAAGCCCGGCGGTCATACCTCTGGATGAAGTTTCCGAAGCTTTGCGCTGCATTGACATCGGCACCATCTGAAATCACCCGCAAGACGAGCCATGGAATGCCCTCTTGTTCCGCCACCTGTGCGACGGCAGCTCCTTCCATTTCCACGGCCCTGAGTCCTGGCAGCACTCCGCGCAGGGCATTGAGTACGGCGGCATTGCCGATGAAGCGGTCTCCCGTCGCGACGAGTCCCGTGCTTAGCGTTCCAAACCCGTCGATTTCTCCCGCTTGATCAGCCTGCGCCAAGGCTGTGGAGGCCCATTGAAACCAGCTGGGGTCGGGTTCGAGTTGGGCTCGATTCAACGCTGGAAGGGTGAAGCGCGGGAAGAGGGGGCTGGCATCCATGTCGTGCTGCACCACCGCATTGGCCAGCACGACATCCCATTGTTTGAGAGCTGGATCGGCGGCGCCGGCCACGCCGGTAAACAGCAGGAGATCGATGTCGGGCGCAGAGCAGAGCAGGCGCGTTGCTGCTCGGGCGGCGCTCACCTTGCCCCAACCGCTCCAGGCGAGGCTTAGGCGGATGTCCTCTCCCCAGCTCCCGTGATGGATGGTGAGGTCGCCATGCTGTTCACTCTGGAGCTCCTGGAGATGGCTCAGGTCAGAGCCGATTTCCTCAGGCATGGCACCCAGAACACCGATATGCAATGCGCGGGCCATGGATGTGTGAACCTGGCGCAACCGTAACGGCGTCCCCTTGCCGCCCCCTTCAGGATTGAGGGGAGTCTTAAGGGTGTTGTGAACGCGGGCGAGTCAGTGCGGAGCGTTGCGCAAGTTCGAGCAGTTGCTTCCATAGTCAGATTGGTCCGTGAGCAGTTTCCTGCTGCGCAGCCGAACTTGCGGCCTTGGCGGGATGACGCCCAAACCCGTCAGTGGGATGAGCCTGAGTCGCTCGACCTTTCGTTTCACTTCCCTGGTTGGAGTCCGCGCCTGCAGTGCCGCAGCCTGCTCTTGCAGCTTCGCTTCCAGAACAACAAAAGTCACGAAGGCCTGAAGTTGCTCGGCGTTTTGGTCCGTGGGATGACGTACGACGGCGAGCGTTGGCGGTTGGCCACTGTCGGTGATTGGTCTCTAGAGGGTTCCCACCTACCTAAAGCGGAGCAGGCCGCACAGCTGCGTCAAATGTGTCGCGATCTGTTCCTTTTGTTCGATCCAAAGGTTCATCAGCCTGAGAAGGCGTAACCCTTCGCAACGCTCGTGACTGCAGCGCCAAAACTCCTTATAGGGTCTTGGAATTGGTGATCTCGATAGTATTCATGTCCGTTGCACTCGCTGCTCAGCTCAGGGAAGGTACAAAAAAAGCTCACACCATGGCCGAAAACACCGGCTTTGTGAGCTGCTTTCTAAAGGGTGTTGTTGATAAGTCCAGTTACCGCAAGCTCGTTGCCGATCTCTATTTCGTCTACGAGGCGATGGAAGAGGAAATCGACAAGCTCGGTGAGCATCCTGTCGTTGGTCCTGTGGGCAAGAAAGAGCTGAATCGGGTTGAATCCCTTTCGCAAGATCTTGCCTATTACTTCGGAGACAACTGGAAGCAGGAGATCCAACCATCTCCCTCGGCTGCCCTCTATGTAGAGCGAATTCACGCTCTCGCAAAAGAGTCGCCGGAACTGTTGGTCGGGCACCATTACACCCGCTACATGGGAGATCTCTCCGGTGGCCAGATTCTGAAAAACATTGCTCAGAAAGCGATGAATATGAATGGAGACGATGGTCTTCGTTTTTATGTCTTCAACGACATTGCTGATGAGAAGGCGTTCAAAGCGATGTATCGCTCCACGATGGATGAATTGCCCATCGACCAAGCGATGGCCGATCGGATCGTTGAGGAAGCCAACAATGCTTTTCACCTC
>QCVD01000080.1 GCA_003208835.1 Synechococcus sp. AG-683-C23 | reverse complement strand
GCCGCCACGCAGGCCGTTCACCTCTGTTCTTAAGCCGTTCTTCCCCGTCGCACGGATCTCTGCAAACGCCGATGGCGCAGTTCCTGCAGCAATGGCAGCCAGGAACAATCCCAGCCCAAAACTACTAAAGCGAGAAGCGGAACTCATTTGCTTAGTATTATCTTGTTTTTTTAACAGAAAAACTATGTGGCTGCCGTGTAGAAATAATATAGAGCGTCATGAGTGAATTCTCTGCAGTAGTCGGATACAGGTAAATGGATGGTTGGTAAGACTACTCTACTGTAAGGATTGCAAATAGATCATGCAACCTACATTTATAGGCTATTGCTTGAGAACTGGCCACTTGGTGTCACAAGCAAAACCAATTGAAGCAAATAAAAGTAGAGAGAGGGGCGCAATTTGTATTCGCCTTGCTGGTTAAGCTAAATAAGTGAAACATTATTGCAAGAACGCGATGATATCGAATAAATATTAAGTTAGCTAAATCTAATTTCAAATATCAGGAATTCTGTAGTCATTTAGCAAAAGAGTCTGTAGCTGCTGATTGGTGAGCATTTCAATAAAATCGTCCGCGGTTTTAATCTGCCTTTGACTTAAGCCAGCCAGTTGCTCATCAGTGATGGCTTTTACCTGCCGCTTCTTTAAGGCATCGAGTGCATTTGGCTTGAGATGAGAGATCCGATCTGGATTAATCGCTTTAAAAGATGCTGGTTTGAATGCTGAGAGATCTTTGGCTGACAGCGTTTTCAAATGCTGTGATGTCAACCCGGTAATGGCATCGGGAGTTAGTTTTCGAAATTGATTGGTCTTCAATGCCTGGAAGGCATCTAATGAAAACTGAGATAGCTGCTGTGACGTCAATCCTTTGGCTGGTATTGCCTGGACTTGCCGGGTACTGAGTTGATTGATGGCCTTGGCCTTCAACCCTGAAACAGCATTGTGGTCAATCGCTTTAATATTGGCTGGTTTGAAAAGAGTTAGTTCGCTACCCGATACAGATTGCAACTGATTAGCTGTTAATCGGCGTATCTTTGCTTTACGGAGACTGGACCATTCTGAGGAGTTAAGAGCATTGATCACGGTTTCAGAAGAGTCGTTGACCTGTTGACTGGATGAGGAAACGACTTTTTTGACATTTAAATCAACTAGGGCATCTGGTGTCGGCGTTAAACCAGATCTTTTACCAGAACCACCACTCGAACCAGAACCTGAGCTTGGAGTTGGACTAGGTGTTGGAGCTGGAGTTGGACTTGGCGTTGGAGAGGGGCTTGGTGTTGGAGCTGGAGTTGGTGTGGATAGATCAGAGCGTGAAATGGACAACTCAATCTTTTGACTTGTGATCCCTCCCAAGTCATCACTGATCGAGACCAAGAAACGATCAGTCCCTGCAAAATCATCCTTGCTGAGATATCTCCAGAAACCCGATACCGGATCAATCGTTGCTGTTCCATTGACAGCGTGATCATTGGTTTGGATCGAATAAATCGTGCCATCCGTCAGACCATCGATATCAGTTGCTGCAAGCGATCCAGTGATCGGATCACCATTGATGACTCCAGTTCCGGTGACGTTGCCAGTGATTACAGCCGGATTGTCTGCATTGGCAACCACTGATGTGGCGCTGGAGGTGATGCGTTCAGACCGTCCTGCGCCATCGTTGTAACTGGCCGTCACTGTGATGGACGAACCAATATCAGCTTGAGTCAGGGTGTAAGTGGAGCCTGTTGAGCCTGAAATGGAGGCACGATTACGATTCCACTGGTAAGAAATGCGTCCGAGACCATCAGCATCATGGAGGGTATTGGTTGCAGTTAAAACCTTATTTTTTCTCGCTGTTCCACTCAAACTGACCAATCCAGTTGCACTGCTGTTGATGCAAACACCAGCAGCAGCAATAGTGGAGGAGGCATTCAGGGAGGGGCCGTCGCGAGCTGATTGCGATGAACTCGCTTCAAGGTGGTTGGAGCTGAGACTGAGACTATCCGTCAACACAGTCGATGTTGCGCTGGAGGCGATGCTTTCTGTTGCTCCATAGCCATCGGTGTACTGAGCAGACACCGTGATCGCAGTACCGATATCACACTTGGTCAGGACATACTTGTTGGTGATGGCAACAGGAATCAATGAGCCATTGCGGCGCCATTGGTAATCGATCGCTCCTAAACCATCAGGATCGACAAGCGTATGGCTTGCTGTTAACTGCGCA
>QCVD01000079.1 GCA_003208835.1 Synechococcus sp. AG-683-C23 | reverse complement strand
CTTCTATTTTAATTACTCCACGCTAAACAAATAACGAGCGTTTGAACGACCTATACGATTTTGCTCGAATAGGACCCAATAGCTCTGGAAGCATTAAACTCCGCATTGCGACGGGGTGATGGATATGTGTGAGGTTTTATTGGGAGATAGATGGCGACTCAGTTGTTATCCATACGATCAACTTTGTTTCGCAGTTCAGCCAACTGTTTAAGCACATCAGAATTGTCTGGACCTGGTGGCTGTTGTGCGTGACGCTCATTTTCTCCAGAACCCTTTAGCCCCTTGAACATCAAGCCGCCACCAATACCGATCATAGCGATATAAACACCAAGCTGCCAAAGTGTCGTTGGCATGAACGACATTTTGATGCTATTTAATACTCCCAGAAGAAGTGCTGAGAGGGATGCCCAGATCAAAAGCTTGGACCATCTTTCATACACTCCAGCAAAGGCCATGCAAAGCCCAATTCCCAATGGAAGTAGGAGCAACCCCATTCCAGGGCTTCCCGATGGGAATGCAAATCCAGAGCCCCAGCCTCTTCCATAACCTGATCTAACGGCTCCTCCAATAGCCATGGTTGCTCTGACCATGACTTGGTTGGATAGAAGGAATACACCGGCAGCAAAAAAGCAGCCACCAATGATGAATTGAACAAAGTCAGAAAGTGGATTTGATTTTTTCATAGATTGGTTAGATGATTTGTTTCTAAAATATCTTGTCGGGAGATAGATGGCGACAATCAACGCGCCTTGCTTTTCCCTTGCGGGTTTTGTGTTGATTTCAGCCAATAGGCAACAGACTTTCCTAAGTCAGCATCACACGAAATCGATATTTTCTGCCGTTAACTCAGGTCCACCTTTGAGAATGGCAATGAGTCCCCCATCGCCAAAGCCTTTATCTGCTCCATTCTCGTTGAAGTACAGCCCGCCCTTCTTCTCGTCGTAGAGGAAGTCAAAGTCTTGCTTGGCGAGCTTTCTCTTAACCAATTTACTATTTCTTCCTGATTTGAAGGTCGATGAGAAATCGATACCAAAGCTGTCAGTATCAATTTCAATAAAATCGTTTACAAGATTAAAATTAGTAAGTATATCGACAAATTTTCTTTTAAATTTTGGGGGTCTCGTTATTTTATCGAAGGATGAAATCTTGCCGCTGGACGAATCTTTTGTTGAGCCTGAGTCAGGTGTAGTGCTTGTGCCTTTTGTTTGCACATGCTGGACACCTAGCTCGTCCTGCATTGAGCTGTGAGAAGTACAGTAATATAGAAGGCTTTCAATATCTGACTTAGCAGATGAAAATCTAAGGCTAAATGTTTCATAGCCTTTAATGCCCCCGCCAACACTTCCATCCCCTTTCAAGATCAATGCATTTGATGGCTGTTGTTTTAAGCCTCGATCTGTGATGAAAAATGGGTGAGAAGTTGAATTATTTAAACGACGAAACACATACTTTTTGCTGGTTTTTAGAGCAAGATCGATTAATTCAATTTTTCCATTGCTGTCAGCATAAAATTTATAAAAAGGTGATATGAAATCACCAGCAGAAACCCAAATGCCGACATTGCTAGTGGTCACTAGTGGCTAAATACAAATAATTCAATTATACTCAGCAGGTGGGCTTATTCGCGATCAGTCATAGGATCTTCAAGCCTTCCTAGACCTCTTATACAGAACCAGCCCTACGGCTACAAAGCAAAGCAACCACCAAAGCGGCTTTCACAACAACCCTGCAGAGATAAACGCTTCTTCGACCTGCGATAACGAATGAGAATCTAAATCCATATCAGCGATGACTTAGGGACAGCTGAATCAGCTAAAACTCCCTCAGAAATAGAGAGGGCTCGATCGGCACAGACGCACTGCCTCGCGTGCCGAATCCACCGATGCTTTGTTTGGCGTGGTCAAACCTTCTGAAACCACACAGCATCATTGAGATCGAGGCGAACCCGTGCAGAAAACCAAGATCCCCCACCAGGAAGAGATGCACGGCAAACATGGTTTTGTTAGCCATCTCTCTTACGCTCAATTAACGAACCATCGACACGATCAATCGTTTGAAAGCTTTAAGCCAGCGTCGATGTTCCCATCAGCGAAAGAAGTAGCAACAAGCGTTTCATCAACCCAGCTTGTCAGCATCAGTTATTGGTGACGACGAACTCTGTGCCCAGATGTTGAGTTGATGTCCAGTCCGCACATCCAATCGAGATGGCGCCTCGACATAAACCCACCTACTGGCTGTTGGTGGGTATTCCCTTTCAGAATCAAATCTCGACGATCCAGCTCAGAGACCTATTTGACTA
>QCVD01000078.1 GCA_003208835.1 Synechococcus sp. AG-683-C23 | reverse complement strand
AAGACACGCCAATCCATAAACATCCTTCGTTAGAACTGCTTTATGGGAACCCTTATACATTCGAGTTGTTGCCGAAATCTCTCGAAAACCGAGTGAAGATAGGAGCGACTGTGCACTGCTATTGCGCTGAGGAGAGTCAATCAAAATCACACCTTTGTGCTCAACTAACAAATTGAGAATTAAAACCTCAGCCAACATTGGCGAGTCAGCCAGAATTGGCCCTATTCGCCAACCCTCACCCGCAGGGAGAAGACACGGTCGTATACGAGCAAAGCCATGACAATTATTGTGTTTGTCGATTAAAGCAATCACCTTGCCGCTTTGATGTTCAAGCCATTGCGATAAAAAATGTGGCCTCGCTGTAAATTCACGTTCAGAATCGTATTTTTTAATCGTTTCTAAAGGAATTTCAGAACCGGTCACAGCAGTAAAATCTTGTTGATTCAATGCTGCTTGCGCACGATTTTCTTCGTCAGGATTGAATAATTGCCAGCGAATTGTTTGCGATGATGCCTTAAATCCCCACTCTGCATAATTAGTAATTAAATGAGAAGCTGCTTCTAAGCCAACACACTTCACGCCTTGAAGATGCAGTAGGGCATGTTCCCAGAGCTGATGTCCATAGCCATGTCCTCTGTATTCAGGCTTGACAATATACAAACCTATGAATCCATAAATATCATTGTATTTGATGCCAGCAATGCATCCAACCGGAGAGTTCCCGATCCAGCCAACCCAGATGCCTTGTTTGTCTGTATTCCTATAGATGTCAACATCGCCAAATCCAGGTGCAAATTCTTCACTTCTGGCCCAACGAACAATGGCTGGAATATCAGAAACCTGAGCAGGTCGAATGATCAGTTCAGGCATGTAATTGATCTCAGGAGTCTTTCTTTTCGCTAGCAGCTATGTGCCGAATTAAATCAATGCATTTACAGCTATAAGCCCATTCGTTGTCGTACCAAGCCACAAGCTTCATGAAAGTACTATTTAAAGCCATTCCCGCACTAGCATCAAACACCGAGGTGCAGCTTTCACCAAGCAGATCATTCGAAACAACCTGATCCTCTGTATAGCCAAGAATGCCTGAAAGTTTATTTTCAGAAGCTTCTTTCATTGCATCCTTGATCGACTCATAGGTTGTTGGCTGAGATAAATTCACCGTCAAATCAACCACTGAAACATCAGGTGTGGGAACTCGAAATGCCATGCCAGTTAGTTTCCCGTTTAGCTCAGGAATGACCTTCCCAACAGCTTTGGCGGCACCAGTGGAACTTGGGATAATGCTTTGGCCGGCTCCTCGTCCACCACGCCAATCCTGATGAGAAGGACTGTCAACAGGCTTTTGGGTGGCTGTTGTTGCATGAACTGTGGTCATCAGGCCACTCAAAATCCCAAACTTATCGTGAACAACTTTTGCGATCGGCGCTAAACAATTTGTGGTGCAACTTGCATTCGAAACAATATCTTGATTGGCGTAACTTTCATGATTAACGCCCATGACGAACATCGGTGTTTCATCCTTTGATGGGGCACTCATTACAACGCGCTTGGCCCCTGCTTCGATGTGGCACCGCGCTGTTTCATCAGTCAAGAAAAAGCCCGTGCTTTCGAGAATGTAATCCGCGCCTACATCGCCCCAGGCCAGAGCTTTTGGATCTCGCTCAGTACTGATACGAATTTTTTTTCCATTGACAATTAAATTTCCATTTTCGACTTCAACAGTTCCTGGGAAACGTCGATGTGTTGAGTCATAGCGCAACAAATATGCCATGTAGTCGATATCGAGAAGATCATTGACCGCCACCACCTCAACATCCGGCAAAGACACTGCCTGGCGGAATGCCAAACGACCGATGCGTCCAAACCCATTAATGCCAATGCGGGTAGTCATCGCAATCGCTCTACATCTTTGATTTCATCTTTTATAGAGGGAACGTATTTATTCAACCCGGCCCTTTGGGCGTATGCACACCTAGGCCAGTGGTTGCTGCTCCGGGCCTTGATTGCGGAGCGCCTGAGGGTGAGCGGCAGCGCGAGCGATTGAGTGTGAGGGGAATGATTAGCAGAGCTGATAGGAGGGATCAGTAGCGCTCAGGTGCCAATCGGTGACGGCTCCGCAAACTTCCTTTACATTGCGCAAGTCGGTATTCCGACCTTTCTTATTGGCCGCCGGGATTCGTCCCACAGGCTGTATTTCCGTTCTCATGACCACCACCATCCAGCAGCGCTCCGGCGCCTCTAGCTGGCAGTCCTTCTGCGAGTGGGTTACTTCCACCAACAACCGTCTGTATGTCGGTTGGTTCGGTGTGTTGATG
>QCVD01000077.1 GCA_003208835.1 Synechococcus sp. AG-683-C23 | reverse complement strand
TTGCTGGATCTCACCGACTTCAAGCGCGACCTCTCTGAGCTCACTGACCGCCTGGGCCATGCCCAGGACTGTCTTTGACGTACCTGCACTCAAAGCAAGACAGCAGGATCTCGAACAACTCGCCGCACAACCAGAGTTCTGGAACGACCAGCAAAATGCGCAGAAGCAAATGCGGCGCCTCGATGAGGTGAAGGCCCAACTGCAGCAATTGGCCGACTGGCGCAGCGCCATTGATGACGCCAAGGCGACTCTCGAGTTGTACGAACTAGAGGCGGACGAAGAGATGCTGGCGGAGGCGCACCAAGGCCTCACTGAACTGCGTCAGGGACTCGATCGCTGGGAACTCGAGCGGTTGCTGAGCGGTGAGTACGACAAAGAAGGCGCCGTTCTCAGCATCAATGCCGGTGCCGGTGGCACCGATGCCCAGGACTGGGCTCAAATGCTGCTGCGCATGTACACCCGTTGGGCCGAAGACCACGACATGAGGGTGACCATCAACGAAATGAGCGAAGGAGAAGAAGCAGGACTTAAAAGCGCCACCATTGAAGTGGAGGGCCGCTACGCCTATGGCTACCTCCGTAACGAAAAAGGCACCCATCGATTGGTCCGGATCTCGCCGTTTAATGCCAACGACAAACGCCAAACCAGCTTTGCTGGCATCGAAGTAATGCCAAAACTGGAGGAAGACGTCGGTATCGATATTCCTGAAAAAGATTTAGAGGTGACCACATCGCGCTCCGGTGGTGCCGGTGGTCAAAACGTCAACAAAGTGGAAACAGCCGTTCGCATCCAGCACTTACCAACCGGCTTGGCGGTGCGGTGCACCCAAGAGCGATCACAACTCCAAAACAAGGAGAAGGCCATGGCGCTGCTGAAGGCCAAATTATTGGTGATCGCCCAAGAACAAAGGGCCGCTGAAATCGCGGACATTCGTGGCGACATTGTGGAAGCTGCCTGGGGGAACCAGATCCGTAACTACGTTTTCCATCCGTATCAGATGGTGAAAGACCTACGCACTCAAGAAGAAACCAACGATGTCCAAGCGGTGATGGATGGCGCACTTGACCCCTTCATCGATGCATCTCTGCGGCAGGGTGTCGACCGACCCGGCGACGATGCCGACAGCTGACCGTCCATGAGCACCGAGTCCAACCAGCCCACCACTCCGCCGCCCAGCTTCGTGAAGCTAGCGATGCGCAACATGGTGCGTAAGGGACGCCAAAGCTTGCTTCACTTCGGCCTCACAGCAGTTGGGCTCCTTGGCTTCATCACCCTGGTGGCTTGGTTAGGCCGGCCAACCTTGCCCCAGTAGGCCATGGAGCTGGACCTCTCCCTTGATGCGAGTGGTGTGGACATTGATGGACCACACAATGGGAGCTTGCTATCGAACGCAACCTGGGCGCCGGTGCTGTTGCAGTGGATTGATCACGTCCGTTCAAACCCTGATCTTTCTTGTCCGTCTGTCGTCCGACTGGCACCAGAGGTAAGCCTTGGATTGCGCTTCACCGACGATGCGGGAATCGCTGAACTCAACAGCCAATGGAGGCATAGAAAAGGCCCCACCGATGTGTTGTCCTTTGCTGCACTCGACGACACACCCAACTGGCTGGAGGGAGCAGCGGTGGAACTCGGCGACATCATCGTTTCGCTCGACACCGCTCATCAACAGGCCGCAGATCACGACCACAGCCTGCGCTACGAACTGCATTGGCTGATCAGTCATGGCCTCCTACACCTCTTGGGCTGGGACCATCCCGATGAGCGAAGCCTCAGCGCAATGCTGGCCCTTCAGGAGCATCTGCTGGACATTACCGGTAACGTTCCGCCCAAGGACAAATGGTCAAACACTTGTGGAGATCGAGTGAGTCCTGATGCCTACAACGACGAGAAGGCCTCCCTCCACCAAACCAGCACCTCATGAGGTTGCAGTGATGGCCCGTTCCCTCCGGCATCGAAGCTGGCGCATCGCTGGGAATCTTTCGGCCAGCTTCCGTTACGCCGCTCAGGGATTGGGTTATGCCTTCGCCACCCAACGCAACTTCCGCATTCATGTGCTGATTGGCTCGGTGGTGTTTGCTTTGGCCGGTTGGCTTCAGCTTGACCTCATCCGCTTAGCCGTACTGGTGCTTACCGTGATGGCCGTTCTGGTGTTGGAACTGCTGAACACGGCAATGGAAGCCGTGGTCGACCTCGCCATCGGTAGGAGATACCACCCCCTGGCTCGCATTGCGAAAGACTGTGCAGCAGCCGCTGTTCTGACGGCCGCAATCAGTTCAATGCTGATTGCCACATTCCTGATCTTGCCTCCCTTAATTCTTCATTTAGGGCTTTAACCCCACCCTTTCGCCACCACTTTGCTGATGTGGCTGGTCATTGAT
>QCVD01000076.1 GCA_003208835.1 Synechococcus sp. AG-683-C23 | reverse complement strand
GAAAGGGGGGAGAAAAGGCGGAGATGGCGGCGATATTGAAACGTCTGGCTTTGAGTTGGATGTGGCTGGAATAGATATTGATACCACTGCAAGTAAAGGAGAGCAGGGTTTATGGCTCCTCGACCCGTTTGATTACACCTTGGGTAGTTCGGAAGCTACGGCAATTGTTACTGCTCTAGCAGATGGAAATAATGTCTCTATATCAACTGCATCATCGACTAATAGTGTCGGGAGTGGATCTGTCGCTGCATCTGGATCAGAGAGTGCTACTGCAGGCACTATCACAGTTGATAGTGCGATTATCGTGTCTGGTTCGGGTTCGGGCAAACTTTCTTTGATTGCAGATAAGGATATTCAAGTAAATGCAGCACTTCAAAATTTATCTGGGGAAGGAGATCTAACACTTTCTTCTAAGACAGGTGTTGCGATTAATTCTGGTGGTTCCATTGTCTGGAATCCAGGGGGGAGTGGTTTTGTTGAAATTATTGCGTCTGATTCAGGTGGGTTGTCTGGGGCGGGATCAATCTCTGTTTCTTCTGGGACCTTAACTGTATCTCAACCTACAGGATCTGAGACTAAATTTTTTGGAATTATCGAAGGGCAAGATTCGACTAACTTTGTCAAAGCTGGATCGGGAACACTAGAAATAGTAGGGTCTAATTATCAATTTAGTGGTAGTACTTCAATTAACTCTGGAGCTTTATTGCTCGATGGAACAAATTCATTTAATAGTTTTTCACCGGTTAAAGTTGCATCTGGCGCAGATCTCGAACTTGATGTTGGCTCAGGGCTCACGCGCTCTTTTGCTGCATCTGTCGAAGGTGCGGGTGGCGTTCGAAAGCTTGGGAATGGGTTGCTACAGTTCGAGAATGCCTTCAATTACTCCGGTCCCACTGAGGTTGTCGCTGGTACGATGTCAGTCCTTGGAGGTAGTAATACCAACTCAGTTGTTGATATTGGAAGTGGTGCAACATTTCAAATAAGTTCAGGTCTTCCTATTGGAGGATTGCAAGGAGCTGGCACACTTGTACTAAACCAAGACGGCAGATCCTTAGTAATCAATATTGCAGATGAGGCTACCGCAACAGTCTTTAGTGGGACGATAACTGGAAGTGAGAATAGTCTCCTTAGCAAGTCTGGCGCTGGCACTCTTGTCCTTTCAGGAAGCAGTAGTTATGGCGGAATTACTTCTATTGATGGTGGTAATTTAACAATTAAGGGTGTACCAAACGACTCGAGTAATTTTGATGTTGATAATGCTGCGGTGCTGCAGTTTGATACAAGTGGAGGTAGTCAAAGATATACCGGTGTAATTTCTGGGGATGGCAATCTTCAAAAAAGTGGTGTGAATCAGTTAGAGCTCACTGGAAATAGTTCTTCTGCTTTTTCAGGCACCACGTTTATAAATGGAGGTACTTTACAAATTACGGGAAGCTTGACAGAGTCCGGCAATATTATCTTGGAGGATGGAGTTCTTGAGTTGGCAAATAACAACTCTCTAGGAACATCTTATACGGGCACTATCTTTTTCAATGGTGGCATATTTAAGCATGGTCAAGCAAAAGATTTTTCAGAAAATTATTCTACTGCTGCGAATCAAAAGTTTAAGATTCAAGTTGGCGGTCCAGATGATGGCAGTAGGGATTATGCATCCGGCTTGACAAGTCAAGGTGGATCATTTGAGTTGCTCAGTGGTAATCTTAATTTTAGCGGGACGAATTCATACACAGGAGACACAAAGATATCTGCTGGATCTCTTACTGTAAATGGCACTTTATCAGATTCGTCGGTCGTTGACGTCTCGAGTGGGGCTACCTATGTAGTTTCAGGGGCTGGTGACACGATCGGAGGATTGAAGGGTGCTGGTTCTGTTGATCTCACTGGTCATCCGTTAACGGTCAATATTTCAGATGGGAGTGTATCGACGACCTTTTCCGGAATCATTTCTGGATCAGGAAGTTCCTCAAGCCTTAGCAAATCTGGCGATGGCACACTGAAGTTATCTGGGGAAAATTCTTTTCAAGGTCCAGTATCTGTAGATGATGGTGTTTTAGAAATTTCTAATGCATCCGCTTTAGGTGCATTTGGTGCAAATACCAATGGAACGAATGTTAATCGCGATGGTGCGTTGTATATCGTTGGAGGTGACGGTATTGAGTTATCGGAAAACTTGATCTTGGGTGAGAGCGGATCAGTGGGGGAGGCAAGGATTCGATTGGTATCAGGTAATGCCACGATTACGAAGCCGGTTACGTTGTTCGGTGATTCTGCAATAGAAGTTTTAAGCGGTGAGATGTTGCTGGATAACACCGCAAGCTCTGCCGGTAGCAAGATGATTGTTGTTGATTCGAGCTGTGGATCATCGCAAACTTGTAATTTTCGAGTTGGCGGGAATGGAGCTTCTGGTGGTGGACGAGTTAA
>QCVD01000075.1 GCA_003208835.1 Synechococcus sp. AG-683-C23 | reverse complement strand
TTGTTGGCAGTTCTCGTTTTGGTATGGGATCGTTGAATCAGTTTTACTTAGGACTGTTTTGGACCCCTTATGCGGACTGGATTTATACAGTCATGAGCCTAAGTGGAGTCCTTCTGATGTGTTGGTTGGTGCTTGGCCGTCCCTCTCAGCGTTAAAGCCAGGTTATTCAGAGGCGATGCTTTCCATGACGGGTTCAAGCAAGACATCACGGGCATTGTTAAAACGCGTCATCATTTCAGGATCTCCACCTTTATCTGGATGATGTTGAACAGCAAGCAACTTATGCGCTTGTTTCACCTGGTTCGCCTTCAAGCGACCCGTTAAGGGCAACCCAAGACTCTGACGAGCCTTGATGGCTTCGATCTCAGGATCACGACCTAACGGGCACTGCTCTCGTCGGTGGTTGGCTTTTCCTGGCTTTCGCTTCGCCTTTGAAGCTTTGGAACGATTCGGTGCTGCACTGCCAAATCCACCCATTTCACTGGGGCTGCTACTCACACTTTTGCTGGTCACCGGACTATCCGACTGCAATGTGACCTCACAATGCCTGACCGCCCATCATGCAAGACGCAAAACGATTTCATCTCACTGCTTTTCAAGAGAACGAGCTGTGTCAGAAGTGATCCCTCATGGATCCTTAATCAGAGTGGAGTCCACTGGCACATGCCTTTTCCGCCTGAGATCACCAACGACGAAGAAGATTGCACCGACATTGTTAAGAAATCAAATTACGCCAAAGGCAGACTTTCTCCCAATGATCGAAACGGCTCGACTAAGACATCTCAGATAGACCAATCAATAACCAACTGAGCCAATGAGCTGGCTTGGTAGATCCTTCAGGTATTTAAGGAGTATGAAGAGAAAAAATATTTAGTTCTCATGCAGATTATCCAAGCCATCAAGCAGGACAATCATTAATCAAGGTACATCGAGGAGATTGAATTAAATCATATCCACGGCGTATACGGCTGCTGGTGGGATCAAGAATGGTGCTGAGTCGCTGACTATCCGACAAAGCTTCTAAAGCCACATGCTGCCAAATCAGCACAATTCGAAACTGCCAAGACAACAAACCAGGAAGAGTGAACGACATGAACCACCAATTAAGCTAAGTAATTCACGTTGCCAAATAAACTCGAGGTGTCCATCCCTGTCATCTAGAAACTTCGAGGTAAAATCTATAGATCCCAGAAAACCTTGCAAGCATTACAAAAAACACTCCCACAATTAAACAGGATCTTAAACGCTGGAATTCATAGGCATAAGTCCTCATTTTAAAATGATTTAGAATCAAGTAAACTTACAAAAAATGATAAAACAATCAGGGATCAGTTAAAACGTCTAACATTGACAGTCAGCAGATACATCATCAATGGCTATCAAAGAAATTGTTGCTGATTATCCACGTCCACCAGGGATAGAGATCATCACCGGCCCCGTATCAATTGTCATTCAAAACGAAGTCATTACACAAGATTGTGAATATATAAGAGTATGCGAAACATTTCACCCGCCGAGTATTTATATCAAACCATCAGCTTTCACATATGGAACATTGCACCAAGTCTCAGGTCGCCCATCATTTTGCGAATGGAAAGGACTAGCAACGTATTGGAATTTGTCTCAAGCCAATGGAGACAGTATCAGGCAGCATGCTGGCTGGAGTTACGAGCATCCCAGTGATCACTATTCAGCCTTAAAAGCTTGGGTCAGCGTCTACCCGAAGCTCGTGGACCATTGCTACCTAGAGGGAGAAAGGGTTGATGCACAACCGGGACAATTTTATGGCGGATGGATTACAAACAGAATTCAAGGTCCATTCAAGGGAGACCCTAATCACCCTGAATTAATTTGAGCAGTTTTTACTATTTAAAAATGTAATCGACCACTGAGCCGAAATTCATTCCACCTTTGATATAACCGGAGATAACCAAGGCAATGACTCCTGCATTGAGAGCAAGAAAAGCGATACTGAGCTTAATTTCATCTTTCATGAAACTATTATCGCTAACCGGCGGAACGTACCGTGACTGCAAAAAAGGTGAAATGATAAAGAATATGAACACTTCGCCCCTTTTTAACCGAACGATGCATGAGTCCCGGGCAGCCACAAGCCAAAGAAAGACTATTGAGATGCATCGAGCGCACTAGGGGAATCCAACCAACCATCGTCGATGGCTTTTAGCCAGTGGGTCATTGTCGCGATGGCTAGTTTTCGAGCCGAAGTGAGTCCTGGCCAAAACAGCAGGGTGAGGAGAGTTCCACCGGTAGCGGGATCCGAAACTTCAGCAGCTTCAATGCGTCGTGTTTCTGGATCGAACAACAAATGTAAATGGGCGTGTGCTGTTTGGTTGAGTTCCACCACCATGGCTAAATGCTGCATCTGAATCATGGCTGTTGGCTGGAGATGATCGTCAAACAACTGATGGTCAACAGGGTCATCAACCCACCAACTTCCATTGGGGCATTTGCGCTCTTCTCCTTCGATCCAATCGATTTTTACACCACCGGCCAGAACCAGCTGATTCAAGACGTTATCGATGGTTTCGATCATTTCCTACAACACT
>QCVD01000074.1 GCA_003208835.1 Synechococcus sp. AG-683-C23 | reverse complement strand
GTTCCCGCCGATCGTCCAATCACACTCCGTATGGAATCTAAGGATGTGATTCATGCCTTCTGGGTTCCTGAATTCCGCTTAAAGCAAGACATCATTCCTGGCCAGCCCACACAATTGAGCTTCACAGCAACTCGACCGGGGCGTTACCCGATCGTCTGCGCAGAACTTTGCGGTCCATATCACGGAGGCATGCGCTCCACCGTTGTGGTGGACGAAGCCGATGAATGGCAAACCTGGTTCAGCAATAACGCCAAACCGACACCTACTACCGACACAACAGTCGCCAACACTTGAGATGACTGTCACCCTTCCTCCCAACAGCACAGCACCAGCCCCAAAACTTCAGCCCACGGGCTGGTTGCGGTACTTCAGTTTCAGCGTTGATCACAAAGTAATTGGCCTGCAATATCTCGTCTGCGGGTTTGTTTTCTACCTGATTGGTGGCGCTCTCGCTGGAGCCATCCGCACAGAACTCGCCAGCCCCGTCGCCGACTTCATGGCTCGGGACGTCTACAACCAAGTCCTCACCCTGCATGGCACGGTGATGATTTTTCTTTGGATCGTGCCGGTCGTGAACGGCGCCTTTGGGAACTATTTGATCCCGTTTTATGTGGGTGCTCGGGACATGGCTTTTCCACGGCTGAATGCCGTTGCTTTTTGGCTGATTCCCCCTGCTGGTCTGATGTTGGTGGCCAGTTATTTCATTACTGGAGCTGCCCAATCAGGCTGGACTGCTTATCCACCCCTCAGCATTACAACACCCGCGACTGGGCAAATTATATGGATCGTCAGTGTTCTTTTGTTAGGCGGCAGTTCGATTTTCGGTGGCATTAATTTCATTGCCACAATTCTGAAATTGCGTCGTCCCGGGCTCAAGCTGATGCAGATGCCTATGTACTGCTGGGCGATGCTTGGAACCAGCATCTTGGTTGTCGCATCAACCCCTGTTCTTGCCGGAACATTAGTTCTTTTAAGTTTTGATATTGTTGCTCATACTGGCTTTTTCAATCCATCACTTGGTGGAAACGTTGTTGTTTATCAACACTTATTTTGGTTCTATTCTCACCCAGCCGTTTACATCATGGTTTTACCAGCTTTTGGGCTGGTAAGTGAAATCCTTCCGATTCATGCTCGCAAGCCACTCTTCGGCTATGTGACGATGGTGTACTCGATCATGGCCATCGTTGTTCTGGGTTTGATTGTTTGGGCACACCACATGTTCACCAGTGGGACTCCACCCTGGATGCGCTTGTTTTTTACAATTGCTACGGCATTCATTGCCGTTCCGACAGGAATCAAATTTTTTAATTGGCTCGCCACCTTATGGGGAGGAAAGATTAGTTTGAACAGCGCTGTTCTCTTCTCCTGCGGATTCATAGTGAATTTCGTGCTCGGAGGGATTACTGGGGTTGCTCTAGCGCAGGTGCCTTTCGATATCCATGTGCATGACACTTACTTCGTCGTAGCACACTTCCATTATATCGTTTTTGGAGGATCTGTTTTTGTCATTTTCGCCTCGATCTATCACTGGTATCCCAAGTTCACTGGACGAATGTTGAATGAAGATTTGGGACGCTTCCACTGCGCACTTACGTTCATTGGCTTCAACTTTTGCTTTGGACCTCAGCACTGGCTTGGTCTCAATGGAATGCCAAGACGGGTTGCGGAATACGACCCTCAGTTCACTTTGATTAATCAGATCAGCTCTGTGGGTGCGTTGCTGATGGCCATCAGCACCTTGCCCTTCCTGTGGAACGTGATTCACAGTGCTTTTTATGGAAAGGTCGCCGGTGATAATCCATGGAATGCGCTCACGCCGGAATGGCTGACCAGTTCCCCCCCCTCCAGTGGAGAACTGGGTGGGAGAAGCCCCTCTGGTGAAAGAGCCTTATGCCTATGGCGTCCCAATCGATGAAATCGACTTGTCCGCCACGAGCGGGCGTGATCTTTGGAGCAGTGGCAAATGACTAGCACCCTTCCCGTCCAGCCCGACAGCTCCGAAATCGAGAGCACTGAAACCCACGGCCATGCCGTTGAAGAGCATGGGGACTTCCGAATGTTCGGGTTAGCCACATTCCTAGTGGCTGACGCGATGACATTCGCCGGTTTCTTTGCGGCCTATCTCACCTTCAAAGCGGTGAATCCCCTGCCGAGCGGAGCCATTTATGAGCTCGAGCTTCCACTTCCAATCCTCAACACCGTGTTATTGCTTGTGAGTAGCGCCACATTTCATAAGGCCGGGCAAGCCATTCGTAACAGCGACCATGCGCGGTGTCGGAGATGGCTTCTGATCACTGCATCCTTGGGGATCGCCTTTTTGATCAGTCAGATGGTGGAATATTTCACGCTTCCATTTGGACTCACCGACAACCTTTACGCCAGCACTTTCTTTGCAGTGACTGGTTTTCATGGACTACATGTCACCCTTGGGGCCGTCATGACCCTCATCGTGTGGTGGCAAGCCCGCGAAAACGGTGGACGCGTCACCGCTGAAAATCATTTCCCTCTTGAAGCGGCTGAGCTGTATTGGCATTTTGTTGACGGCATTTGGGTTGTTCTTTTTGTGATTCTTTATTTGCTCTGATCCCTTGCAGGCCTTATACATTCAAGCCAAAATTGA
>QCVD01000073.1 GCA_003208835.1 Synechococcus sp. AG-683-C23 | reverse complement strand
CGACAGGTCGCATGGTGTTTGGTCGGCTCGATAGCAACAAAGAAACTAAGGCCAGTCACAAGGGAAAAAGTCAAGTCAAGGCCGAGGCCAAGACCAAAACCGATCAAACCACTGCTCAACGACCCATCGACCCCCGCTAGGATTTTTTCATTCGAGATGATGCGTGGAAATGACCACATCCGCTCCTTATTACGGCGATGGCGCCGCAATGAGAACGCCTCCTCCCGATCTTCCTTCTTTGCTTCTCAAAGAACGGATTGTTTATTTGGGATTGCCACTCTTTTCAGATGACGAGGCCAAACGTCAAATGGGAATTGACGTTACTGAATTAATTATTGCCCAATTGCTTTTTCTGGAATTTGATGATCCAGAGAAACCAATTTATTTTTACATCAATTCAACAGGCACAAGTTGGTACTCCGGTGATGCAATTGGGTTCGAAACGGAAGCCTTCGCTATTTGCGACACACTCCGGTATGTGAAGCCTCCTGTTCACACGATCTGCATCGGCCAGGCGATGGGAACCGCTGCAGTGATTTTGTCTGCCGGCACCAAAGGTCAACGCGCTGCTCTACCCCATTCGTCCATCGTTTTGCACCAGCCACGCAGTGGCGCTCAAGGTCAAGCCACCGATATACAGATCAGAGCCAAAGAGGTTTTGCACAACAAGCAAGCCATGCTCGAGATTCTCTCTAACAACACGGGGCGCTCCGTCGAAGAGCTGAGTAAAAACTCCGACCGAATGAGCTATCTCACTCCCCACGAAGCCGTTGAATTCGGCCTCATCGACAGGGTACTGACCAGCCGTAAAGACCTCCCTGGCTCAAAAGCCAACTGATCGCTTTCGACGTCCATTTTTTTCACCACTTCCCTGACTTAACCCATGCCGATCGGTACCCCAAGCGTTCCTTATCGTCTTCCCGGCAGCCAAATGGAGCGCTGGGTCGACATCTATACCCGTCTCGGTGTTGAGCGCATCCTTTTCCTCGGATCAGAGGTAAACGACGGGATCGCCAACAGCCTCGTTGCCCAAATGCTGTATCTCGACTCTGAGGACAGCAGCAAACCGATTTACCTGTACATCAACTCTCCCGGTGGCTCCGTCACTGCAGGTCTAGCGATCTTCGACACCATCCAATATGTGAAAAGTGAGGTGGTCACCATCTGCGTAGGACTCGCTGCCTCCATGGGCGCCTTCCTACTAGCAGCCGGAACAAAGGGGAAGCGGGTCGCGCTGCCCCATAGCCGGATCATGATCCACCAACCCTTGGGCGGCACGAGTCGTCGTCAAGCCAGCGACATCGAAATTGAGGCCCGTGAAATCCTTCGAATGAAGGACATGCTCAATCACTCCCTGGCGGATATGAGTGGCCAGACTTTCGAAAAAATCGAAAAAGATACTGACCGCGACTACTTCTTGAGCGCTCAAGAAGCCAAGGATTACGGCCTAATCGACCGCGTGATCTCTCACCCGAACGAAGCCTGATCCAAACGAGACGGGCCCCTGCGTAAGCTTTTTGCAATGCTCCGCTCTGCAAACGCGCCACGGATGGCCCAGCTCTTTTACGATTCCGATGCTGATCTTGGTCTGCTAAACGGCAAGACCGTTGCGATCATTGGCTATGGCTCCCAAGGCCACGCCCACGCCCTCAACCTCAAGGACAGTGGTGTCAAAGTCATTGTGGGTCTGTATGAGGGCAGCCGCTCGGCAGAGAAAGCCAAGGCCGACGGGATTGAAGTTTTAACGGTCGCAGAGGCCTCCGCCAAGGCGGACTGGATCATGGTGCTGCTCCCCGATGAATTTCAGAAAGACGTTTACGAGAAAGAAATCGCACCCCACCTCAAGAGCGGCAAGGTTCTGAGCTTCGCCCACGGTTTCAACATCCGCTTCGAGCTGATCAAGCCCCCCGCCGATGTTGATGTGGTGATGATCGCTCCCAAAGGGCCGGGACACACCGTGCGCTGGGAGTATCAGAACGGGCAGGGAGTTCCGGCTCTTTTTGCGATCGAACAAGACTCCACTGGCAATGCTCGAGGCCTGGCCATGGCCTACGCCAAGGGCATTGGTGGAACACGGGCTGGCATTCTCGAAACCAACTTCAAAGAAGAAACAGAAACCGACCTCTTTGGTGAGCAAGCCGTGCTCTGTGGAGGCCTTTCAGAGTTGGTCAAGGCTGGCTTTGAAACGTTGGTCGAAGCGGGGTATCAGCCTGAATTGGCTTACTTCGAGTGCATGCATGAAGTGAAGCTAATTGTCGACCTGATGGTGAAAGGCGGTCTCACATCCATGAGAGATTCCATCTCCAACACCGCCGAATACGGCGACTACGTGAGCGGACCCCGGCTGATTACTGCCGACACCAAAGCCGAGATGAAGCGTGTGCTCGCGGACATCCAAGATGGCACCTTCGCGAGGAACTTCGTCGCGGAGTGCGATGCCGGAAAACCTGAAATGAAAAAGATCCGTGATCGCGATGCCCAGCACCCAATCGAAAAGGTTGGAAAGGGGTTGCGGTCGATGTTCAGCTGGCTGAAAGACACCTGATTTGATTGTTGTTCAGCCCGGAATTTGGGTGGTAGCGGCCACCGCCGGACTGGATTGGTTAGTCGGAGATCCATCCTGGGTTGTGCATCCTGTTGTGGTGATGGGCTGGTTCATCGAGAAGATGCGAACCCAGTTGGAAAG
>QCVD01000072.1 GCA_003208835.1 Synechococcus sp. AG-683-C23 | reverse complement strand
GCGGCGGTGATCGCGACCGGGGCAAGCGTCCTCAGATGGCCGCGATTGCCGCGCGCTTGGCCGATCGGGTGGTGGTGACCTCAGACAACCCACGCACCGAGGACCCCCTTCGCATCCTTGAGGATGTGGTGCAGGGAATCCCAAACGGCATCGATCGTGTGGTGGAACCAGACCGTGGGGCGGCGATTGCCCAAACGATTGCGGAGGCTGATGCGGCTGATCTGGTGTTAGTGGCCGGTAAAGGTCACGAGGACTATCAGATCTTGGGGGTGGAGAAGGTGCACTTCGACGATCAAGAGGAAGCGCAAAAAGCGCTGCGTCTTCGTCTTCAACCTTGATGGTTGGCTAGGGCCGCGCTCAGCCGGTCGAGTTCCTCACTTGAGGTTGTGATGTGGGTGCAAGCCCTGAGGCAAGCCGGATCGGCGAGGTCTCGGATCCAAATTCCTTGCTTGCCGAATTCCATCACGACGTCGGCTGGAGCTGGATAATTATCCAGCTGAAAACTTACCAGGCCGCTTGTTGGTGGCACCGAAAGTACAGGGGTGACTCCATTCATGGCGTGCAAGCTTTGCCAGAGCGTTTGGCTGTGCTGACGAATTTGATCGAGCCGCTGGTCGGCAGCCCCCTCCTGCTCCAGCAGCTCCAGTGAGCAGCGCAATCCCGCCATCAGCGGCACGCAGCTGGTGGCCACCTCAAAACGACGGCTGTCGTGATGAAAGGGATCCTCTGCATCGAAGATCGCTTTGCTTTCGTCCTGCAAACTGCGCCAGCCAATCAGGGTGGGCTGGCCCTGCTCGAGAACTCGTTGGGAGAGGGCGACACCGCCAAGCCCCTCTGGCCCAAAACACCATTTATGGCCGGTAAAGGCGTAAATGTCGGAGGCAGCCGCTGCGGCTTGCACGGGGATTTGCCCCATGCTCTGGGCTGCATCCACGAGCAGAAACGGATGCTGTGGATGCTGCTTGAGCTGATGCGTTACCGCTTCAATCGGCATCACTTGTCCGGTGTTCCAAAGCAGATGGCTCAGTACAACAAGTCGTGTACGGGGCTGTAGGGAGATCTCAAGACTTTTGAGAACACCTGCATCGGTATCGCTTGCTGTTCCCCGCAGATGTTTCACGGGGAGGGTGTCGATCACCAGGTGTTCGCGGCGGGCGAGCTCAACGCAAGCGGCCACCACCCCTGGGTGTTCGCAGTCGCTAATCAGCAGGTGATCTCCGCTGCTGAATGGCAGGCCCCAGAGCGGTAAAACGCAGCCACTGGTTACATTTTCGGTGAGTGCCATGCGGTGGGGTGGAACCCCACACCATTTGGCCAGGAGACGGCGGGTGCGATTCACCTCCGCGGCGATGTACGGCCACACATCGGTTGTGAATGGGCCAAGTTCTTGGATACGCTGCCAACTGGCGGTGATGGCCTCCAAGGACGCTGTGGGTAACGGGCCTTGCCCCCCGTAGTTGAAATAATGCTTATTGGCTAGTGCTGGACATAGATTCCTGATTTTGCTCATAATATCTGGGTAACAGTCATGGGTAACAGTGGCCTTCAGGAGAGCGCCAAGCTACATAGCTCAGCTTCCATCCGGTAGCTATCAGCTCCAGCGTGGAGTCCCTCGAGGATTGCGGCAAGCCATTGGCAAGGCCATTTGGAAGGGAGCCTCCTACCAATCAATCCATGTGGCCAAGGCAAACGTTCCTGCCTTCCTCGCTAAGACAGATCTGGAGATAAGGAGAGCTAAAGGTGAGCAACTAATGCCAGAGGAGTGGATGTTCGAAGCAGTTCAAAAGGAGCCATCTCTCATCAAAGAAGTTGGAACTTTTGGACTGGTCGAAGCAGTAGCTCCACGACTTGATGCCTACCTCGACAACCAAAAGACACCTAACCCTGAGTTCGAACGGCTCTACGCCACAGCCCAAGTAATTGGCAAGGGTGACCTACAGACCCTTCTGACAACTGATGGGCTACTGGAAGCAAGACGGCTTGACCGTGAGCCAGCACCAAGAACATTCGAAGGCTGGGTGAAAGCACTCCAAGCATTTATGGAATTTACCAAGCACCCCAGACCTGCTCGAGCGACGAGGGCTGATGCCGTTGCATACAAAAACCATCTAATCAAAAGGATGAGTCGTAACTCAGCGAAGACACATCTTGCCTACTGCGCTGGCCTGTGGACAACGCTAATTGAAAAACAGGGTGGTGGTGAGCACATTTTCAAGGGACTGCCTGGAACGTTGGATGAAACAACAAAGACCAAAGCCTCGAGGGCAGCACAAGCAAAGAGAAACCAAAGCTTTGAACCTTCAACACCTGTTGATCAGTGGAATGGAACGATCTATCTGCCTGTTTTAAAGCTGCTTTATTTCACAGGGTGTCGTCTTTCTGAGGTCTCAGCCTTGAGAGGTGAGGACATTCATGAGGACTACATCGTTGTTGAGTGGCAGGAAGAGCGATCACATAAGACAGCCAACTCAGTTAGGGACATTCCCTTGCACCGATCTCTCATCAAGCTTTTGGAGCCGCTGAGGAAAGCCGAGGGCCACATTTGGCCAAGTCTAAAGACCACCTCAAAGATCAGAGGGATTGAAGTAATCCGTTGGGGAGGGAACTTATCCAAGACTTGTAAGAACATCACAGGACTCCGGCCAAAGGATTTCCGCGACAGGTTTGCTACTCAACTCCGCGAGCATGACTTCAACCAAGTGAATATCGAAAGTGTTATGGGTCACTCTGCGTTGGATACGAACAGCACTTATGGCGGACGCAACTGGGATAAATACGTTCAGATGATCAACAGCGTTGTCTAGCTCTTCAATTCCTGAAGCATCCCAAGCAAGGCTTGAAGCTCTTTCAATCTCTCAAATGTCAATGTACCCAGTCCACTCTCTTTGACCATCGTCTGATCGTCATCAACGGGTTTGGCGTGGAGCATCTCTCTG
>QCVD01000071.1 GCA_003208835.1 Synechococcus sp. AG-683-C23 | reverse complement strand
CGTTCTCATTATGGGATCCACCCACAAAAACAAGAAGGTTTATCCTTTGCCGGTTTACACGTTCCAGTAGGACGTTTAACAGCTCAAGATCTTCATGATTTATCCTCCGCCAGCGTTAAATATGGCGGCAGTGAAATACGACTGACTGAAGACCAAAATGTCATCCTCGTTGGCCTCACAACCGACACCATTGATGATCTGAAGTCAGATCCGCTGCTGCAACGTTTTCCATTGGAACCTGGCACCATTGCAGCAGGAACAGTGTCTTGCACAGGCAGCACCTACTGCAGCTTTGCACTCACCAATACCAAAGATCAAGCCCTCAAGGCCGCTCATGAATTGGATGCAGAATTAAGTCTTCCCGAAGAACTGAAAATTCACTGGACGGGCTGCCCAAATACTTGCGGCCAGGCCTACATGGGCGCGATCGGCCTCACTGGGACCAAAGCAAAAAATAGCGAAGGTGTAATGGGCGAGGGATACACCATCACGATTGGCGGTTCTCAAGGAGCCAATCCAACCCTCGGCGAGCTGCATCAAAAGGCCGTACCAGCTGATCAGATTAAATCGGTATTGAGAGACGTCCTGATCGAACAATTTGGCGCCACAGCCAAAACTTAAGTAACGATAATTAGTTCCTCAGGCAGTGATCGTGGCGCTTTCTTTTGAAGTCACGGCTCCGCCCAAGATCAAATCATTTCATTCTTCCAACCTTTTACACCAACAAAATGGCTTCCAACAACGATCTGTTCTCACGTTTCGTCAACTGGCTGAGCTCCAGCGGGCCCGACAAGAGCGCTCAATCCCGTGAGGGCGGAAATACAGATCTCTTTTCACGCTTTATGAACCGCATTAGCGGTTAATAGCACACCCTTACTCAATTAATATCACCACGGATCTGATGGATTACGTCCTTCCCAATGAACTTGTCGACGGCATGATTACTGCCGGCGGCAAAAAAGCAACAGTCAGCATTAAAAACTTACTGATTCGTGGCTTTTACTCCGGCGCCATTCTTGGCTTGGCTGTAATTCTTGCACTCACCGTTGGGATCCTCACCAAACTGCCTTTTGTTGGCTCTTTACTCTTTCCATTCGGTTTCGCCAGCATCGTGCTGTTCGGCATGGAACTCGTCACCGGAAACTTTGCCTTACTTCCCATGGCTACTTGGGCGGGAAAGTGCAGCTGGGGGGCCACTTTCCGCAACTGGACTTGGGTATGGATTGGTAATTTCATTGGCACCGCTGTTGTGGCACTGATCATGGCCATCAGCCTCACCAGCGGAACAATGGATGCATCAGCAGACAACATTGGACCACCCGTTTGGGACCTAGTTGCTCAGAAAATCGTTGCTCTCAATCAAATCAACGTTGAGAAAAAGTACGAAGCCCTGGGCAGTATGGGCTTCTTCCTGGCTTTCCTTCGCGGTGTTGTGGCGAACTGGTTGGTTTGCCTTGGCGTCACCATGGCTTTGGTCAGTAAAAGTGTTCCCGGCAAACTTCTCGCATGCTGGCTGCCAATTACGGCATTCCAAACGATGGGTATGGAACACATCGTGGTGAATCAGTTCTTACACACAGCAGGTCCAATTCTTGGCTCTGGAGTTCCTTTTACAAAAGTAATTTTCTGGAACTTTCTTCCTGTCACCCTCGGCAATATCGTTGGTGGCATGGTGTTCATTGGCATGCTCTTCTACAGCACGCATCGCACCACCATGGAGAACGTGCTCCCCACCGAGCACGATGACAAACTGGAACGCGAATTGGGAGCCGAGCTTGGTGCCCGCTAACGAACCATGCATGTTGACGAGTCCGTTCTTTGGGAGCGGTTCGCACAATCAAGACGGGCTCCTTTAGAGCCTTCCTGGCTGGAGGAGATCTACTCCCCCAGCCTTTCGATTGATCTGCGTCGAGCGATCTGCGAAAAACTAGGAATGCTCGCTGCAAAAGGCTGGCCAATCATCCAGCTGTTATTGGAAAAGCATGGCTTAGAGCCAGATTTAGTGATGGCTGCTGGGCTCTGCCACCAACCTGAATCGCGCGATTGGCTGGTGAAACAACTCCATCACGATGAGCAACACGATGACAATCTTCAGCTCAGCCTTGTCGAAGCACTGTCGTGCTGGGGGGCAGATGTTCCCGAAAACATTGTGGTGGATTACCTCAATCATCCAGCACAACAACAACGACTTGCTGGATTGCAATTGTTGATCTTTCGGGCCTACACGCTGAATGATCAGCCCCTTCTCGACCTCTGTGAGCCAGCCCTTCAAGATTTCCGCGATCCAGTGGTGATTGCTGCCATTCGTTTACTGCAACGCCGCGATGGTGCCACCATTGCTGAACGACTATCCCAGCTATCGAAGACTGATTCTCAACCCGTGTCCGAGGCTGCAATACGCGCGCTCGGCTGCATTGGAACAGCAACAAGTCAACGCTGCCTGCATGAGTTAAGCCAATCGCTAAAGGATGAAAAACGTCGAAAAATGGCCCGCCAACAAATCGCCCAACAGTTCTGAAACCAAGCAACAAAAAAGCCTGGCAGATGCCAGGCTCTGGGAAAAATGGTTGCAATCTTATTAGACTACATAAATCACCACTTCTTATAGGGAAGAAATTTTCCGCACATCGTAATCTTCACACGATCACCTTTGGGGTCTTCAACTTTATCGACATCAAGCGTGAAATCAATCGCACTCATGATGCCATCACCAAAATGCTCTTGAATAACATCCTTAAGAGGCAGTCCATAGACCTGCATGATTTCATAGAAGCGATAAATCAAGGGGTCAGTTGGAATGACAGGATCCAAGCTCCCCTTCACAGGAAACTCCTGCATGGCAGCAGTTGTAGCGGCATCGAGTGACAAAATACCAGCCAACTTCTCAGCTTCTTCTTTGGATGCTGTGGCCTGGCCATAAAACAAGGAAGCAATCCATACTTC
>QCVD01000070.1 GCA_003208835.1 Synechococcus sp. AG-683-C23 | reverse complement strand
GACAGCTCTCACCAATTTATCCGCTTGAGCGATTGGATTCGAGCCCAAGTTGGCCGTGGTGGAGCCGACAAGCTGGGGCCGCTTCAGTTGGCTTGGATTGGTGATGCGGTTTGGGAGCTTCACCAGCGCCTTCGTCTGGGAGCTCGTCCAGGACGCTCCGATGCGTTGCATAAGGCTGTCGTCGCCGAGGTTCGCGCTGATGCGCAGTCGAATCTTTTGGCGTGGCTTGAACAGCAAGATTTGCTTCACGATGACGAGCTTGATTTGGTCCGACGGGGTCGTAACAGTGCGGGGCGTGGTCCTCGACGAGCTGACGCTGCTGTTTATGGAAGGGCCACAGGGTTTGAGACAATGGTTGGCTGGCTGTTTCTGAACAATCCAGTCCGGCTGGCTGAGCTCCTCGATCAACTGGAGATGGCCGGATCCAATTCGATAACCCCGCCCCCAACTCCATGAGCCCTCGCTTTGAACGTCGTTCCGGCGCCCCCTCCCGCGATGGTCGCCAGGGAGGGGCTAGCAGTGGTCGCTCACCTGGAGGACGCCCGCCTTCGTCTGGAGGACGCCCGCCGACGTCTGGTTATTCCAGCCGTGATTCCGACAGCAGGTCGCAGCGGGGGTATGACGATCGCCGTCCGTCAAGAGATCGCCCGAGCGGTGATCGTCCTTATGGGAATCGACCATCCAGCAGTCGCTCATCAACTGAGCGTTATACGAACGATCGTTTTAAGAATGACCGTTCTACGAGTGAGCGCTCTTCGAACGACCGTGTTTCTCGCGATCGCGGCCCCTCGGCGCGGCCCTACAGCGATCGCTCGAAGAGCGACCGCTACTCCGTGACCCGCTCGTCGGGTGATCGCCCGAGCGGCGATCGTCCATCGGGTGATCGTTATTCGAACGATCGCTTTTCCAAGAATAGTTCTCCCAGAGACCGGCCCTCTAGTAGTGGGTCTTCGGGTGATCGTCCCTACGGACGCCGTGACAGCCGTGACAGCCGTGACAGCCGAGATAGTGCCGGCCCACGCTCCTATGGCCAGAGGGATCAGCAGGGATCGCGCCCCTATGGACGTCGTGAAGATCGTGCTCCGCGCTTCTCCGGTCGCTCTGATGAGGATGGCAAGCGTCCCTATGAACGCCGTGATGACCAGGGTGGGCGGTCCTCAGCTCCGAGTCGGTTCCGTTCGGATCGACCGTCTCAGGGACGCTTTCGTGATCGCTCTGAGCGAGCGCCCGATCGATATCGTTCTGGCGATGAGCGTCGCCAGTCGTCCCAACGGCCCCGCTTTAGCGACTCTGGATCTCGATCCCAGCGGTCCGAGCAACAACCCGAGGCCGAAGCTTCGACGCCGCCAGCAGACGATTTGATCTGGGGACGCCACGCTTCGCAAGCTGCCCTCGAGTCAGGACGTCCAATCCACAGAATTTGGTGCACGCCAGAGATGCGCAGTGCTCCAAAATTTCTTCAACTGCTTCGGGAGGCCAAAGCCTCTGGTGTTTTGGTGGAAGAAGTCACCTGGGCGCGGCTTGCTCAGGTCACAGGGGGTTCTGTTCATCAGGGCATTGCTCTACAAACCGCTGCTGCAGACACCTTGGATCTCAGTGCCCTCATTGAGGGTTGTTCCGAGCTTGGTGAGCCCCCCTTGTTGCTAGCTCTTGATGGGATTACGGACCCCCATAATCTCGGCGCCGTCGTTCGCTCTGCCGAAGCGATGGGGGCCCATGGTCTTGTGTTGCCACAACGACGGAGTGCAGGCCTAACGGGCTCAGCAGCCAAAGTGGCCGCGGGCGCCATGGAGCACTTACCCGTTGCGCGTGTTGTCAACCTCAACCGTTCCCTCGAGAAGCTTAAGGATTCGGGTTACCGGGTGATTGGACTCGCTGCCGAGGGCGATGTCACGCTCATGGATGTGGATTTAGAGGGTCCACTTGTTTTGGTGACTGGTTCAGAGGATCAGGGCTTGTCATTGCTAACCCGTCGCCACTGCGACCAATTGGTGCGGATTCCCCTGCGTGGCATCACCCCCAGCCTGAATGCCTCGGTGGCGACTGCGCTGTGTGTCTACGAGGTGGCTCGCCGCAACTGGATGAAGGACATTCATGGTCAAGCTCCGTCGCCGCCGATTGTTCGTCCGCAAGTGAAAACGCAAGAGGTCGCCCGCCCGGTACCGCCAGTACCGGAGGCTTGTTTAACTAAAAAGCCCGTCACAGATTCCCCCTTTTCTGAGTTGTTGGCTTCGGACTCTTCCCAAACCAGTCACTCAACAACACATGTATCAGTCACTGATCTATCAGCATCTGAGCACGCAATCGAAGAACAAGTCACGCTCAATCAACAGGTGTCAGATTCTTCGGTTTCTGATCAATCGGGTGTGTTGAAAACGGAGTCTCCTCAAGCGGAATCCACGTCTTCAGCAGCAACGATTGAGCTTGATTTGTCGGGCGCTAAACCTGAATCGGATCTTCAGTTCGATCAGAGCATCAAGCTTTCCCCATAACTGATGAGCTGTTTGGCCTCTTTGCAGGTCAAAATGCTCTTACTCACCTTTGCCCCAATGAGCCCACTGATTCGGCCACTGCGAAGCCTCGCCAATGGCCTCGGTGTTGCTTGGTGGGCGCGGGTCCAAACATCTGGTCCAGATGTCACGTACTGGTTCGGTCCCTTCATCACTAAGGCTGGGTTGGAGTCTGGGTTGTCAACGTTCTTGGATGACATCAGTTCAGAGCATCCTCAGTCCGTCAGCCACTCGTTGTTGCGCACGCGAAGGGGTGAACCATTCACCATCACAAATGAAGGGTGACAGACGGCTGATAGCGTCGGCCCTGCAATGGATCGCAAGACCATGACGATCAGCGCGTGGCGTCAGCAACTGCAGAACGGTGATATTTCATCCCGTGAGCTTGTTGATCAGCACATCAACAGGCTGGAAACGGCTGAGTCTTCCCTCAATGTTTACAACGAGATCACGGTTGAGCGAGCCCGGGGCGATGCCGATCGGATTGATGCTGCGCGTGCCGCTGGCGAAACACTTGGCCCACTAGCTGGCTTGCCTCTGGCGATCAAAGACAACCTCTGCACCCGTGGGGTGCGAACCACCTGTTCAAGCCGCATGCTTGAGCACTTTGTCCCTCCCTATGAGTCCACCGCGACGGAGCGCCTCTGGCAGGCCGGAGGTGTTCTGGTTGGTAAAACCAACCTCGATGAATTT
>QCVD01000069.1 GCA_003208835.1 Synechococcus sp. AG-683-C23 | reverse complement strand
GGATCAAGCCGAAATCGACAACTGGGTAAAGATCGCCGAAAAGATGGAGGAGTCCGGAGACACCGAAAGCTGGTTTTATCTCCGTGCTCGCGCCATTGCTGATGGGAAGGTGGACCCGATGCCAAACGTTTCTCAATTAATTCCTGAATCGGCTTGATTTAAAAACGATGATCAGTTGGTCTGACTGGTTGTGGACCCCGTATAGCTGGGTTTTCGAACCTGTTTGGTGGGCGCAGTGAAGGCCGTTGCACCTGGTGCGAGCGGGTTCACCCAAAACGGTGTGATTTCTATCAGCCCAGCAAATTCCCCTCTCGCCAACCTGGCGTCATGCCAAACAAGGACAAGCCACTTGTTGATCGTCATGCACCAAAGGATGGTGTCGGCTGGCTGATGAACGAAATAGAAGGCAAGGTCTGCAGGTTTGCGAACGACATGGCGACAGCCCATGCCCAGTGGGTGGAGGTTGAGACCAGACCTTTGAAGGGCGGTGGTCAGCCAGTCATCAGACGCCTGTTGCGCCATAACGCCATCTCAGCTTGGGAGACGATGCAGAATTCAGGAGGGTGGAAACGATGCCCGCCAAAGTGGTGAAGACGTTTAGTTAGCCGTAAGCGGTTCTCTTGCGCCAATAAAAAACCCCGCCTTGCGACTGGGTGATGTTTATTTAGTGCCAGGTATTGGATTGCACTTAGGTATGATTAGGCAGTGATCAAAGATCGACAATCAATGGACAATACTTCTCGCATTCGCTCCAATTGGTAAGAGTCTTGACTGCTTGTTGAAGGCGTAGTCAGTTGGTGTACGGTCTTGGCTCGTTGGTCTTTTTATCTATTCTGATACTCTTGAATGAGTTCTTGCACTGCTAATTCCGTTTCTCTTCTTTTGAACTCTTCAAGAGTTTTGATTTTCATTAATTGTAAGTCAAAAAGTAGTTCGATCACTGCACCACCGTTGCATTCTTCCGACGAGTAACCTTCTGCAGAGTGAAGTGATTTTGCGAGGTACTCGCTTAATTCGTTTTCCATTATTCAACTCTTTCTGAAATTATATCCTGCTCTAGGGCTAATACTGCCTATTGAAATGACCAATTTCAGCTTTGCTTCTTGGCGGTAACTACTGAAAAACCCCGCCTTGCGACGGGATGAAATGTATGTGTGAGGTTTTGTCGGGAGATATATGGCGACTATCACAACGCCCCTTGCTTTAACCTTACGGGTTTTTATTGCTTTCAGACCAGAGCGATAGGACATCAGCCTTCCCGACTTTTATTTATTCTCTTAGTCCAAGTCTTGTAATTGGTGTGTTTCGATATCAAATGGCTTCTGATCCGCCATTACATAGAAAGCAAAAATCCAAGAGAAGATCAATACAGCGTTAATCATGGTTTGGTGTTGGTTCTGGAGGTCATTTATTTAACGAACACACCATCGCCGAGATCAATCGCAACTACATCACCTATTCGGGGGGCTTCAAAGTCCTGCTCTCACCCGTTTGGGTGTATAGCCAAATCACAACTAATAATCCAGCTTGCATCTTTTGATAATGCATACAAAAAATGCGCTCGATTCGTACCATGTTGATTTACTCGCTATCAATTGTGCTACTAGACTAATAAATTAAGCAAACAACCCTATGGGTCGCTTCATTCCGTTCGCAATCCTCATTCCTTTAAGTATCTTTTTCGTCGCTTGCAGCAAAGGCGATATTTCCAACGTGCCTAATGATCAAGCTCAGGTTGCTGATACCAGCAAAGGAAATGAGATTTCTGATGATTCTTCTCCTATCACAGTTACGGAAGATAACTTTCCTCAGGCGTATACCAATTTACGTTTTGATGCAATCATCAACCAGGCGGGCGGTCTTAATAAATTTTTAGAGATGCCTACAGCATCAAGTGATCCATCTAAGCAGTTTGTGGTTCGTATGAATAGAGATACTTTCTATTCCACGGGTATTTTTGATATGACTGATGGAATATACCTAACCATTCCTGAGACTAATAAGTATGTTTCTGTTCAAGTGGTCGACGAGAATCACGAGACCCAGCCAATGATATATGGTCCTGGTAGGCATAAGCTTACCGCTAAGACAACTCATGCCTTTGTAATCGTGAGGAGCTTAGATGACAGTGCGCGTCAAAATCTTGTGGTAGAAGCAAATAGCTCTAAGCCCTTTACTGTTAAGAATTGGGATAAACAGTCTTTTGATCAAAGCGCAGAAGCTGGAAACAAAATCTTTTCTGATGGATATGATCAATCCAAAGCTTATAGCAATAAAGAAAGTGGTCAAACTCCCTACATGAATTATGTTGAAGCAGCAGGTGGATGGGGAGGCGCAATGGTTCAGGACAACATTTATCAAACCAGCAAATATATGAGTGCTGATGCATGCTATGAGATGACATTTGTAGATCCTGAAGCAAGAGACTTTTGGTCTGCCACTGTTTATAATGGAGATGGATACATTTTCAATGAAACCGCCAATATTTCAAGTATTATGAGTCCAATCAGAAATGCCGACGATTCTTTTACAGTAAGATTTGGATGCGATGGAAAGCCTAACAATATTGCTACTAGCGAGGGCAATACAACTGGCAAGTTTAATGTGGTGGTGAGGCATTATGGTCCTAGCAAAATGGTCAGTAGGAACGAAAAAGGATATGATCCAACAAAGAATATCAAGAAAGTTAAATAATCTTTTTTAGTTTTCTCTGAGCTGCGACGTTTTTCTACTCCCCTAGGGGAGATCTATACTTATGACATCCCGCCTTAGCTGTCTGGATGTCTTTTGTGTGAGGTTTTGTCCGGAGATAGATGGCTACAAAAACCGTACACACATCACCCCGTCGCAAGGCGAGGTTTTTGTTGGTTGTCTGGCTGAATGCCCAAACGTGTGAGAGCAGGTATCTCCGTAATTTGGCTTGCGCTTTTCCTCTGACCCCGAGTAGTCCGGAGGAATAGCTCAGCTGGTCATGCTTGCCTCCAGCTCGACATATTCCTCATCGCTGAGTCCTGGCATGATCGTCGCCGTTACGCCGAGACCCTTGGTCCAGGAATAGGTGTGCTTCTGCACTGCTGCCAGGTTGTCGGCTTCCACCATCAGCGCGCCTCCACCAGTGTGAGGGTGGATTTGACGTGCCAGCACCTTGAAACCGGAATATTCATCCATGGGCTTGCCGCCTTTGATGTAATCCACGATCGCCTTGGTGTACGCCTCATTAGTGGGATCAGGAGCGCACCACTGGATCAAGAAGCGAGCCATCTAAAAGCCTTTAGA
>QCVD01000068.1 GCA_003208835.1 Synechococcus sp. AG-683-C23 | reverse complement strand
AAAGGATTAATGATCGATCTTTCAGGATTTGCCGCTGAGCCATCCGGCCTCACCGCGATTAATGCGCTGATGCTGCGTATGGAACAGTCGTCCATGATTGCTCCTGCCAGTTTAAAATTAATTCGCGCTCAACGTCGCATGGCCGATCAAGCGGCTCAGCTGAATTTTTCACTGACGGGAGCTTTTGCTGCAGATGCTGCTCAGGCAACGCGAGAACGGCTTTTAGATCTTGGGGCGGAGGGGTTGTCGTGGCGAATGCAACGGCTTGGGCAAGATGGTTTGTTGCCATGACCAATCTTCAAACAAAAGGTGTAAAGCGCCAACTCAGTTGGCTGACCCCAGAAGATGCGGTCTTGTTGTTGCCCATTGTTGGGGGTGTGGTATTGGCAGGGATCATCGCCATTGGCGCTGTAACCCCAGTATTGGTCATTCTTCGAGATCAGAAAAGCAAGGTGGATGGGTTGCTTTCTCAACAGATTGAGCTTCCTGTTTTGGAGCAACGTTTGAGAGATTTATCCCAGCAACAGGCGCTCCGTCAGGGGCAACAGGATCTTCTCCTTACTTTGTTGTCTGGCACAAACGAACTCACTACATTCATCTCCGAACTTGATCAGTTGGCTCTAACGGCTGGTGTTGCCATTCTGACAACAGAACCAGGGGCGATTGAACGTTATGTCCCCGTGAATATCAATGCTGATGGAGGCTCTCCTCCACCTTCCGGGAATAGCGTCGTTGCTACTAACCAGGTCTTGGATCCTCTCTTAAGTCCTGGTTTGGAAAAGCGTTCTGCAAAAATTACTGTCCTTGGCTCTTATAAAGCTGTATTGAGTTTTCTTCAGTTGCTGGAACAGTTACAGGTGTTTGTCATAGTGAGTGATCTTCAGATCAATGCTGAGTCGAGTGGATCGCAAGTGTCAGCGAAAGCATTCTTAACCAGAATGTCTATAGTCCTCACTGCGTATGGTCAAAGCCCTGAAAGATGACCAGTCGAGAAAATTTTTCAATGCTTGACGAATAGATAAATGTATTCAGTGGTATAGAAACTATCCCTTGGCGCGTCACAGAAAATGTACTAACTTGGTGGTAGATCTGGCTATTCGACGTGATCGCTTTCTACGCTGGATTGGGCATCGTGATGATCACTGGTGTAATGGCAATTATTGAGATGTCGATGGGTTTTTTAAATCAGCAAAGCAATTGGAAACCAGCAGCAGATCCTTATTTTCAAGTTACACCTGCTGCTTCGTTGTTGGATCAAAGTTGGTTGAAGGCCTTGGATAAAATTAATCAGATGAACATCAATGGGAGTCGAATCAATAATCTGGCCCTCTGGGGTCTACCATCTCCTCAGCTGAGTTCATGCACCTGCTATCTCGTTGAACGCGCTGTAGGCGCTCCTATGTTCAATAAGATTTCAACCAAGTTAAACGATGATCTTTGTTTGCTGCCTTGGTCTGGGACTCCTCCTCAAGCTGTATTCCCAGATGATTTGATTCCAGCAAATTCGCTCACTCTTCAGACAACCAGCCCAAAATTCGCCGCTAAATCGGACAATTCTGTGGGCCTTCCGTCTAGTTGTACTTTTACCCGGACAATACCTAGTAATCCTAATAATATCCAGCATAGAGTGCTTGTCAGTCCCGATGAAACCAAAAAAGTCTTTGAATTTTATTCCTGTGCCTTTTACGATAGTGAAAGTCAATGTGCATTCGAAAAAAAATTATAAAGTATTGATATTATGATTGATGCTATTGTTGGATCTATTATTATGATGGCCGCAAGCTTGTCCCTTGTTTTAGCGATTGAAATTGCTGAGCGCAGTATTAATAGTTCTGGTGCACAACCTTTGACTATAGCGGAGCAAGCTTGGTTGAAAGATGAGCTTGATTTTACTGACGACGATCTCAAGTCTATTGAGCAAGAGCTTAGGCAATTGGTGAATGATAGGTGAAGTTATGACTTTTAGAAATATCTATCCATATAAGCTTCAGTCTGGGATGACATTAATTGAAATGACTATGGCTATGATGATTTTGCTGATATTTACCAGCTCAGTTGTTATGGTTATGCAGTTCACAACAACTTTTATGGCTGAATCTGACCGAGATCTGGTCGGAAAGTCGGGGTGTGATGTAGATATAGATCCCGAGACATGCTCAAAGGGCTTGCTTGTAGATCATGCTGATCTACAGATTGCCATGGATGAGTTAGTCGCTGTTTTAGATCAGCCTTCGATTAATGTATTGCCTTATACTTCAGTTGTTGGCTCGTCCAACTCTAGTTGTACACGTTTACCCTTTCGAGATTGGCAGTTGCCTGGGCGAGAATTACATTCTCCGTTATCGACTCCGCCAAGATTTCTTCCGCCCGAGTATAAATTTTGTTTGTGGAGAATATCAAGTCAACCAGAGTCTCAGCTTCAAAATTTAATTTTGGGCCTACCTAATGCAAAACCAGGAATTTATGTTTTACAGGCAGTTCCCTTTAAGCTAAGCCCGTCTAGCCTTCCCACTCGCCGCCTTTTTTGTCGTCCTAAGCCATTTTGTTGATTCATGACATCTAATCCAGTTCCGAGCACGACATTTTTTGGATTAGACACTAGTAATTTCGCTGCTCAGTTATCGAATTGGCGACGACTGTTTTCAAAAAGAATTCTTTTACTCGATTTTCATAGCCGCCATGTGTGTTTGGCAGAAGCTCGGTTAAGTAGCCAAGGAGATATGGTTATTTTTGATCATGTTGACCAGATTGATCTCCCCGAGGATGCACTGGAGCGTGGGGTACCTAAGAATCCTCAAGCGATGGCTGATCTCATTCGACAGATTTGCCTAGAAAAAAAGATTGCGGCTCATCGTTGCTCTGTTGTCTTACCGCCAGAAGTTGCTTTTCAGAAGATTATTTCCTTGCCACGTGGTTTGTCGGTTGAGGAGGCGCGTCTGCATCTTTTGGATCCTAACTCGGGTGTACAGATTCCAATTCCAGTAACACAGACTGAGTTTGATTTAATCCCAACATCGTTGACCACGGAAGATGATCAATGGGAGTACTATCTCTTATTGGCAATTCCAACTGACATTGCTGATCAAATTATCAAGGTTGTTAGTTTAGCCGATTTTGACCTAATTAAGATGGAGATTGGTTCATTTAGCCTTTTGAGGCTTGCCTCTGTTTCTTCGAACTCTTTGGGTCCCTATGACGTGTATGGCATCTTAGATTTGTCTGCTGAAAGTACACAACTCACTCTTTGTTCGTCTACGTCTCCGTTACAGACAGAGCGGTTATCTTCTATTCGATTATTCCCTA
>QCVD01000067.1 GCA_003208835.1 Synechococcus sp. AG-683-C23 | reverse complement strand
ATTCCCACATCCGTACGAAGAAGCTGCAGCAGGCCAATCTGCAGCAGCGTCGCCTTTGGTGGGCAGAAGGAAATCGTTGGATCAAGTTGCGCGTTACAACCCGCGCTCTGAAGACGATTCAGAAAAAGGGGTTGGGTCCCTATGCCAAGTCTCTGGGCATTAACCTGGCCAAACTCTGACTTTGAAAGACGTGCGCCGGCGAGAACTTCTGATTCAAACCGGCTTACTCCTTTCAGCACTGTCTCTAAAGCCCTCAGGTGCATCAGCACTTGGGGGCATTGTTTTGGAAACAGGCTCTCCAGCACCAGCTTTTCGGTTGCCCGGTTCCAGCCGTTCACAACCCGACCAGAGCAACTGGTCATTGCAGGATTTCAAGGGCCGTTGGGTTGCTGTTTATTTTTACCCCAGGGACTTCACCGGCGGCTGCACAATCGAAGCACGTGGATTCGAGACTCTTCACTCCGACTATTTGGCCGCAAATGCAGAAGTGGTGGGGATCAGCGCCGACAGCGTGGATGATCATGAGTCCTTCTGCGAAAGCGAAGGCTTGAGTTTCCCCCTCCTGTCGGATCCGGACGGCACAGTCAGCAAGGCCTATGGCTCCTGGATGGCTCCTTATTCCCTACGCCATACGTTTTTGATTGATCCTGATGGAGTTCTGCAGCAACGATGGGTGGCCGTGCGCCCCAGTGGCCACGCCCAGGAAGTCCTCGATTTTCTAACGAATCTGCAAAACAAGACTTCTGTTTGACAAATCCAGGGCCATCATGAAGGGTAGTCAAACTAATTCAAGAAATAATCAATGAGTATTGGCAGTAGTTCATTCGTAATCCTTTATCACCGCACACCTTTTGATGAATCAATAGATACTGAAGGCAATCGAACTTGGGTTGATCAGAAAAGTCCCAATGGAATTATTCCAACCTTAAGAAATTTATTTAGAAACAAAGAAGACGGTACATGGATTGCATGGAGGCGAGTTGATTGTATCGAGAAGGCGGAGGATGAGCGTATTGAAATGACAGATCCTGCACCATTCACGTTGTGCAGAATTCCCTTAGAAGACAATCAAATCTCAAGCTTCTACCACGTCACATCCAAGGAATGTTTTTGGCCAATTCTCCATACTTTTCCAACCCACTTTAATGTTAACAATGCAGACTGGAGCATTTTTGAAGAAGTTAACCGGCGGTTCGCCGAAGCTGCCTGCAATGAGGCCGCTGATGGTGCAACCATTTGGGTTCACGACTACAACCTTTGGCTTGTTCCTGGATACATCAGAAGTCGTAGGCCTGATTTAAAAGTTGCTTTTTTCCATCACACACCATTCCCAAGTAATGATGTTTTTGCCATTCTCCCTTGGCGTGAACAAATTTTAGAGAGCTTGTTGTGTTGCGATGTTGTTGGGTTCCACATTCCTCGTTACACCGAAAATTTTGCTCGCGCAGCTAGCACCCTCGTTGGAGCAAAACGAGGTCCAAAAGTCCCTGTTGATTCAAAGTTCATTACCGTTGGCACGGCACTTTCTGAAGGGACAGTTACCAGCTATCTCGAGCACAATGGCCGACGCATTCAACTCTTGAGTTCACCCGTTGGCACCTCGCCAGATGTGATACAGGAACTCAGTTGGAGCGCCTCTGTTGAAAGCCATGGTGAATTAATTGTTCAAGACACAAAAAAAGGCCGAAAGTTAATTCTCTCTGCCAGTCGTGTTGATTACACCAAAGGGAACGAAGCACTCCTCCTCACCTTCGAACGACTGTTGGAGCGCCGTGAGGATCTCCATGGCGAAGTTGTTCTGATGCTGGCCTGCGTTGCAGCGGCAAGTGGAATGAAGATCTACGAAGACACGCAGCGCACCATTGAAGAAATAGCAGGACGAATTAATGGTCGTTTTAGCAAGATTGATTGGGTTCCCATTCGTTTCTCAACGCGACGTATTCCCTACGACGAAATGGTGGCTTGGTTCTGTCAAGCCGATGTTTGTTGGATTACACCCTTAAGGGACGGTCTCAATCTTGTGGCCAAGGAATACGCCGCAGCACGGCGCAACCGTGGAGGAGTTCTGGTTCTTTCCGAATTCACAGGAGCATCTGTGGTGCTCGACGGAGCTGTTCTCACCAACCCTTATTCCAACAAACGCATGGATGAGGCCATTGAAAAGGCACTCTCTATGGATTCAGAAGCACAACGCGACCGCATGACGCGAATGTGTACAGCGGTGGAGAACTACACCGTGAAGGACTGGGCTGAAGAACAATTAGGCGGTTGCGAGCCGCTGATGACGACTCCCGAATGAGACGAAGCATCCGGATTGTCGGCGGCTTGATCGGTCTGCTGTTTGTTCTGGCTTGTGTTGCTTGGTCTGGCCCAAAGCAGCCTGTACCTGTCTCAATTTTGATGCCAGCCCCCTACGCGGATGCGAGCACACAACTGGTCGAAGCATTTAATCGTGAGCACCGCGGATCCATTCAGCTTGAGGTGATCCGCGGCCCGCTTGAAACAGAATCGATCTCTGATTTGGCCATCAGCAGTTTGTTGTTGGGGGACACGCCCTTTGATGCCTTGTTGATGGATGTGACTTGGCTGCCAAAATATGCCGAAGCGGGTTGGCTCGAACCCCTTGACCCATGGTTCGATCAATCCGCTCTTGATCAACTGATCTTGGGCGCTCGCCTTGGTAATCACTACAACGACCATCTCTATCGATGGCCCCTTGGCGCTGATGTAGGCGTTTTGTATTGGCGAAAAGATCTGATGGAGGCTCCTCCTTCAACTCCTCAGCAACTGTCCGATATCGCTATCAAGTTGGTCCAATCCAACCGGGTCGCCAACGGCTTTGTTTGGCAAGGAAGGCAATACGAGGGTTTGAGTTGCAATTTCGTTGAAGTACTCCATGGCTTTGGAGGCCAATGGATTAACCCAGCCAACGGACAACTCGAACTGGACTCAACATCTGCAGCTCGTGCAGCCGAATGGATGCAATCACTTATTGCCACTGGAGCCAGTCCTAGAGCCGTTACCAATTATTCCGAATCGGACTCGCTTCAAGTGTTTAAAGCCGGTGATGCTGCATTCATGCGCAACTGGCCCTACGCCTGGGCAGAACTCCAAAAACCCGAAAGCAAGGTTCGCGGCAATGTGGGCATCACCTTGATGGTGGCTGAACCCGGTCAAAGTCCGGCAGCCACCGTTGGAAGTTGGGGTTTGAGCTTGCTCAAACAGTCACCCCATCCAGAAGCCGCTGTTGAGGCGATCCGGTATCTCACCTCGGAAACGGCGCAGCGTGAACGGTTCCTCAACCAGGGCTACACCCCAACCAGCCAAAGCTTGTTTACGGATCCAGACCTCGTAGCGGTGTCGTCTGCTCTTCCTCAAATCGCGA
>QCVD01000066.1 GCA_003208835.1 Synechococcus sp. AG-683-C23 | reverse complement strand
CTGCAAAATAGGCGTTGGATCGGTCTAAGTTTCGCCTCATCTCATTTCATTCATCTCGGTCTCATTGTTTCGATGACCGTTTTGTTTCCGGATCCATTTGTTAGTGAACAGTCAATGGCTCAGTGGGTGTTTGGTGGACTGGCCTATGGGTTTGTTTTTTTGATGGCACTCACCTCAACCGATCAGGCCCAGCGTTGGATGGGGATGAAGAATTGGAAGCGTCTTTACTTTGTTGGAAGTCATTGGATTTGGACGCTCTTTTTACTCACTTATGTGAAACACGTTAAGGAAGGTCCTCTCTGGTTTTATCTCCCCTTCTTGGTTTTTACGTTGGCGCTGATTCCAATGCGATATGCCAAACACCACACCCCTCCCAAGGTTCCCACTGGAGCATTGATCTGAGTTTCTGCCTCAGCTGCTTTTCTGGAGATCTGCCCGCTCCTCGGCCAGGATTGCCCCTTCAACGGGGCACACCTGTAGACAGATTCCGCAATCGATACAGGTATCAAAATTGATCATGTAAAAGTCAGTTCCCTTGTTGTTTTTGCCGTTGCCTTGGTCGATACAGGCCACAGGACATGCATCAACGCAATCGGCGATGCCTTCGCACACCTCTGAAACGATGGTGTGAGGCATGGCAAAACAATCCCGTTGTTTTGATCTTAAAGATCGACCCAGTCCAACTGAAAATCTCCTCGAGCTTGAGCAAGAGAACGGGCTGCATCGATTGATTCAATTGGCTGCAACTCAATGACAGCAGCACGACCTGACGCATGCCATTGCCGCTGGTGATCCAGGGCGGTTTCCAAGTTTGAATTTGTGGAATAGGCCACCATCACCTCCATCGCGTTGGCCTTTGCCGAGTCGTTGTCCACCAGGAGCTCTCGTATCGGATCGATCGCCAAACTGAAGCCTGCGCCAAACGCTTGGTTTTGTGGTGCTCCACAGCGTTGAACGAGTTCGTCATAACGACCGCCACGAGCTATCACCACAGGGGCTGACCGTCCGTTGCAAACCAGCTGAAAAACGAATCCGGTGTAAAGCTCAAATTGGGGCTGAAAGCTCGGATCGAGTTGAAGGACGACAGCCTGTTCCACAGCTGTTTTGCTGAGGAGTGTGCAAAGTCGATCGAGATCGTTGAAGACAGGTTGTTGGCCAAAAAGTTGTTGAAGTTGTTGGAGCACATCCGTGGGAGTTCCGCGACACTCCATCAAGGCCAGAAGGGTTTGTCGTTCGTTAGGCAATAACTCCATTGTTTCGACGGCTAAACGGTCGAAATGGATCAGGGCCGAACGCACGGCATCCCGTTTGGATCCTTCGTAAGGGGAAAGGATCAACTCCATCAATTGTGTATGTCCCAACAGCAGTCGCGGACGGGTTGATGGGTCCAGCTTCAACGCTGCGATCGACGCCATGAGCAGGCTGAGCAATTCCATCTCCGCCTCGATGGCGGCCACTCCAAACAGTTCAACGCCGCTCTGCAGGTTCTCTTCAATGCACTGTCCGCCCTCATCCGCCGCTCTGGAGCGAAACACAGTCCCAGAGGCCCACAAACGCATGGGGCGCGGTCGCGTTGCGAGTCGTGTGCACGCAGCGCGAGCAATCGATGCTGTCATCTCTGGGCGTAAGCCCAATGGGTCGTCGGCGACAAGACGCACGATGTCGCGACTGGCGATGGCCCCCCCCGCCATCAAGGTTTTCATCCGTTCCACACGGGGGGGTGAAACCTCGTCATACCCCCAGAGTCGAAACACCCGCGCGAGTCGCTCGGTGAGATTCCGATTCGTTTCCACCTGGCGCGGGTTCAGATCCCTTGCGCCAGCGGCAGGTTGCAGCGCCATTGTCGGAGTACTCGCCTCGTGATCAGGATCCCATGGCCGTGACCTCGGGAGCACCGAATGATGATCCATCCAAGGGAGTCACCTGGGCAAGAACATTGAGAATGGCTGGATGGAGCTGTGGTCCAGCTGCGACAACTCGGCCGCTGTTCAGTTGAAAAGGATCGCCTCCATAGCCACTGATGCAGCCTCCAGCGATGTCCACCAAGGCCACTCCAGCTGCAAGATCCCATGGAGACAAACCACGTTCCCAATAGCCGTCTTGCCGACCTGCGGCGACGAACGCCAGATCGACGGCAGCCGCACCTCCACGCCTAACGCCCCGGGTGCGATGGGTGAACCAACAAAACTCGGCGTAGTTGTTGTCCAATCGCGTGTGTCGGTCGTAGGCGAATCCAGTCACGAGTAGTGAATCCTCGAGCTGTTTGCAGCTACTCACGTTGATCGCCTGTTCATTGCAGAACGCCCCTACTCCGGGTGCGCCCCAATAAACCTCACCAAGAAAAGGAACAGCGATGGCACCAAGCACTGGTTTTTGACGAAAGGTGAGTCCGATGGATGTGGCAAAAAATGGATAGCCATGGGCAAAATTCGTTGTCCCATCAAGGGGATCGACGCACCAACGCAGACCGTCCTGTTCCCCTGCAGCACCGCTCTCTTCTGCCAATACCGCGATGTCTGGGGTGGACGCGGCCAGAACATCCAAAACAACTTTTTCAGCTGCGAGATCGGCGTTGGTCACTAGATCACCAACACGACCTTTGCTTTCAATGGATGCCAAACGACCGTAGTGACGCATCAGCTCTGCTCCGCCTTGCTCAGCGGCAGCTCGCGCGATGCCGACGAGCCGGTTGAGTTCGGTCGTGGCCAATCCGGCTTCTGCTGCGGCCGTCGCCGTGAGTTGTTGGGCCATGGATTCACTCTTCTTCAATGGGAAGGCCAGGGCTGACTTTGCCGCGGCCGAAGTGCTGACCAAATTGCAGTTCGTAGACCTCGTCTTCGTCTTGGGTCTCTGCTTCGAGGGGTCCAATGGCTCTAGCGACACACAGCAGTCCGTAGCCCTGCCGGCGAAGCTCTTGGGATAAGCCCATGGCCTCCTTTTGATCAAGTTGGCCGCTTTGAACACGCACGGCACAGCTCGTGCAGCATCCATTTCGACAGGAGAATGGAAGCGGATCCCCTTGCTGCTCAAAGCTTTGAAGGATGTAGTCGCCTTCAGGGACTTCGTGGGTGATGGTGCGGTTCTGCTGCCGCCAGTGAATGGTGATGCGGTGGCTGGGGCTCATGCCATCCATCTGGAAACGCCCTGCTACATTGGCATCTGCCCCCATAAAAGCCGGTGGAGAGCTGGCCGAGTGGTCGAAGGCGCAGCACTGGAAATGCTGTATAGGGGCAACTCTATCGAGGGTTCGAATCCCTCGCTCTCCGCTATCCCGGTCCTCACGGACCGGATTTTTTTTGCCAATTCCTTTGGGGCCATTGGTAAAAATATGGATAGAAACGCTTTGACTGTCTGATCTTTATTTAAAAAATTTTGATTTTTGGTGACGCGATTGTTTAGCCGAATCGCCCAGATACGTAGTCTTGTGTGGCTTGTTGTTGAGGAGAGTTGAAAATAGATTGA
>QCVD01000065.1 GCA_003208835.1 Synechococcus sp. AG-683-C23 | reverse complement strand
GCTTTTTTCGGTCGAGACAGCGAAGCCACCCTGCCTGTGTGGTCCGCGAAAGACGGCTACCCAGGCAATCCGGACTATCGGGAATTTCACCGGGATCTGGGCTGGGATTTACCGCTCGAACAACTCGCCCCTCTGGGGCTGAGCGAGCCCCGGCCGCTGAGTTTGAAACTGCACCGGGTGACTAACCACAGTTCACCCCTGAATCAAAAAGAGCCTTACCGGCCAGCCTTGGCGGCCGAGCGGGTGAAAGAACACGCCCGCGATTACTTACAAGGACGCCGCCACCAACTGGATCAACTGGAAACGGTGATGGGCGTGGCCCCGCTCCTCGTCGCGCCCTTCGATGCAGAGCTCTTCGGGCATTGGTGGTTCGAAGGACCCGCGTTTCTGGCCGAACTATTCCAACAAGCCAACGAACAAGGGGTGACGTTTACCCGCCTACGGGATGTGCTGAATCAGAGCAGCCAGCTGCAACTGTGTGATCCGAGTCCATCGAGCTGGGGACAAGGTGGCTATCACGACTACTGGCTGAACGACACCAACGCCTGGGTGATTCCGGAGTGGGAAAAAGCTGCAGCCGCAATGGTGTCTCGTTGCAGCCGCGGCATTGCTCATGAAGCCGATCTGGCCTTGCTGGAACAGGCGGCTCGTGAACTGCTGCTGGCCCAATCGTCGGATTGGAGCTTCATCTTGCGGTCGGGCACCACCACAGGCCTGGCCAAGGAACGCATCGAACGTCATCTTGGTCGTTTTTGGCAATTAATGGCTGCCCTTGATGGACACGAACCATTACCCGAGGATTGGTTAAACGACGTGCGCAACGACGACAACATTTTCCCGTTGGTGCAACCGTTGGACTGGGCAAAACTGCCTCAGTCTTAAGCACATAAGCCAAAAAAAGGCTGGCTAATTTTCGATCGATTGACCAACGTTCGGTGCCCCAAGCACCAACCCTCTCCTTACATCCCAAGGTGAGATCGCAAATAGGCGCAGCATCACCCCCATCACTTGCGGCAATGGCAACGTGTTAGTGAGGAAGCCACTCCAATCCGCTTGAGATAGCTGAAAAAAGCTGGTGAAATGGCGGCGCAACAGCCGTTCATCGAAGCCCATCAAGCGGTCCAAACCAAACTGAAACAGGCGATGGCGCAACACCAATTCCGTTGGCCACAGCGCTTGCCATCCCACGCGCGCTAATGCGGCGGAGCCCATCCCTGGTTGCTCCTTCAAAGCCACGGCCAATGCTTTCGCTAAACCCGGCCCACGTCTTAACAGCGCGCCCACCATGTAACCCGAGGCTGGGTGCACCATGCTTGCCGCTCCGCCAAAGGCCAACATCGGCTGATGGAAATCCGGCAACGGCAAGTTCATCGGAAACAAACAATGCTCTTCATCGATCACTTCGGTGATCGCAATCCCCTCCTTGGCCAAGCGCTGCTCCAGCCGTTGCTTGAGCTCCGCTTCCGGCACCGCCGGCGCTAAGGCCAATGATGTTTCCTCCAGAAAATACACCCCATCCCCAAAATCCATCGCATACAAAAAGGTGGGGGGTTGTTTGCGTTGCTCGGGGCTGAGGTGATCGCAGCGAAAATCCATCAGCACAAATTGACCTGACTCCACCGGAGCTTTGCTGAAGCGACCAACAACGCCATAGGCCGCTTGCCCAGCCACAGGCCCCTGATCCGGGCGACGAACATGAGGTGTTCGGTGGCCTGAGGCATCAATCACCACCCGGGCCAAGCGTTGTTCGCCGGAAGCGCAATGCACCCTGGTGCAATAAGCCTCCAGCTCGATGCGATCAACACTGTCTTGGTGCCAGGCCATCCCCTGGCAATGGCCCAGCCAGTACTGCTGCAGCTTGTGGCGATCAAACAGCCCGTAATCCATCCCGTGCTGCGTGGCTTGATCTTCTAAATCCGAGCCACCGTCACCGTAAAAACTCACCGTATGGCTCCAACGGTGCTCAAGCAGATCCTCCAGACCTAAGAGCTCGAGTTCCTTCGCCCAAATCCCGTAGGTGTTCGGCCAAGGCGCATCCACTGGATTCGGTGCAATTCCTTCCACCAGCACTCCGCGCTGATGCAGTTCGGAGGCGATGCAAAGGGCGGCCGGACCGCCCCCTATCACCAGCACATCCGCGCAATCAGCCAAGGTCAGCCCTCAGCCGATGCTTCAGACGACTCCTCTGCACTGGTGGGTTCACTGTCGTCGTCTGTTTCGGCCTCGGGCGGCACGAGCACCACATCCGCCAAGCGATCGCCCTTGTCGAGACGCTGCAAACGAACGCCGGTGGCTGCACGGGATTGCTGAGGGATGGCATCGGCGCCAGTGCGCACAATCACGCCCTTTTCACTCACCAACAACAGCTCTTCTCCAGCCCCCAACACCCGCAATCCCACGAGTTCATCGGTATCGGTGCGGAACTTCATCGCCCGCAAGCCCATCCCCGCCCGCTTCTGCAACCGGAATTGGGTGACAGGAACCCGCTTCCCAAGGCCAGACGCCGACGCCACCAACACCCATGGACCCTCGGCTGCCACAGCAGTTTCAGCAACGTCTCCTGCATCGTCGCCATCCTCAGCCTCATCGGCACTGGCTGCAATTTGGTCGGCCAACTCCGCCGGCAGCACATCCATGCTCACCAAACTGTCGCCCTTGCGCAGATTCATCGAACGCACACCACGGGCGGTACGGCCCAAGGGGCGCAGCTCACCGTCAGCCAAGCGGAAGTGAATCGTCATTCCCGCCTTCGAGCCGATCAGGACACTGTCGCCGGGAATCGACAACCGCACCCAAGTGAGGGCGTCGCCATCTTCCAAACCAATGGCAATCAATCCGTTGGAACGAATATTGCTGAACGCCGAAAGACGGGTGCGCTTGATGAAGCCACCCTGGGTGAGCATCAACAAATCGGTGTCGTCGTTGAACTCCGAGACGGCCAATAGCGAGGTGATCGCTTCCTCGCGGGGGATTGGCAGTAGCTGCACCACCGGTGTGCCTTTGGCGGTACGGCTGCACTGCGGCACCCGATAGGCCGGCAGCGCATAGGCCACGCCCCGATCGCTGAACAACAGCAGCGTGTCGTGGTCGTTGCAACCGATGAATAGCTTCACAGCTTCTTCACCCTGGCTGCGGGTGCCGGCCTTGCCGCGGGTGCCACGGCTTGTGGCTTCGAATTCACTCACCGGCATCCGCTTCAGGTAGCCGGTTTCCGTGAGCAGAACCACCGAACGCTCATTCGCGATCAGATCGATATCTTCCAAGCCGCCTGCAAGATCCAGGATCTCGGTGCGGCGAGGCACGCTATGGCGTTCCCGCAGCTGGCCAAGCTCCTCTTGGATGATCCACAGCACCCGTTCACGGTGGCCGAGGATGTCTTTGTAGTCGGCAATCTTGGTGACGAGATCTTCGTGCTCCAGGCGGATTTTGTCCGCTTCAAGCGCTGTAAGCCGCCTCAGCTGCATCTGCAGGATGGCATCGGCTTGTACCGCAGACAGTCCA
>QCVD01000064.1 GCA_003208835.1 Synechococcus sp. AG-683-C23 | reverse complement strand
TTGATGGTTCATATCCATTCAATGCAGCTCAAAGCCGGCCTGATCAGGATCCTGACCTTCGGATCAGCTGTAGCACTGTTGACAGGTGTTGCACACCCTTCAGTCCATGGGGAGGCCGCATCACCATTGTCGGCTCAAGCGTCCGTTGCCTTGACACCTGCATTCAAGCCGGAGGACTACAACCCTGCTGTTCTGCACATTCAATTCACTTCGCTGCCGACAGGTAGAACCACACCCTCCGGTGGTGATGCATTTCTGGATATGACGCTGATCCCTTCGTCGGGGACCTTGGAGGGTGTGCGTGTCGAGCTGACGACCAAAGATTTCCGCAACCAGTTGCGTAATTTATATATTCAGCTGTCGCGACAAGATTCCCTCAATGTGAATGATCCGAATTCACCATCACGTCAGCTACATGCACTGTTATTTGAGTCATTAACGCCGATACTTCAGCGGGAAAAAGTCACCACGTTATTGATCGCTGCAGATCGCGGTTTGCAGGCAGTTCCATTTGCAGCCCTCAGTGATGGTCAGCGTTATTTCGGCGACCGCTATGCCTTCTCGATTACGCCGTCTTTGGCCCTAACAGATTTAAGTACCTCCGGCGATCCTGGCAAACGGCGATTGGCATTGGGTGCATCTGAATTCCAGGGATTGGCGGCACTTCCATTGGTTCCCCAGGAACTAGATCGAATTGGTATAGAGGCTAATAAGGATCTGTTCTTGAACCAAGAGTTCACGCCTGATCGTTTTCTCAAAAAGGCGGGTGAATCGGTTTACAACCAACTTCATGTAGCAACTCATGCGGAATTCAAACCGGGTGGTCCTAAGGCCTCACAGTTGCATTCAGGCGTTGGTCCGATATCCATGGATGAAATGGTCAAGCTCCGCTCAGAGCGCCAAGGGGTTCCTTTGGATCTTGTGGTGTTTAGTGCCTGTCGCACCGCACTCGGTGACGCCAATGCTGAGTTGGGTTTCAGTGGCCTTGCGTTGCAGGCTGGAGCACGCAGTGCGGTGGGAACACTTTGGTATGTCGATGACGTGGTGACGTCGGCCTATTTCGTGCAGATGTATCGCTATCTCGATCAGGGCGTTCCAAAGGCGGAAGCGATGCAATTGACCCGCCAGGCGTTTTTACGAAACCTTGTCCGTCTGGATGGTGATCAGGTGATGGGTGTCAACGACCAGCCTTTGTTGTTGAACCTCACCCCCTCTCAGCAGCGGCGCATCAGCTCTGGTGCGAACAATCCTTTTTTCTGGGCCGGCATCGAATTGATGGGATCCCCTTGGTGATGGATCGTTGTTGAGTTAGGTAGATCTCTAGAAGCGATCCCAACGGAACTGCGTGAGCCATTCGTTGGTTTTATTGCGTGATGGTTCACGCTGAGATACGGCAGCGCTAATCAGTTCAGCGGTGATGGCGGCCAACAGCACTCCATTGCGGTGGTGTCCTGTAGCGAGCCACAGCCCTGGGATTGGCCCTTCTCCAAGAAGAGGACCTTGATCGGGCGTGCAGGGTCGGAATCCCCACCAGCGTTCCATCGGCGGCCATTGGCTTGCCTCGGGCAAAAGAGAGGCAATCCCTTCTTGCAGTTGGCTTTGTCCATCAGGGGTGAGCCCGCTTTGAAAACCTGCATTGCGTTCGCTGGTCGCGCCGACGACCACTAAGCCGTCCTCCCTCGGGACTAGATAGGTTCCAGGGCCAAAGATCACGCGTTTTAGCGCTTTGCGCGGCCCTTGCAGCGAGAGCATTTGGCCTTTCACTGGGAACACTGGAAGTTCTGGGACTAGTTTTTGGCTCCACGCACCGCTGCATAAAACCGCTGTTTGGCAGGGATGGTGTTGGACCTCTCCTTCAGCTGTCTGCAAGGTGATCTCATGAAGCTCGTGGGTGTCGCTGTGGCGACTAAGGGCCTGAACGTCTGCCCCCTCCAGGAACTGAACACCTAGTGAGACGCATGCCTTCTCAAGGGCGCGCATCAGTTGACGACGGTTGTCAATCTGACCGTCCTGCTCAAACAGCAGCCCTGCTTGCCAGCGAGGGTCTAAACCAGGTATCTCCCGTTCCAGAGCTGTGCGGTTGAGTGATTGCCCTAGGGCGGCGGTTGGATATCTCTTGCTGTCGTCCTCCGTAGCGAATGGCACCACAATTCCACTCATTCGTAGGCCACAGGTGAGCCCGCTGTCATGTTCGATCTGGGCGACCCATTGCGGGATTAGCGCAAGGCTGTGCTGCCCCAATGTCAACAATTGGCCGCTCAGTCCTTCTGCATGGGGTGCCAACATTCCCGCCGCGACGAAGCCTGCGGCCTCATTTCGATTGCGGCTTAGAACGCGGACTGCATGGCCACATCGGGCCAATTGATGGGCGATGGCCAGGCCCATGAGCCCTCCCCCCAGCACGACGATTGGTGTTGTTGTTGTGGTCATGGTTTGCAGCGCAGCGATTTGAAACCGTTGTTCAGCAGACGGTTCAGGCCGCTCAAGGCAGATGGAAAATCAGCTGTTGAAGGCTTCATGCTGTCCATTGGCCCATGTCAATCCTGATGAGGACGAGCCTGGTTCCATAGGATTCAGACATCAGCTTCATACCGCGGACGCATGGCCGACGCAGCAACCCAACTCCCCTGGGAGGCCGTTATCGGTCTTGAGACCCACGTGCAGCTAGGCACGGACAGCAAAATTTTTACAGCTGCGTCGACCACCTTTGGCGACGAGCCCAACACTCACATCGACCCCGTTGTCTGCGGTCTGCCGGGCACTCTGCCGGTGCTGAATCAGAAGGTTCTCGAATACGCCGTGAAGGCAGCGATGGCCTTGAATTTGAACATTGCAGAGCACAGCAAATTTGATCGAAAACAATATTTTTATCCTGATCTACCCAAGAACTACCAGATCTCTCAGTTCGATGAACCGATTGCAGAAGAGGGTTGGATTGAGGTGGAGGTAGCCGAGAAAGGTAAAGACACTTACCTCAAAACGATTGGGATCGAACGACTTCATATGGAGGAGGACGCGGGCAAGCTTGTGCACGCTGGCAGTGATCGCCTGGCCGGTTCGACCCATTCATTGGTGGATTACAACCGCGCTGGCGTGGCCTTAGCCGAAATCGTGAGCAAGCCTGACCTGCGCACAGGCCGTGAAGCTGCGGAATACGCCTCTGAGATTCGGCGGATTATGCGCTACTTGGGTGTGAGCGACGGGAACATGCAGGAGGGCTCCCTCCGCTGCGACGTCAATATCTCTGTGCGTCGTGGTCCAGATTCTCCCTTTGGCACAAAGGTGGAGATCAAGAACATGAATTCCTTCTCCGCCATACAGAAAGCTGTTGATTACGAGATCAAACGCCAGGTGAAGGCCTATGAGGCGGGCGAGCCCGTGGTGCAAGAAACCAGGCTTTGGGATGAAGGCAAGCAGCTCACCAAAAGCATGCGTAGTAAGGAGGGCGCCAGTGACTACCGCTATTTCCCGGACCCCGATCTGGGTCCTATTGAAGTGAGTCCCGAACAGCGCGAGGGCTGGCGGGCTGAATTGCCTGAGCTGCCTGCGGCGAAACGTCATCGCTATGCCGACGACATGGGCTTATCCCAATACGACGCACGTGTGCTTACCGATGAGCGCCAGATGGCGGATTACTTCGAGGCGGTTGTGAATGCTGGA
>QCVD01000063.1 GCA_003208835.1 Synechococcus sp. AG-683-C23 | reverse complement strand
GAAAGGTGGGAGAAAAGGAGGAGATGGTGGTCGGATCGAAACATCAGGAACTGAATTACGTCTTGAGGATGGTTTAGAGGCTCAAGCTGGCTCTGTAGATGGAGAGGCTGGGCTCTGGTTGCAGGATCCCTATGACTACACAATTGATGGTTCCGCGGCGTCTCTAATCGCAACGTCTCTTAATAGTGGAACCAATGTCACCGTGACAACAACTGAAATTAGCCATGGTGCTACTGGAGAAGGCTCTGGTGATATCACTGTTAGCGCAGATATTACCAAGAGTGCTGGTGCTACGGCAAGCCTTAATTTAGAGGCTGAAAATGATATTTATATTGACCATTCAATTATGTCGACTGGTGGTAATGCGCTTAATTTTAAAGCTAAGGCTGTCGGTAAAATTCGTGTAAATGATGGTGTTGAAGTCTCCACTAAGGGAGGAGATATTGTTTTGTGGTCTAATTCGGATAATGTCAAATCAGGGTCTGGCGATTATTCAATTAGTCTTAATTCCGGATCAGCACTCTCTTCGTCAGGTGGTCAGATTATTCTTGCTGGAGGTTCAGATTCAAATTCTGATGGATATCCGGATGGTTTTGCATACATCGGTGATTCAGTTATCCCTCCAGGAAGTGTTTATGGAGGTTCTCCGGGAACCGCTCCATTCCAGCCTGGTTTGAGTCTTGGAAGTGTTCGGAATCAAACAGGTAGTCGAATCCAAATTGAATCTAATGGTGGTGATATTTTCATGCGCGGCCGATCTTCAGTCGCGTCCTTAGAAGCAGACGGGGTTGGTTCTCAGCGAGCTGTCGTTATCGATTCAGGCGTAGGACGAATTCAAATTGCGGGAGATCAAATATCCACTGGTGGTGGTGTTGGCCTTCGCTTTGGTGGTTTTTCTTTTTTCCCAGATGTTGCCATAAGTAGTGCCAGCACCGCTACACCGGCAGTTGAAATTATTGGAACAGCTTCCAACCGTCCTGGAATATGGCTTGGCCAAGGTACTAGTAATCCAAGTTATGGTGGCACATTACTTGTTCAGAGTTCAGCAAATACTGGCGGCGGAATTGACTTCGAAGGTTCAAACTCTTCATCTTCAAGTGGTCATAGGGGGATTGCTCTTTGGGGACAATCTTCTGGTCACAATGGCGAGCAAGAGTATCAATTTCTCTCTAACAATGGTTCGATCCAATTCCTTAGTCGTGTTGATTCCGTTAATTCTGAAATTGGTATTTATTCCGATACTTATCTAGCAGTCCGCAAGGATTCGATTGATGTTCAAGGCGTCTCACCAATCCCTGGCTCCAATAAGGTTATAACTCGATTCTCTGCAGATACCGGTGTTTATTTGAGCCATGCCATTAAAGGCGGTGGTTATATTGAGATTCTTCCCTACTCCTCCGGCCAGTCGCTGGGTATTAATTGCGAATCTGGCGATTTTAATTTCTATTATCCAACCAATCTATCCGAATCCTTTGGAGGTCTTGCTATTGGTGATTTATTGAATACAAATGGTATCGTCTCCATTGAGGAAATTAGCGTTAACAGCCATACTACCTTTAATTCTGGCACATCAAATATCTCGCTCTCGGAAGTTCTTTCGTCTACTAATGATGACATCACTATTATTGTTCCCAGCAATTCTAAAAACTCATCTCTTGCTGCTCTTGATCTTGGATCAGGCTCTTTGACAAAGCAGGGTACGGGCAAGCTTTCTCTGAACGGCATTAATACTTATACTGGTCCAACAAATATCGAGCAAGGTGCTTTGGATGTACTCGGCTCTCTTTCCCCCTCTTCTGCCTTAATCGTTTCTGATGGAGCTGAATACAGCACCGTTACTGATGAGATTGCATCGATTTCCGGTGCAGGTTTTGTCGTTTTAAATAATTCAATATTGACTGTTGGTGCCGACAACAGTAGTTCAGAATTTTCTGGTGTGATTGGTGGTTCAGGAGGGCTTACTAAGTTGGGGTCTGGAACTCTGACTTTGGAAGGGGCTAATACCTATACAGGTAATACGAGAGTCAACGCCGGAACATTGGCTGTAAGTGGATCCTTAAGTGATTCATCGGCAATTATTGTATCTGGCATATATTCTGTTTTGACTGATGATTCAGTCGCTTCTATCTCAGGTTCCGGAGAAATTGATCTCAATTCTTCACGCTTAACCACTGGCCTCGACAACTCCAATACAACTTTTGCCGGTCGTATCTATGGGGATGGTGGTTTAACAAAGGCTGGGAATGGGGAGCTAACTCTTAGTGGTAGCCATGAACATGATTCTTATCTTGGAACGACAGAAGTTTCTAATGGAATTTTGACTGTAACAGGAAACGCTCCAACATTTGCTACATGTGCATCAGGTGCGTCCTCCAATATGTGTCCGATTCCAATCTCACCTTCACCCTCGCCATCACCATCACCGAGTGAAGAAGATGAAGATGATGAGCTGTATGTGAAGCCACCAGGATTAGGGGATGACAAGTCGGGACTTGGAGTGGGTGGCCAGAGCGATAACCAGAAGGGAGGTCTAGGTGATAACGAGAATGGACCTGGAGTTGATGGCTCTAGTAATAACCAGAAGCAACGTCGAGGTAATAAACAGAAGGGATCTGTAGGTGATATCCAGAAGGGATCTGTAGGTAATGACCAACAGGGATCTATAGGTGATATTCAGAAGGGATCTGTAGGGGGTGACCCTAGTGATGGCCCTCAGCAACCCGGAGGTGATAACCCGAACTCTCCACCGGAGGATTCCAAGCCTGAGCCATCACAGAAGGAGACCAAGCCAGATCCAGAGTCGGAATCCCGAGGTTTAGATGAGGGTTTACCTCCTGGTGATAAGGACAAGGAGGAAGAGGTTGTGGATTCGATTTTGCGGTCGCAGGCGCCACAGGTGCAGGCAGCGCCGAGTCGGGTAGCGCCGACGCCTGCTCCTACGAGATCTGCTGCCTCGGCGCCGGTGGCGCCGGCGCCGGATACGGCGTCGGGTTCTGCACCTGGTTCTGCGCCTGATGCTGCGCCAAATCCTGGTCCAGAAGGCGGTGTTTCAGATGGGCCGATGGGAGGAGAGATGGCTGCAGGTGAGGGACCTCAAGGCGAGGGAGGTACAGGTGAGGGACCTACAGGAGAGATTGCTTCTAGCGAGGGACCTAGAGCGGAGTCCGGTTCCAGTGGAGAGGGAGAACCAGGAGTAGGACCTGAGGGTCAAGGGGAGAGTGCTGATGGAGACGGCCCGCCAGAGGGTGGTGGCCCAGATGGAGAAGGCGAGAGTGCAGGCGGTGAACCATCGGGTGGCGATGGGGAGAGCAAGGCTGAGATCGAGGGAGCGGATCCGGCTGCGTTGGTGCCTCCGAGCTTGAGTGGTGAGGGCTATGAGGTGAGCCTGTCGCTGGAATCGTCGTTCCAGATGGCGGATTCAGGGAACCCATCGATTGGTGCGGCGCCGGCTGGTGCGGCGTCTGTTGGGGGTGGACCTGATGGGCCAGGTGGTGGAGGTCTTGTCAGCTCGAGTTCGCAGGTGGGAGCTGCGGCTGCGCCTAGTGGTGTTTCTGAGGGAGGAGCTGCACCGATCAGCGGTAGTTCCGAGAGAGGAGCAGCTGGTGGTGCTGGTTCAGAAGGGAGTGGTCCAGCGGGTGGTGCTCCAGCTGTTGGTGCTGGCTCAGAAGGAGAAGGCGGGAGTGCGGCGCCTGGTGCTGTTGCTGAGGACGGTGCGAGTAGCGATGGAGGAGTCAGAGGAGAGG
>QCVD01000062.1 GCA_003208835.1 Synechococcus sp. AG-683-C23 | reverse complement strand
AGAAAATAAAGAGTCGCTTACATCAATAATCTGCAGACCCTTATATTCATCGGCAACATAGGCAGTTTTTTCATTCGCCGACAATTTGACATCGAAAGCGCTGCCAGGGGTATCAAAGGTTGAGATTAGTGTGGGAATAGATGGAGTGCTGACATCAATAATCTGGAGGCCACTTGCGCCATCTGAGACAAAAGCGGTCTGACCATCGGCAGATAGTGTTACACCAAGTGCGGATCCAGTTGTGTTGTAAGACCCTTTGAGTGATGGATTTGATGGGGTGCTGACATCAATGATTTGAAGTCCGCCATCGCTCCCATCAGCTACGTAAGCAAGTTGTCCCGATAGCGTTAATCGTAAAGCCCACCCAGGAGTGTTGTACGTACTAATAAGCGAAGTAGAAGACGGATTACTGACATCAATAATCTGGAGGCCTCTTGTGCCATCTGCGACAAAAGCGGTCTGACCATCGGTAGATAGTGCTACACCAAGTGCGGATCCACTTGTGTTGTAACGCCCTACGAGTGATGGGTTGGACGGTGTGCTTACATCAACAATCAATAAACCATCAGAGAGAGCAGCAAGGAATATGTTGTCTCCATGCCTTTTAACATCAAATACGGTATTGCTGCCATAAGTTGCAGTAATGGACGGGTTAGAAGGCGTTTCAATATCAACTATTTGTAACCCACCACTGGATGAATTTGCTATGAATGCAGTATTGCCATCAGCTGAAAAAGTGATCCCCCTTGCGTGGCCAGATGTAGACAAACTGGCTGTAAGTGATGGAGCTCCAGGAGTACTAATATCGACAACCTTCAGACCCGCAGTCCAATCAGTAATAAAAACAAAATCCGAATCGGAGGAAAGCTTGAGGTCTAAAGCACTACCAGACGTATCATAATTACCAATTAAGGATGGTACTATATTTGTATTCGAATTGATTGATCCAGCGCCATTGGTTGCAGTACCAGTACGATCCCAAGCATTAAAAGTAATCAGATCATTGATTGTGCCATTGAAATTTGCGGCTGGAGCAAAGGCCACCCGGGTGTTGCTATCTGCATAAAGAACTCTCGCCGAGGAGCTAGAAACTGAACCAACATCACTCCAGCTAGTGCCGTTATTGACAGAGTAATAAAGCGTTCCACCGTCAAGATTGGTGCCAACGATAGCAATCGCCGGGGAATCTCCATCGCTATCACTGTAGTTATTGAGACTGCCGCCAGAATCAATCAGATCCGAAACAAGTGTGCCAACAACACCAGTTGGAACACCTGAATCTTCTGAAATAGTGTTGAGTAATGGGCTGGCGGATGGATTAAGTATGGGAGCCGCAGCCTCTACAAATATTTTCTGGTCGTTGATATTTAGAGTATAATAGTCATTCTGCTTTGTTTCACTGACCGGAATATCTAGCCCTCGAACTAGCGCCGAAAAAACAGCGCCTTCATCTCCAGGAGTGTCTTTATAACCATTCAGTCTGTAATCAATGGCATGTCCAATTTCCTCAAGCAGAACAGATTGCAGCGCCTTTTCATCAGCTATTTCAAGCCAATCGGCATTGAGATAGATCCTTTCGCTGCCGTCTGGGGAAGAATGTGTATATGCACCATGCATTCCAGCCATAGTGATGCCATCGAGAATCTCGAAAGTGAGACCAGAAAGATCAAATTGGTCTGATTTTCCAAAGACATGTAATAAAAGCTTTGAACAAGTATCATCGTTCCTTTGTAAATTCAGCAATAGCTGATTTATAAAATCAAAAGCATCAATGATCTTGCCTTGATTCCCGCCAACTGCTAATGAGTTTATGTAGAGCAGGGATGACATATTAGATCAATCTATTATAATTTGAACGTATAATCAAATTTCTCTGAAAGATCATGGTTTTATCTCTTGCTAGAAACAGAGCAGGATAATCGTGAAAAAGTTAATTGCTTTATCCTTTTTGTAATGATTTTTGTAATATAAAGCCTGATTTGTTGTTTTGCATCCGACATTTGTACCTATTTATGCACATTTTAATTAATACAGCAGCAAATTGGGGCTATGGGGGCTGGCTAACGTAATTAAGCATAAATGATCCGCTTCAAGAAGTCATTCCGATTATGGTGTCATTTCGACAAACTAAACAGACTGACCGCTGAAGTCATACTTTGCTTCTTTGACGAATCAGCCGTCGCTTTGAACTCAGTCCGCTGCCATTCCAGGCGTAGAAATGTATGGCCTTAGCGGTCGCCATTGCCGTTGTCATTAATTCCGTCGATCGCAAGGATGGTGCCATCGCTGGTGAGCGAGACCGGTCTGCCGCTGTTGTCACCAGCAGCTTCTTCTGCGATGTCATTGCTGAGTTTGGTGAACGAGGTCACCGCTACGTCTCAAACGGATGAGCGTGCTGATTCCCCAGATTGAGCCAATACATATAAGCCAAGCCTCACCGTCGTCGATCTGGCATGGCGTTCTATACCCTCCGTCATGTCAGATCGCAGACCAGCAATCTCGTCTGCCCAGAAAACATTGCTTCCTTGAAGGACTAAGTCTTTGGTTCTACGAGCTTTGTTGGTTGGAGAACACCGTTTAAAGGAAGAGTGGGTCGCAGCCATTCATGTTCTCGCTCAGCACAAAGAGCCAACCATGCGAAGCAATCATTTTCTAGCCTTTCATCTGATTTGAATGACGAGCACCAACAACGAATTCCCTCCAGCGAATCGATGAAGGAGGAGGAGGATTGGATGAATAAAAAGCTGCTGAACCTTCATTGTCACGATGAGCTACCGCATTGATGTCTTGAATAGCTTCTTAACTGCCTCTCCCCTCCTCAGATGGTGGCTACTACTCGTTATCGCTGAGCCACGGCTGAAACTACGGCATGGATCTCACAGCCCTTCGCCGTGCATGATCACGGTTCGAATGTCTCGCCGAATTCTGTCAAGATCGTCATTCGGTTCGCTGAGGATCACCGGCCGCAGATACTCGAGTATTATTGCGAAGGTAGTCGTGAAGCACTGCTTATAACCATCGGTATCGTTGTCCATATGAATCATGTGTCGGACCTTGAGGATCTGGTCGGATGACTCGAGGCCGCTTCTTTAGATGCGTGCGAACTAATCCAGCACCTCGAGTGTGAGCAGGTCCTCGAGGTGCTCAAAGGCCTTGATCTGCTGAGGTTCGCCCTCGAGATAGGTGGCAGCATTAACCAAAGATGTCGCTAGCCGCTCAGCGCCACCGACGATCCTGCTGCTCTAGAAGCTTTCTCAGCTCGACCGCTTGATCGTTCACTTGAACATCCATCCGCTCGGATAAGTATTTAACGTCCTTTTTTATCTCCGATATGCTGTCAAAGAGGCGATTCATTGCGCCTTTAAAATATTGCTTTGTGATGTAATCTTCTGCCACCTTGAGTTCGATAGAATCTATTTTTTGAATGGCCATTTCTGCAACAGCTTGAGCTTCTTTTGATTCCTTAAATGTAAAAGTGTTTCACTCTAGAGCACTAAAATAAACAGTAGCGATGACGAATTCAGGTAACACGTAATGTAGATGGTTAATTAAGGTTTCCGGCTTTAATTAAAGAAAAAGGGGACTTAGCCCCCAATTTCTCGAATGAGTCTTTGCGCCTGTTTTTTGTCGATGCCCTTGGGTGCATTTCTCAAGCATCGAATCATTACTTCCTGATCGCTAATGGGCAGCCGCTTGACTCGCCCATTGCTGCCGATAGGGCTCTCTACTTTCTCCGTTACTCAGAAAAGCGACGGCGCGGGGCCCTCTTCTTGGGCGCCTCTTCTACCTGCTCAGCAGCAGGAGTTTCCTTCACTTCCTCGACGACTGGCTCTTCT
>QCVD01000061.1 GCA_003208835.1 Synechococcus sp. AG-683-C23 | reverse complement strand
GTTGTCCCCAGTTTTTTGTGCAAGTGGGCAGGAGTATGTGCAACTGCAGCTCGTTTGGTGCTGGAGAGTAGAGAAATGTCCCTGCCATGCACCACCGAGCTGCTGTTGCCTTGATGCGTGATTTTGGAAATCCTGTACGGGTGGGCTGTTTGTCTGGAGCGGCCACTCTCAAGTTGTTCTGTCAAGCCCAGGGGTACGTTGTGAGTCACTAGATCAGCGTTGACCCAACGGACCACGCATGAGTCAACGTCAGGCACAGAATTTTCACTATTGGATCTTTTTCCTCTGAGGGCAATGCGCCTTAACACTGATGCCAAACGGATCTTCATCGTCAAATGTAAGTGCATCGAGATCGGAGGCGTTCATGACAGACGACGGTCCAACCCAGCAGTTGTTAGAAGCAGCCTGACGTGCTGGCCCCTGCTCCAACATTCTCAAAAATGACTTGGGTTGCTCGATTGGCTAGGTACACATCAGATACGTCACGCCAAATCACGCTCCTTTCGCACCGTCTTAGGTGCCCTAGGAGAAAACAGCCCAACCTTTAGTGCCTGGCCCCAGGGCGCCAATAACCAGAAGCTTCGACCCACCTTTCCAATCCATCGATGGGCGAACGATGCACAAACGAGCGAGTTAGGCCGTCTTTCTACCGGGAAGGGCGGCCTTCCTTTTTGTAGAAAACCATCTAATTTCATGAAATCCTGGCCTCCTAGGCAGTTTTAGTTCTTCAGAGTATTTAGTTGTATTGAGTGACTCTTTTATTGCGCAAGTTGTTACGCTATTTTCATGAAGTTGAGTAAATAGTCGCTCTAGCTTCTTTAAAAGTGCAACTTACCGAAACGTTAGAACTGCAAATCCCCTTTAGATTTTTCGGAGCGTTACTCGTGGGCTCTGCCCTTTTGCCAGTGGCACAATCTCCGAAAGAGTTGGTTTTGCTAGGAGGTACCTTTTTGTTTGGCCTCGGAGCATTAGAAGTTTGTCTTCGGTTTGGAGGATTTTGAGAGAATAAAAGTATGAATGTAAGCGGCTATTTCTCATGCATTGCTGCTAACTAGCCACCATTTTACGCAGTTGGCTCACATCTGTTTGTGGCAACATGTACCTTACCCTTTCATAATTTTAATTCAGCCACCTCGCGTTGCTTTGTGTGATCACGGATGGCCAACACCAAATCGACCTTTTTGGTGGTGTTCCTCTGTCCCAGCAGTCTTGATGGTCGAGGTTCAAGGAGCAGCCCCACCAGAGCAGTTGGGGAGCTGCAACCCTGCTGTGTACGGAAGGCATCGACGGAGAAGTTCGCCGATGGCCCCCTGACTCATCGCAGTTCCCATGCGATGAACTTAATTAACTCTGATCAGTCTTCTGAGCCGTTTCGCATCACAGCCAACAGGCCGACGCATCGGATGCGACCAGGGCCTCAATCACTCAGCATCAACCAACTGGTCGAAGACTTCAAGAGCCAACTCATCGATTTGAAGCACATGAATCTTCTGGTTCATTCAAGCCACGATCAGCATTCACCAGTGACGATTTGCAGGAGACGAAGTGTTGATTGGCACAAGGCGGTCTAGGATTTTGTTAATAAAGGGAGGGAATCATGAAGGCTGGCCCGATTTGCCCATTAAGACTAGGAACTCTCGATAGCCTTGATTACTGGACTGATCCAGTTCTGATGACATCAGTGAGGCCCATGACTGCCCAGGAGATTTATTACGTCGCCGAGCAGTCGCGCCTAAATCAAGAGCGGAGTCGACAGCAAAGCCGCAAGAATTGAGACCAGAGCCTCAATCACTAAGCCTCACCTAGCTCCTCAAAGCTGTGTTCGGCGACCATTTCATCCAGTTGTAGCTCGAGGATCTTTTGGTGGATATAAATAACAATCAGACTGCGTAGACAACCACCAGCCAAGTTGTTGAGAATGGCCAAAAACTCATCCAATTTGAGATTGGGAATGCGGAGACATTCGCAATGGGTATCCAGTTCAGCCAGCACAGCATCCACCGCGAAAGTCAACTAGGAGGTTGTCGGCATCTATCGGAGGTATCGATCATCAGTTCCTACAACAACAGCCCTTTAGGCAACAGGTAAAGCCAGCAAATTGACTGACAAAACTAAAAATCAGCTGAGCCCGTGGCGGCTGCTCTCCTGGTAACTAGAGCTGAATGTTCACGGCTGTGCAAATCAGCGCCAAATCCAGCGCTAAAAGCCCTTGCAGCGACGAACATACCCTCGCTATCGAAATGCTTTTTGGAAACGAGCCACTGTCTTCTAAGCACTCGCTTATCAGGGATTGTGAGGCACTGCAGAATCCTGAAGACCTGTCGCGATCGAGTGAGAGCAAAAAATAGGGCTACAACAAGACAACCGTTGCAATGACTGGGCCTATAGATGCTTTTTATAGGCGTCTATGGGCCACAAACCTCAACTTAAAGAACAGCAACTCTCCTGTCGAACGACCACGGCATCGATTGCAATTGATTCAATTGATTGATGTAGAGAGAGATACCGCCAAAGAACAGCGCAATCTGGTCTCAATCATCAATGAGAGCCATGGTTTTTTTCACGGCACTCACCGAGGCCATCAACAGCAGATCGTCTCTGCTTGTGACCGGTCTTGACCCCAACCCTGAAATGCTCCGCAGCTGGGCCACTTCTCGAGGCTTAGGAGGGAGCTCACTCTTGAGTCAGGCACGGTCTTGGTGCAAATCAGTGATCGAATCCACCTCAGATCACGTCTGCGCGTACAAACCAAGTCTTGGTTTTTATCAAGCAATGGGGTCAGCAGGGGTGGAGCTGATGGTGGAAGTTCGCGAACTGCTTCCACATGACCTTCCTCTGATTATCGATATCAAACATGGTGACCTGAATAGTTCAAGCGCCATCGCCTCTTACCTCTTCCAAACGCTGCACGCTGACGCCGTCACTCTCAATCCGATTGCAGGACAAGACATCGCTGCGCCTTTTTTGCTGTATCCAGGCAAAGGAGTCGTGATCAATTGCCATAGCTCCAATCCCGCAGCGAAAGTTCTTCAGCACTACCCCAATGAAGACGAGCCGTTCTACTTACAAGTGGTTCGCGAAAGCCAGCGTTGGGGAACAGTAGATCAGATCCTTTTGGAAGTTGGCACCAGGGATCCAGAAATTCTGAAGCGAGTCCGTCAAGCCGCACCAGAACGATTTGTGATGCTGCGCTCCCTTTGGGGAGAAGAGGGCAATCTGCAACAGCTTCTCGAAAGTGGCCTCAACCATGCTGGGGATGGGCTACTTCTCCCACTGCCCCAAAGTCTTCTCAATGAAAGTGATATCAATAGACAGACCGCTGACCTGAAGAAACGAATTAACAAAATTAGAGAGGAGCATCTCAATACACAGCATGAATTTCTCAGCCAACATCCGAAGGAAGAATGTCGAATCTGGCCACATGCCAATCAATCCAGCACAGCTGAGAAAACTAATGTAGAAGGAACAGCAAAGGAGCAAGACCTAAAAGAGCTAGTCATCGATTTATTCGATATCAAATGCCTCTTATTTGGTGAATTCCAGCAAGCCAGTGGTGCAGTTTTTAATTATTACGTGGATTTACGCCAGATCATTTCAGACCCGGCTCTATTCCATCGCGTTCTCAATTGTTATGCCCAAGTGCTGCGAACTCTCGACTTTGATCGTATTGCTGGGATTCCCTATGGCTCATTGCCAACCGCCACTGGTTTATCTCTGCAACTACACAAGCCGCTGATCTATCCACGTAAAGAAGTTAAGGCCCATGGCACGCGACGACTAGTGGAAGGCGAATTCAATGATGGCGAAACAGTTGCGGTGGTGGATGACATCTTGATCACAGGCGGAAGTGTGCTGGACGGCATCGCAAAGCTCGAATCATCTGGTCTCAAAGTGAACGATGTCGTGGTTTTTCTGGACCATGGCGGCCTGCAAGACACCCGGGCCAAAGAAAGACTCAATGCCAGGGGCCTCAACCTCCAAGCAGTCCTGAGCCTCGAAATGATTAGCGAAGTACTGGAAGACGCTGAG
>QCVD01000060.1 GCA_003208835.1 Synechococcus sp. AG-683-C23 | reverse complement strand
TGCTCCCAGTAGTAAGTCGTTTCCTTTTTCCAGTGAGCGCCAAGATCCTCAAAGCTCTTGATGTGATCCATGCGCTTATCATCCGCTAAAACAGCGATCACCTTGTCGTCCACCTCTCCTCCATCGTCGAACGTCATCACACCAATGATGCGAGCTTCCACGATTGATCCCGGGACGAGCGGTTCTGTCACATTGACAATCTCAATATCAAGGGGATCACCATCTTCATCCCATGTGCGAGGGATACATCCGTAGGCAAACGGATACGACAGGGAGGAATAGCCGACACGATCAAGCTTGAGGTGGCCAGTTTCAGTAATCAGCTCGTACTTATTGATCGTGTTGGAGTTCAGCTCCACGATCGTGTTGAGACGAAGCTTGGCTTCATCAGCGAATGCGGGCAGCACATGCAACAGGTTGGGCATGCTGCGGCTCGGAGCCTGATCGAGGTTGGCCATACAAGGCGAAGAACAGCGCCCGGGATCCTACGGGGCAACATCCAATCGTCCCAAACTTTCGCCAGGATGAACGATATCACACGCATATGCATACGATATATATACGCAATTGTGCTTGATAATTATGCGTTGCTTAATGCTGCCAACTTGCCCTCGAGATACGTCAGGAATGATCCAGCGTCGAGCGGGCGACCCGTCACCTGCTCCACCAACTGCTCAGCATTGACAGAACGGCCCAAGGGATGAACATGCTCGCGGAGCCAGGCCAGCAAAGGGGCCATATCCCCGCGAGCGACATGATCCTCTGGAGAACCAATCGCTTCGATCATCGCTTCACTGATCTGAGCGCTGATCAAATGACCCAATAGGTACGAGGGGAAGTAACCGAAAAGCCCTTCACTCCAGTGCACATCCTGCAAACAGCCTTCTGCATCATTATTAGGAGTCACACCAAGAAGTTCGCCGTAACGCCGATTCCATTCATTCGGCAGATCACTCACCGCCAAACCGCCTTCCAGCAGAGCAATCTCTAGCTCTGTCCGAATGAGGATGTGCAACCCATAGCTGAGCTCGTCCGCCTCTACTCGATTCAGCCCCGGCGACAGTGGATTCATGGCGCACCAGAGATCCCGGGGTGCTCGTAGCGGAGCGCCCGCCTCAACAAAACGCTCCCACCACTGCTCTGAGAACGCAAAGCTTCGCGCCACGCGGTTCTCCCAAAACAACGATTGGCTTTCGTGTACCGCCATCGAAGTGGCTTGGCCCACCGGCCATGAAAACCACTGGTGGCTTTGATTTGGCAAACCCTGTTCGTACAGAGAATGGCCCCATTCATGCGCCGTTGCGAGGAAGCAGGACAGGGGCTGGCCCGGAACCACCCGCGTTGTGATCCGGTAGTCCGATGGACCGAGGGTGATGGAAAACGGATGGGGAGAACGGGCCAGACACGTGGAGTCCGGATCACGCCCCCAGCTCATCAAGAGTTGGTCGCAAAGAGACTGCTGCGCAACCTCCGACAGCTCCCACGACGCAGAGCGGGAACGAGGTGGTGCAGCCACCTCTGCCACAAGTTGAGGAAGACGCTCTTTCAATGGCGCAAACAATTGCATCAGCCGATCCAGCGTGAGATCTGGCTCGAAGGGTTGCGCCAATGTTTCCCAGCAGGAACGAGGCTCAGCCAATTGACGCGCCTGTTCTTGACGCAGGTCGATCAGCATTTGCAAAGCCGGTGCAAACAAACTGAAATCCGAGTCTTGGCGAGCCTGTTGCCAGCGGCTGTAGCCATCAGCCTTTGCCGTGGCCAAAGCACTCACCAAGGCTGGATCAAGCGATTGCTGACGTCTGAGATCCTGCTCCAACAAATCAAGATTGCGCCCCTGCTCTAGACATCGCTCACCTCCAGCCCATATTTGGCGCGCTTCCGCAACGAGCTCGGCATAGGCAGGCGAACTCTGCCTCGCGTGCAACTGGCCCGCCAAAAGAGTCAGCTGCTCCCCACGCCAAGCTGATCCGCTCCTGGGCATTCGCGTGTTCTGGTCCCAATAAAGCGTGCTTTGGATGCTCCCCGTCAGAGCAGTCTCTCGTATATGAGCGCCAAGCTTGTCCCAGGCTGTGATCAGATCTGCCACTGGGTCCCGAAAACTGTGACCATCATGACGATTGGAGCGCATGCCCTGACGAGACAACAGAACATCTGTTTAACGGCGTCGCGCTCTTAAAGAGCGAAAACTTGGCACCGAACCACCCGTCGAACGCGTAATCGCCAAAATCAACGCTCCAATCACCGCAAGGTTGGTGAAGAGATGCGGAAGATCAAGGGGATTGGTATGAAAAATTAGGGTTGTAGGGACAAGAAAAATCAGCAGTAACGAAGCGCCGAGAATCGTGTTGCTTCCAAAAACCAACAATACGGAGCCAAAAATCAAAACCACAATTGCGCAAACCAAGAGTGCACTTGAGAGAGGCACAGGGATTCCTTTCGATGCAATGAATGAAGCGGTTCCGGAAAAGTTAGTCATTTTTCCGGGCAACGCGTTCACGAACAACGCGGCGATGAGAATACGGCCAAGAACATCAAAGGCTCTCGAAACACTGATGGAACGGTTCAAGAGAAGCGGCGTAGTGGCTAAAGCTTTAGTAGCCGATCCAAACCCCACGTGCCACAAGCAGGCAACGGCATAAACGCCAAGGACTAAACGCAGCCAGAATCAACAATCTTGCTCAATTCGTCCCATCAGGGATGACATTAATTACTAAGTTTTTAATAGGGGAAATCGCTCAGGAGCGAAGCCATTTGTCGATGCTCCTTTCCCCCATTTCCTCATCACAGGTTGCAGCGATCTCTGCAAAGCGTGTCCAAGTCAGCTCGGCCTGTCCAGCGCAGGCGCCTTGACGCCCAAAATCCATAAGCAAGATTGGCCAAGGGAGCAATGAGAGGCCAACGCGTGGGGGCATACAACCAGCCCAAACCAATCAGGCGATAGGCCTCTCGAAACACAGCCACATCAATGAGTACAGCACCCTTGGACGTCAACGCATGGATCCGCCCCATCGCCATCCTGTAGTTGATGCCTGCGTAATCAGTGGGGTTGTAATCCGGTGCATCGATATCGACAAAGGCGATGCGGTGATGGCGATCTCGCCCGCGCAGGAAGCGAACTTCTCGTACGCATAAAGGACATCCACCGTCGAACAGCAATGTGAGGTCCGGCTGATCAGTACGGGACATGCTGCGCCGACGACGCTTCCCCACGTTGACCGTCAGCCGTGACCATTAGCCGTGACCATCAATTGTTGATGCGGTCCAGCGCGTTCAGCCACATTCCAAACTTCAACGATGTCGTCTTCATCAGGCCACACCAATGCCCCTCCGCCAGGTTCTTCATCAACTGGACCTATCAACCCCAGGACGAGGCTTCACCCGGATCGATCGGCCATTGAATGCCTGGCTGCGAACCACTGGTTTGCACCAAGGGGTGTTGCATCTCACCTGTCTCCACACAAGCGCCAGCCTCACCATTAATGAGAATGCGGATCCACGGGTTCTTCAAGACCTCGAGGCTTGGATGGCAGACGTGGTGCCAGAAAGTCGTTCTTACGTCCATAACGACGAGGGTGTCGATGACATGCCGGGCCACATCCGCACCGCTCTGACCAGCCAAACCATGAGCTTGAGTGTTCAGGAGGGTCGGCTGGTTTTGGGAACCTGGCAGGCCATCTACCTATGGGAGCACCGCAGTGCCCCGCATCAACGAACGGTGGCTTGTCATTTCATGGGTGAAGAGCAATCTCTTGCCAGGGAAACCCTTCGCATCAATGAGGAAATTCAGACCCGCCATGACGCCGAAGCCTGGGCAAACGATGGAGGGGTCGAAACCGAGGTGGACTTTCTCGTGGACCGTCTCCATGACCTCGCGGATGAACCAAGTCAGGATGGGAGTCTTCACTGATTCAACGATGACAACACAGCGACTGAATCAGGACCAAATCCAGGATTTGGCAAGCCGGCTACCGCATTGGACGGTGACCGATGCGTGCCTTCAACGCCAATTGATCTTTAAAAACTTCGTTGAAGCCT
>QCVD01000059.1 GCA_003208835.1 Synechococcus sp. AG-683-C23 | reverse complement strand
TTCGAACGAGAGCCAAGACATGATTCGTTTTTGGTCACAACTTATTCAAAAGCGTAAGCGCTATATAGACCATTTTAAAGGTAAGTATTTTACTGGAGCTACCAATAAGTATGGTCTTGCAGACGTTTCATGGCATGGTACTAAATTAAATAGCCCAGGTTGGGATGATTCTCAGGCCCGATGCCTCTCTATGACTCTTGGTGATACAGATGTAAATGGCGATCAAACGCTAAATATTCATGTGATGTTTAATATGTATTGGGAGGCTCTTGAATTTGAGATTCCACAAGTAAATGGACTTAAATGGTATCGAGCTATCGATACTGCGCTTCCTTCCCCTAACGATATTTCTCCGGTAGAGAAGCAAATCCCCATTGATGATAAATCTTATACTTTAACTCCAAGAAGTGTGGTTGTACTTTCTTCGAAGGCTGTTCCATAAGTCTTCGTCACTATTAATTGCTTCTGAATTTTTTTCTGATTTTCAATGACTTCTTCCAATTCACTCTCTTTTCCATTCTCTGACCTCATCGCCGGCTACATTCGAAAAGTCTCTTATCCAGAAGTATTCGATTGTAAGGGTGAAATTGAGCTTGAAACATCTGATGGCAGGATGTTTACTGTCAAAATTACAGATGCCGCCTATGCTGAATTAGTAAGAAATCTAGGTGAGCCATTTCAAATGGCACCTGACTTATCTCATATTCTTGTAGTAGATCGTTTTATTCATGTATACGGTCTTTTCTATCCAGAGACAGATCGTCTTAAATTTGAAGCAAAACATTTGTTGCTCTTCGGTCGCACTAAAGAGGATCTCAGATTTGAGGACCAAAATTGGTGGATCAAGCAAGTTCAACAATTATTGAATTTTTATCTTGAAGCGCAATTTAAGGTAAATGAAGGTGAGAAGATTGATTTCAAAAACTTTAGAACAGATCTGAGTTCAGAAGGTGAAAAACAAGATGGTGTTCAAAACTTGGATACCGTCTCCAGGCTTATCTACGGTTTCGCATCCGCATATATGATGACGGGTGATGAGCGTGCTTTAGAAGCAGCTACAAATGGTACGGAATATATGCAGCGACATTTTAGACATCAGAATAAGAGTGAGGGTATTTGTTATTGGTACAGCCAAATTGATATACAAGGTGATGGCAGTGTCCGTAAGTACATGGGCTCCACGGCAGGTGGAGATGAAGGGGGTAACGCAATCCCTTGTTATGAACAGATTTATGCTTTAGCTGGTCCTACGCAAACATGGCGAATAATCGGAGGTAACGATATCAAAGAGGATATCGATGATACTATCTCATTTTTAAATCGTTACTACAAAGATCATGGTCCTAATGGTGGTTATTATTCCCACATTGATCCGGTAACTTTTGACGCACATGCTGAATCTCTTGGTGTAAATAAGGCTAAGAAAAACTGGAATTCTGTAGGCGATCATGCTCCTGCATATTTAATTAATCTTTATCTTGCTACTGGTGACGAAAACTACGGAAGATTCCTAGAGGATACTTTTGATACTATTTGCGATCATTTTCCAGATTATGGCTACAGTCCTTTCATGAATGAAAAGTTCTTTGATGACTGGTCACATGATCTAAAATGGGGTATTCATCAAGCTCGTTGTGTTGTGGGACACAACTTGAAAGTGGCTTGGAATCTGACAAGGATGCATAGTTTGATGCCAAAAGAGAGTTATAAGACTTTTGCTCATCAAATCGCTGATGCAATACCAGCTGCAGGTTGCGATAATCAGCGCGGTGGCTGGTACGACATGATGGAAAGAACGCTTAAGGATGGGGAAGAGAATTATCGTCGTGTATGGCATGACAGAAAGGCATGGTGGCAACAAGAACAAGGAATTCTTGCTTACTACATTATGGCTGGGGTCTACAATGACAAGCCTGAATACCTTAATTATGCACGTGAAGGTTCCGCCTTTTATAATGGTTGGTTCCTTGATTATGAAGAAGGAGCAATTTACTTTAATGTTCTTGCTAATGGCCAGCCTTACTCACTCGGTTCGGAAAGAGGCAAGGGCAGTCACTCAATGGCTGGATATCATTCATTTGAACTTTGCTTCTTAGCAGCTGTTTATACTAATCTGCTTGTTAACAAACAACCAATGGATTTCTTCTTTAAGCCTAATCCACAGGCGTGGCCAGATAATAAACTTCGAGTCGCACCCGATTTATTGCCTGCAGGAAGCATCGAATTAGCCGAGGTCTGGATTGATGATAAAGCCTATACTGATTTCGATAAAAAGAATCTTATTGTTAATCTTCCAGAAACTGATAAACCAGTACGTGTTCGCGTGCGTATAGAGCCAGCAGGTCTTGGTTTTAGTGCTGACCTAGTTAATTTTGAAAATGGAATTGCTAACTTTGCATTAGATGGTGATCTAAATAAGAATGAAATTTCTCTCTTCAAGAAAGAAGTAGAGAAGTTAACTGGCGTAAAGGGAATGGTTTTGGATATGACAAGCCTTAAGACTGTTGACGATATTGGATGGAATTACCTCCTGTTTACAAAACAGCAGCGAGGAGCTGATTTCAGTCTCTCTCTAAAGGGAGTCAATCCCTCAATCAGTCAATCTCTTAAGGATGCTGAGTTGGACGAAGAATTCAAAGTCATCGGATGATTTTATGATTTAATATTTAAAATTCCTTAGTATAAAGGGTATTCCCCAGGAATACCCCTTTTTTATGCATAACAAAAATGAGTTCTGATGTTTTTGAGCTTAATAAAAAAGGCGTCGATGCAGCCATGCGTGGAAGCATGCAAAAGGCAGAAGAGCTTTTTAAAGAGGCCACGAGATTAGATAATGAATTTTCTGAGGCTGCCTTTAATTTGATTAAATTATTGCATATACAGCATAGACACCATGAAGCCATTGTAACTTTTAATCATATTATTAGGACTAAGGCCTTAAGACAGTTCCCCTTTGCAATTTCTAATATTGTTGGCGATTGTGCGTCTAATATTAGGGATATCTCTGCTGCCTGTGAATGTTTTGAGTTTCTTCATAAGCATTGTCCTAATCATATTGAACTGGCATGTAGATTTTCATCTATATTAATTAATTCTGGGCAATTAGTTAAAGCAAAATTAATTCTCGAACAATCATGTCTATTGAATTCTAATGATCCAAGCCTTCTTACGCAGTTAGCAATTACCGAAAGCGAGCTTGGCAACTATCAAAGAGCAGAAGATATTCATAAGAACCTTATCAAAACTCATGGCCATCATTTCTTAAGTAATTATAATTATGCGTTGTTCTTGTCTATGTTAGGTAGAGACGAGGAGTCTCTTCAGCTTTTGAATAAATGCCTTAATATTGTACCTAATGCGCCAGAGGCTGTTACAGAAATTCAAAGAATTAATCAAAAAAGTAGTTCTATTCTATCCAATTTGTATCATAATGTAGAATCCTGTAGTTGGCTGAAAGTCACAAAATTACTTTTCGAATATAAACATTTAATTGAGCCCATATATTATTGGTCGGTCATTTCTGACCTTCCATTGGATATTGCTTCTTCTATTGAGGATATTAATAGTGTCATGCCACTTCCACATTTTGAAAGATTTAATCTGTACGCTTCTGTTGCCGAGCGGAATAAGTATCTTCCTGAAATTGAAAGGTATATTAAAAATCAAGAAAGTTTAATTTGTGATCGAGCTGGTAAGCCAACAAGATTTGGCATGCAGTCACATGAACTTCTTCTTGGTACGAATGATGAAAATATGATTAACTTAACTAACAGACTGAGTCCTCTTATTTCCAAATTCGTAGGATCTAGACCTCTATTGGTCGAAATGTGCAATACTAAGAATTTTAAAAATAAGCTTAGTGGTTGGGGTGTTCTTTTAAACAAAGGTGGTTACCAGAAAAGACACATTCATCCTGAAGCAATTGTAAGTGGAGTTATTTATATTAAACTCTCCCACGAATGTCTAAATGAGACACTTAATGGAGGCAACTTACTTCTACACTCATTTCATAATGATGTGATGATTACACCGGAAGAAGGGCTTGTAGTTTTATTTCCTAGTCATCTTGGTCATGAAACTATTCCATTAACAACAAGTTCTAATAGAATATGTATCGCCTTTAATTACTCATAAAAACAAGGCCCCCTATATGGGGACCTTCATCTTCTGGTTATTTACTACTTAGATTCAAGTAC
>QCVD01000058.1 GCA_003208835.1 Synechococcus sp. AG-683-C23 | reverse complement strand
GCACCCCTGATCGTGTGGTGGAAAGTTTGCGCAGTTACGCACCCCATGCGCGTCTGGTCAAGACCAGCCTCAGCCATGTCGATGAGGACAAATTGCGGGATCTGATTAAAACATCAGCTCAACAGGGCGAGGCTCTTCGTCTCGCCTGATCGGGAGTGGGGGTGAACCCGAAAGGAGCACCCCCTGTCGGCAAGTTGTTGGTTCACTGCATCGACCAGCTCGTTTGGCATGTCTTCGGCCATTTGAGCTGCCGTGGATGTAATAGAGGGGGAGCCCGATTGCATGGCTTCCAGCATTTGGCTCCATTGATCAATTTGATGCTGAAGGCTCACTGGCTTGTGCCCCTGGGCTTCCAATAAACCCCTGCAAATGTCTTGGTTCCAAACAAAACTTTGCGTGTGCCCATGGGGGCCGAGCTGTCTGGCCGCCTGAGCATTGATGGCGTCGCTGGTGGGCTGGCCGCGGCGATCACGCCAGCCGTGCTGATTCAGAATTTTGCTGCAATGAATGACGGAGATGCCATAGATGCGACCAAGGTCGTTGAGGCTGATCCACGATGTGCTGCTCCCCATGACCCTCTGAAACAAACTTTGTCCATCGTGTGCATCACGTCTAGGAGCGCAAGTTGTCAAAAACAAATCCCTATATAACGGGAGATTTGTTCATGAATTCCTTTGAAGTTCTTGGCGCAGGGTGGAGCCAAGCCATGTTTCAAGCTGTGGACTAAACACTTCTCGGATCACCGTGAGCGCTCGTCCACTGCGAAAGAAGCGGTAGTGGCGACTCCAGAACGGTCCGCGATGGCCAAAGGTTTTCTCTAGCCAATCCGCCTCAACAAGAGCAAGACCATCGACTTCACGGAAGAGTTCGGATCGTCCCTGGGTGAGGCTTTGCCAGATCGGCTGATTGCGGTCTTGTAGGTGGAGCTCTGCTTCAGCTTGATTCCACCAACTTTCAGCCCAAGCCAGTGGTTTACCTCCGCAGGTGAGCCACACCTGGCGGCGCAAGAGAGGGGCTTGCAGTTCCTTCACTTCGGTAGGAGCACCGGGATGTTCCCCCTGTTCTGCTTCCATTGCGATCAGATCGATGGCGACGGGTTCACCGGTGAGCAAGCGGAGATGGCGGGTGGGGCTGCCATCCCCCAGCAACATCAGTCGCCACGCCCCAGGCAGCTGCCGTGGTCCATCTCCGGCCAATACGGTTGCTGCGGGAGCTTGCCAAAGGTGTCGAGGCGAGGCAAGTAATTTGGATGGTGTGTTCAGAACACTCCTCCAACAGAGAGCGTGCGCACTTGACCGTTGTTGCGAATCACGGCGCTTGACTCTCCGACGGATTCCAGCGTCCAGCCACTGCTGCCAAGACTTTCGCCAATGGCTGCGGAGAGTGAAGCGTTGTTGAGTTGGAAGATTGCGGAACTGCGGCCCCCCGGGCTTTGCATGACGCCGATAAGCACGGGAAGAGGTAGGCCGATGGGAGCCACCTCAGTTGCCGTGATCCCAGAGGATGCCAGGCCAATAGTTGGCATCGGTAGGGATTGGATGGGCAGGGTGAGCGGCTCGAGGCGATCGACTGTCGCTGGCTCAGGGGTTGGAGGAATGGCTTTTTCGGAAGCACGCAGGCGTTCCACGAGTGCCACGTTGCGTTCTCGCTCGAGTGTGCGAGCGGAGCGTTGTAGATCAAAGAGCAGCCAACCGCTGCTCATCAATCCAGTCACGGCGATGCCAGTTAGTAGGGGTATTTGCCACTGGGAGCCTTGCGCTGCCACATGCGGTGCAGCTTGAGGCGTCACTTGCGCTGCTAGTGGAGGCGCCAGAGGCTGGATGGGTTCGTGGACGGCAACCTCCACGGGCACGAGTTGGCGATTGCTTGGTGAACTTTGGCGTGTCGACCCTGACGTGTTGTCGAAGACGCGATCCAGCACCTGCTCTGCACGCAGTGTCCAATAGGCGTGGGATATGGGATGGCGAGCGACCAAAGCAGAGCCTTGAGGACCCCAAAGCTATCGAGCTTGCGTGGTGGGGGCGAGGGTCTGGCGCTTCTGAAGTTCCAGCCACATCAACAGGGCGGTGACATCGGCCGGACTCACGCCAGGGATCCGTGAGGCTTGCCCCAGGGTGGTGGGTTGGATGGCAAGGAGTTTTTCGCGAGCTTCACGGGACAAGGTGCCGATGGCGGCGTAGTTCAAATCACTCGGCAGTTTGCGTTGGCTTTGGCGCTTCACCTGGTCGATCTGCTGTTGCTGCCGCTGGAGATAGCCGCTGTATTTGATGTCGATTTCAGCGCCTTCTCGTACGGGAAGGGGGAGATCGCCATCAGCGAGGCCATGGCGCACGAGATCTGCGGCATGGATCTGTGGGCGGCGGAGTAGGTCCGCCAGGGTGATCGAACCTTTGATCGGTGCACCGGTTTCTTTCTCCACGGTTGGTGCCACAGGGTCACTCACCTTGAGCCGTGTTGATTCCAGCCGTTTTTTCTCAGCATCCATCGCCTGAAGTTTCTCCTCAAACAACTGCCAGCGCCGGTCGTCGATGAGTCCGAGGTCACGCCCGATTGGAGTGAGGCGGCGATCGGCGTTGTCGCCCCGCAAAATCAGGCGGTATTCACTACGACTGGTGAGCACGCGATAGGGCTCGCGTAAGTCTTGGCTCACGAGGTCGTCGATCATCGTGCCGATGTAGCTGCCCTCTCGGGGGAAGTGGACGGGCTCTTGCTCACCGATCAACCGGGCGGCGTTGAGACCTGCCACCAGGCCCTGGGCCGCGGCTTCTTCATAACCGGTGGTGCCATTGAGTTGGCCGGCGCTGAATAGCCCTTGTACCCGCTTGGTTTCGAGGGATGGTTTGAGTTGGGTGGCAGGTAGGTAGTCGTAATCAACTGAGTAAGCGGGCCGCAGCATCACCGCTTGCTCGAGGCCAGGCAGGCTGCGCAGCAGTTGCAGTTGGATCGGCTCCGGTAGGCCGGTGGAGAAACCCTGGACGTAAATCTCGGGGGTGTCGCGCCCCTCGGGTTCCAGGAAGATCTGGTGGCTTTCCTTGTCTGCGAAGCGGACGATCTTGTCTTCGATCGAGGGGCAGTAGCGGGGGCCTTTGCTGTCAATCACGCCGCCGTAGATGGCGGTGAGATGCAGGTTGTCGCGAATCAGTTGGTGGGTTGCTGCCGTTGTTCTGGTGATGTGGCAGCTCATCTGTTCACCGCTCACCCACGCGGCGGGATCAAAAGAAAAGAAGCGGTCGGCGGCATCGCTGGGCTGTTCTTCCAGCTGATCCAGGGCGATGCTGCGTCGGTCCACCCGGGCAGGGGTGCCGGTTTTGAGGCGATCGGTGTGGAAGCCGAGGCCTTGCAGGGTTTCGGTGAGACCTTCCGCTGCTTGTTCCCCGGCACGGCCTGCGGCCATGGATTGATGCCCCACCCAGATGCGGCCCCCGAGAAAGGTGCCAGCGGTGAGCACAACGGCTTGGGCCGAATACACACTGCCGAAGTAGGTCCGAACTCCTTGGATGCGTTGTTGCTCTCCTTCTCCTTCCACCTCGAGGCCGGTCACCATCGCTTCGCGGAGCGCCAGGTTGGGCGTGTGCTGTAGAAGTTGCAGCATTTGTCTGGAGTACAACCGCTTATCGGTTTGTGCGCGTAGGGCCCAGACGGCGGGGCCGCGGCTGGCATTAAGGGTGCGTTTTTGAATCGCGGTGGCATCGGCGAGGCGGGCGATCACGCCTCCAAGAGCATCCACCTCATGCACTAACTGGCTTTTGGCGGGTCCGCCGACGGCAGGGTTGCAGGGCTGCCAGGCGATGCGGTCGAGATTGAGGCTGAACAGCGCTGTGTTGAATCCGAGCCGGGCCGTGGTGATGGCGGCTTCACATCCGGCATGGCCACCGCCAACGACGATCACGTCGAAGCGTTCGTTCGGGGCAGCAGACAAGCTCATGTCTTCATTATCCGTATGTTCTGGGTCAGCCGTTCGAGACTGGTTGAGTGGCAATCTTTTTTATCTCCTTCTGCTGGAGTGACAAGGTACGTTCTTTCTCGAAGTAATCGATAAGGTTTCTGATGAGTTCTCAACCGTTCATTGATCTTGAATCCAGATTGGAAAGTCTGGGTTTACTTAAAAAGCGTTGGTACTGCAGCGATCAGTAAATAAGACAAGTTGCTGTTTTGTGGTCGCGAGAGAAACTTGCCTTCCACGCAAGATCCTTACTCTTTGTTAGATGCTCGAAGGTTTGGTTTTTGTTTCGTTGATGGATGCATGAAGCTGGCACCCGTCCAGAGAAACGAACAGAGGCTTGATTTGTTGCAGTTAAGGCTGGGCTTGCGCTGAAACCTGTTCCAAGAACCAAAGCAACGAGTTGGCTCGTTGCTATTTGTGCAAGCTTTTCTCGCCTGATGGGCTTGCTCGGTAGGTGGAGTGAGTCGCATGGGGAGTTGGGCGACGCGCTCGGATGAAATTTGCTG
>QCVD01000057.1 GCA_003208835.1 Synechococcus sp. AG-683-C23 | reverse complement strand
CTTTCCAGGTGCCTTCTGCGTAACGGATGGTGTTGAGCAGGGCGCGGCGTGCGGGAGTGAGTTCATAGGGGCCCTGTTCAGATCCCTCGACTAATGAAGCCCGTGTGAAGCCGTGGGAGGAAGCGTTCAATGTTCCCGTCGTTGCCGTGGTGATTGAGAGGGACGATCCACTGGCGCACAGCAAAACACCGTTGAAGACGGTGTATGCCACGAACGTGCGAGTGGACAGCAATGCAACGGTTGGAAACAGCTGAAACACGCAGGGCTTTCAGAGGACGCTCATCTTGCAGGAATGTTGCGTTCTGTGGAGTGTTGTGGCGACGGTGGGTTGACTTTCGCTCTGCAGCATGTTGTTGCAAAGCGAAAAACGATGAGAGTCTCGCGAGACCCTTTGGTTTCACTTGGTTTATCTAGTAGTGCTGTGGATGGTTGATGGTGTTGCTGTCGATAGTGCTGATTGATTAGTCCCGTTAATCAATCAAGCTGTCATTGATTAAGCCCTGTTAGCAAATCCCAGGGCTTCACGGACGCGGTTCAGCGTTGCATTGGCAACGGCCTCAGCTTTTTGGCGGCCTTGGTCGAGGACGTGATCCAGTTCCTCAGGGTCGTCGATTAATGCCCTGTAGCGGGCTTGAATCGGCTCCAATGCAGCAACTGCGGCTTCGGCCAGCAGGGGTTTGAATTGTCCCCAGCCCATATCTGCGCACTCAGTAGCGACGGAACCGCGCTCTTGTCCACTGAGGATTGCGTATAGGCCCAGCAAATTATCGGTTTCAGGACGCTCCGGATTGCCAAACTCAAGGCCCCGCTCGGGGTCAGTCTTGGCTCGCTTTATTTTTTTGGTAATTAGCTCGGGAGGATCCAACAACGTGATGCGACTACCCTCGTTGGGGTCGCTTTTGCTCATCTTGTTGCGGCCATCCGTCAGGCTCATCACCCTGGCTCCTTCTTTGAGGATGAGCGGTTTAGGCACATTCAGGACGGGATTTTCTTTAGAACCGAACCGTGCGTTGATGCGTTGTTGTGCGATATCTCGTGCGAGCTCAAGGTGCTGCTTTTGGTCCTCTCCCACCGGTACTAAATCGGCGTCATATAAAAGGATGTCCGCTGCCATCAATACGGGGTAATCCAGCAGGCCAACAGACACGTTGTCTCCTTGTTTCACCGACTTCTCTTTGAACTGGATCATCCGTTCCAGCCAATTCAGCGGGGTGACGCAGTTCAGGAGCCAACAAAGCTCGCTGTGGGCTGCGATCTGGCTTTGGATAAAAATGGAACAGCGTTTGGGATCCATTCCGCACGCCAGATATAGAGCGGCTGTGGAGCGTGTGTCCGTGGCGAGTTGGCGTGGGTCATGGGGAACCGTGATCGCGTGCAGGTCCACAACACACACGTAAGTGTCGTGGGTGTCTTGCAGATCAACCCAGTTGCGAATGGCACCAAGCCAATTACCGAGATGCAGTGCTCCCGTTGGCTGAACACCGGAGAGGACCCTTGGCCGCGCCATGAATCAGGCCTCTGGGTCAGCTGTCTGCTTGTTGGTCTCCTCTGAGGATGAACTCGCTGACGTGGTGTCATCGCTACTTTCCGTAGCGACTGCTTCTTCGCTGCTCGTTGGCGTTACATCCTGTTCAGAGGGTGCATCCGATTCAGGCTCTACTTCCGGCGCTGCTTCCGGCTCTGCTTCTGGCTCTGCCTTGGGCTTGCTGGGACGAGCGAAAGGGTCTGGCTTTGAACTACGGCCTCCTCGGTCGTCATCGGAACGGCGGTTGCGGGAGTCGCGTCGACCGCCGCTGGGGGCTTGGCTTTGTTGTTGTTCGATCAGCTCTGTGAGTTTTCCATCGGCGAGCATTTGCCCCAACGTGCGCACAGCAAAACCAAGGACGGCAACCGGTGAACGCAGGTTGAAGGCATCTTGCAAGGCCTTGGCAGCACTCATTTCATTGTCACTTAAACGAATGCGGAACCCGCCAGCGTCCCGGTTGCCTCCACGGTTGCTGCGACCGCGCTGCCCTTCTCGGCGCCCCTCGCCTTGTGCACCCTGCTGTTGGGGATCGCTGTAAGAATCAGTCATGGCCCTTGGCCTGTCGTTAGGCGCAAGTGTGACGCATCACCGGTGGGCTGGCCGTCAGCCAATGCAGTTGATGAGGCTCGTAACTTCCTTGGCGGGCTAAGACCAGCATGGGAATGGTGTTGATGCCACGTTCGATGCAGTCCCGATAAAGGCTCACGAGAGTTCGATATCGCTGTGCAGTCCAGCCATGATTAGGCCGTTCTTGGCTAGTCCAAAAGGTTTGAAGAGCCCGTTGACAATCATCAATTCCGAATTCATCCCAACACGATTGTTGGGCGACTAAGGGATCAATTCCCTCAAGCACGAGCGTTTGGTAATGGACAAGCTCCGGTGCCTCGGCGTGACCATCGGGGGGGAGAAATCGATGCAGTTGATCCAGTCGGATTTGATTGAGCTGCATCCAGCAGCGATTGCGAAGCAGCACTGGGCGTTGCCATGACCACCCCTCCGCAGCATTGACGTCAGAAAGGACGGCTTTTAGCCCGAATCGTTGGATGTCTGTTAACCCCTCCAGTGGGTCTGGCCCCCACTTGGACTCATCCATGGGCTCCCGAGTAGGTAATACCGTCCTCCACATAGTCCCTCGGTTCGAGGTGAATTGTGCAACGTACGGGGCCAAATTTTTGATCGAGTCGGGTTTCGACGCGTTCGGTGATTTTGTGAGCGCTGGTTAGATCCTCCGCATCAACGATGAGATGCATATCGATGAAGACCTGTTGACCGAGGACTCCACGGCTTGCGATGTCGTGGCAGTTCAAAACCCCTGGAATTGCCATGGATTCAGCATGAATGGATTCAGGAGCGATGGCGATGTGATCGACCAGCCAAGGCAGCGTTTGGCGCAAGACCTGCCAACACACTTTGATTAACAGCAATGCCAAGGGAATGGCTAATGCAATATCGAGCCAATTCACTTTAAAAAACATGGCTCCCGTCATGCCTACGAGGACAACAACGGTTGTCCAAACGTCACTTGCTGCATGTTGTGAATAGGTTTTTAGCAGGCTGTTATTAAGACGGTGCCCCTCGCTGTATTCATACCCGGCAAGTAAAAGATTGAATCCCAACGCCAATCCCAAAATCACTAATCCTTGAGCCGTTACTCGAATTTGTGGAAATCCTTCCAATATTCGTTCACTCGAACGCAGCAGTATTTCTAGCGCAGTGAATAAAATAAAAGCTGCAATCCCCAAGGCACCAACGGCTTCATATTTGTGATGTCCGTAGGGATGGTCGCGATCCGGACGTGGATCGGAGAGGCTATTGGTGATCAGTCCTGTGAGACTCGACAGTGCATCTGTTGCGCTGTGCATCGCATCCGCAGTCACAGCTAAAGAGCCGCTCACGACACCAACTGCCAGTTTCAGAATGGATATGGCGATGTTCATGACCAGAGCTACGGCCAGAACCCGGCGGACGTCTTGACGACGATCAACGGTGGTCTTGGCCAGCAAGGCGCCCATGCATCACGTCAATTCATTCACTCACGGTATGGAGAAGTCCGCCGTCTGGCCGGTTTTCCTGGTCCAGGGCGGTGAGTTGAGCTAAGAGAGGTTCTGCTCTCCTTTGCGTTGCGTTGAAACTCCCGGCTGCGCTACCGCAGATTTTCTCGGTTCCTAAGTCCTTAATCAGGCCTTTGGTGCTGGCGGCTGGAGGCGTTATGGCAGGGCAGTGGTTGCTAAGTGATGTGCTCCATGTCCCTGGCGGCGGGCTTGGTTTTCTGGTTGTTGGTGGGGTTGTGGTGTGGCTGGGGCGCTCTTCTAAAGCCCGCTTTACGCCTCCCAAATCAGTTGATGGTTGGTTGGAACGCTGCACCACAGTCCTCGATCAATTTGAGTCGTTCGAAGACGATTTGGATGCCAACGAGCGTCGTCGTGGATCGCTTCGGGCTGTTGTAGAGCGTTCAGGGCCACAACGGATGGCACTGGTCACTGTTGATCCATCCAGTGCCCCCGATTCTTTGTTGCTTCAAGAGAGTCTTACGGGGGCGACGTCACTCCAACTCTCTTTTTGCCATCCTCTGGTTTGTACCGATGGCCATTGGCAGTGGCCTGATGTTTTACAAGATCACGATTGGATCTTGTTCAGCTTGTCCAATCCTTTGATGGCCGCTGAATTGCTATGGCTTCAGCAAATTCCAACCAGTCAGCCCACCTGGTTGATGGTGCATTCATCCCACAACGAATCAGACGACACGACCATCGCCAACATTGGAGCTGTTTTGCCGGAGCGTTGGCGCGACCGTGTTGTTGTGATCGGAAGTTCAGGCGCACTACGTACCTCACTCGCTCCGTTGCGAAGGTCTCTCTCACAGGGGCTTCCAGATGCGCGGCAACGGCTGCTTGAAGCTTTGCATCGCGATTGGCAAGCAGATCTTGAACGTCTGCGGCGCCATCGTTTTCAGCAACTGCAGCAACGCACCCAATGGATCGTTGCCGGTTCTGTTTTGGTGTCGCCTATCCCCAGCTTCGATCTCCTAGCCGTTGCTGTAGCTAACGGTTTGATGTTGAAGCAGATGGGAGAGATTTGGGGAGCAGACGTGAACTCGGATGTGCTGCGAGAGGCTGCATCTCACCTGGCTCGAGCTGCGTTGGCCCAAGGGGTGGTGGAGTGGACAAGCCAAACACTGCTGGGCTTGGCGAAGCTGGAGGCTGGCAGTTGGTTGGCTGCTGGAGTGATGCAATCCCTCAGCGCGGCCTACCTCACCAGGG
>QCVD01000056.1 GCA_003208835.1 Synechococcus sp. AG-683-C23 | reverse complement strand
CTTGATGATCAAATAATCAAACAACAATACAAATATAAATCTAACTGGGTTGAGCTCAATGAAGAGTATTTACCGGATCGGAAATTTTGCTGGAAAGCTATTGAAAGCAGTGAGCAATGTGAGCAAATACAGCTGGGCCTAAACTGGACTCAAGACGAGCAGGACATTGTTCGCTTAGTGGTGATTGAAGGTACCAGCCTGAGAGCGGCGGGCAAAAAACTTGGGGTTTCCGCTATGACAATCCAGCGCCGACTGAAGCGGGCGCTGGCACGTCTTCGCGATCTTTTGAATTCGGATTAGTCGGCTTGATTTGAGGTCCGGTTCATCTGTTGCTCCAAGGTGTCAATTGCCGCATTCAAAGCAGAAAGTTGACGCTCAACACCATCTCGCCACATCGAAAGCATGGCGTGCTTGCGCTGCTGGTGCTGCCGCTTCATTCCAGCCATGTCCATGGAGGGGGGGCAGCAGAACGGAGGAAGCATCGAAATTTGGTAGCTACACAAGCTTGACTGATTTTTTTCCCTGATGTGACCACCATTTTCGATTGGCAGCCGTTGAAGTTGGCTCTAAGTTGGGCTGTCAATGCTTACCTCCGCTGGGGCCGCCGCGAAGCCAAAGAATGCGGCGACAGCTTTCATGAGTCTCATTAAAGTCCCATCCTTGGTCTTGGCATGCGTCTCACTTGCTGCAACTGAGCTGACACTGTCCGGCCTGGGCCATGCCTATGTGGCGATCTTGGCTGGACAGAGGGCACGTCCCTTAAACGGCGCCTTCAACAACGTGCCTGTCTTGCATTCAAATCAGCCTGAGATCGTGACGGGTCCGGGAATCCTGGTGAACAGCGCCCCAGGGTCCGCTATTGCCGCTGAAACCAATAGTCCATTGAGCAATGCGATTTATACATTTAATGGCGCATTTGGCGTTCACATGCATCACAAATACTACCCAAGTGATGCCTCAAAATTGGGAGGAAATCGATCCCGTGGATTGTTAACACTGGCTCTTATTGCTTCTAACCCAGGCAAGACATCTGTTACGTTGAAATTTAAGCGAGGCTCGGTCAAAAATAGTTTTGAATCCCCCTATCATAGCAACAAATTGATGGGGGTTAAGCCCCTTGGAAAACGTCCATGGAACACGGGTCCAGGCGATTCCACCGCTGTTCAACTTTTGCGCAATGAATTGGATCGGAAAATTCCAGATTCAGTGACTATTCCAGCAGGTGGGCGAGTTATTGTTGTCAGAACTGTTTTACCAGCTCGCGGTATTGCCAATGGATTACTGCAGGGGCAAAGTGATGCTCCTTTCACCATGGCGGTCGTTGCCACAGAGCAAACAAGTTCTGACCAAAAACTTTTTTCTATTTTGGATTCCGGGCGTCTTGCACCCGGACGAATTTACTTAAATCGAATCCGGGAGATTCAATTGGGACGCGTATTTTCACGCGTGGCAGGCGTTGCTCTTGGTGATGAGTATCGTGCTTCGATCAACCATGACCTCACTCAGGGTGCATTACATGTTCCGTTGACCAGCACATCTCGGCATCATTTTGGAACACAAGATATTCAAGTCAATCCCCTAGCTGTTCGGATGATCGACTCCGCCCTTAATAATATTGGTACCTACGGTGTTCGATACTCGGTTACTTTGAATCTTATTGGAAGTGGTAATTATAAACTTGTCATGAGTCATCCAGTTGTTTCGGGTAAAAAGGCTTTTACTGCATTTCGTGGATCGATGCAGATTGAGCAAAAAAATACGTTACAAGAAATTCATGTAGGGCTTCGTTCTGGAGAAAGTTTGGCCCTTACCGATATCAATCTTTTGCCGGATCAAGACACACCCGTCAAAGTTACGCTTGTGTATCCCGCTGACGCTACCCCCGGTCATCTTCTGAGTGTCGTTCCAGTGGATCAGTTAGCCCTATTGCGTCGCCGACAACTTCAGCAAAAGTCCGTTCAACAGACCATCACGATCAAAAAAAATAGAACTGTTTCTCCAAAAATGCCCCCACCTTTGCCCGCACAACAGCAGAGAGTTCCGCTCAAACCTGTCTTGAGTCAGCAGCCATCCCTCATGTCTCCAAAGCCTTCAGCCCATCAGGTTCTTCCTGCTGATCGAGCACTAAATGCTGAATCTAAGAGCGACCCTCGTTACACAGATGCAATGAGAACCCAGCAACAGTGGTTACGACAGCTTCAGGGTCGATAGTCTTTCGTCAGCAAGGTTGAACTGGTGAGCGCCGAGGAGTCCAACCATCAGCAAAAGATCACCGTCACGCTGTCGAAGCGATTGGTGACGCTGATTGACCAGCTCAAGCGTGAGTATGGCGTTCGCTCGAGGGGCCTTGTTCTTGAGTCTGTCCTTGAACAACTGATTCAGCCCGAAGATCAGACGGAGTTGTTGGGTCTAACGGACAGTGACGCGGCTGAGGTAGCAGCAGAAGAGTCAAAGTCTGAATCCAGCAGTTTGGTGTTAATCCGTGGAACTGAAACGGATCCAGCGATTGATGAGTCTGAGCCAAACCTCCCACAACCAAGTGCTGTTGGCATTGACTTGCCAGGCTTCGTTAGCCGGCGTACTACGCAACTTCGCGACACGCTGTCCCCGCGTTCAGGACCAGATCAATCGGACAAATCCGTGTTGGCAGATCCCTTGCTTTCCTCGGTGTCGCATGTGGATTTAATCGCGGCTGTCCAAGCAGTCGATGAACACTGGCGGTCCCTCTACGGACAACCTCCTGGGGATACCGTTGTGGAGGCCTCGATGCTTTGGCTTGCACGGGATGTGTGGTCGACCACAGATGCCAGTGACGGCAGACCCTTCACATGGTCTGCTGCGAATGCCTCGATGCAGGAACTTTGTTCTGATTGGGAGCAAGGTGATCCATCCCTCGGCCACGTGATGGTGGTGGCAGGAACACTGGAGGATCCTTTTGCAACGGCTGGTTTAGCCGATCGAATGCCGACGTTGATTCGGCGATTTGTGAATCGCTTTCGTCGCAGCCGTCAGGTCACATCCTTCGAAACGCTTGAGTCCACCATGACCGTGCATGGAGCACTCAAGCTCTTGGGCCTGTCGACGAAGGCTGGCGCGAGTGTGACGTTGGCCTCCATTCGAGAGGCGTTTAAGGCACGAGCTCTAGAGGTTCACCCTGACGCGGGAGGTTCGACTGATGCCATGCGTCGGTTGAACGAAGCCTATCGACTGTTGCGTGAGCTCTACCGCAGCCGCTAATTCACCGTCAGCCTGTCTCTTCTAAGTCTTGCTCTTAGACTTGCTCTGCGTCTCGTCCTAGACAAAAGAGATATTTTCGAGTAGGCAAATTTTTGTCAATCTGTCATGGTCCGCTTGTCTCTTATGCGACTCATTTATAGACCTGAAATGAGTCTGGATTGAGACTACTGAGTGAGTGTAAACATCGTTTTTTTGGGATTTTTAATTCCTGGGGTCATCCAGAGTTCCTCGTTTGCTCTTTGCTGTTAGAAGGGTCTTTTATTTTTTTAGCGACTTGACTCTCTGCTCGGTTGTCTGTCCATGTCCTGTCCATTCCAGGCTGTTTCGGTGAAAGCTATGTTCTGGCAGTCATTTTGACAGAGGCGTACCTGCTATAGACACAGGTACGCAGGGTGTTGTGGATTTGGATCGCTGCCTCTCTGGTAACAGGATTGACCTTGGGTCTCGCTGAGATCAGATGTGTCCCGTTTACAGACCTGGACCGCGTCTCACATGCGACGCTTGTTCTGTTGACCCTTTGTTGCGTGATCCTGCATGTTTCATCTAGGCCTGGAGATGAGACCTTGACTGAGTCTTGTTTGGGATGGCTGAGGTTTTTGAATTTATAAAAGCCGAGCAGCTTTTGGCCCGGCTTTTTATTGATTCACCATCAGGCTGTTTTGCGTTCAGGTGGAGGTCTGCATCCCTTGAATCAAGAAGTCAAAGTAAGGAGAGGAGAGCTTGGCTTGTTGGTCGGAGAGCAAAGCCAGCGAAGCGTCCTTCATCGTTTTCATGGCTTCGACCATCCCGGGCATTGGCACGCCAAGACTGTTGTACATCTCTCGTGCACCCACCAAGCCGATGTCTTGAATCAACTCGGTACTACCTGCGAGTACGCCATAGGTCACGAGTCGTAGATACCAGCTGTAATCACGCAGACATTGGGCGCGCTGACGTTGCCCGTAGGAGTTGCCTCCAGGGGCGACGTATTCAGGTTTCCGACTAAACAGTTGTTTTGCCGATTCGTCGACAATCTTTTTTTCGTTGTCGGTCAAAACTTTGACGACCGAAACGCGCATCGCGCCCTGATCCAGAAATTCCACCATCGATCGAAGTTCGCCGCTGGTGGGGTACCGCAGATCATCATCGGCTTGAAGGATGAGATCCCGGACAACGCTCATGGAACTTGGCAGGCTTTTTGGAGTTTAGTGGTATTAAGCGAGGCTCCACGCCATTGCGGCCTCTGGTGTTACGCCTTTGCAATGGCTGGAGTTCAGGCATGGATGGAGAAACGGTTGGAAATGAGCGCACGCCAAGGCCTGGCTCGAAGATCAACCTGGAATGTTCCGACCTTGATCGCGATGGAAAAGGCATTGCTCGATGGAATGGATGGGTCGTCGTTGTTGACGATTTTTTGCCTGGCGAAAAGGCTGAGGTTCAATTGCAGCAGCGTCAACGTTCCCGCTGGCTGGCTCGACGGGGTGAACTAACGCATTCGTCGGATGATCGTCGCCGACCGCCTTGCATCCTTGCCGCTGACTGTGGTGGTTGCACCCTTCAATCCCTTCCAGAATGCACATATTTATTTGAACTG
>QCVD01000055.1 GCA_003208835.1 Synechococcus sp. AG-683-C23 | reverse complement strand
CATCAGGAAGTACACCGCACTGATGTGCTTGCAGGGGTTGGCTTTGTCTGGGCAGCTGCACTCGCTGCGTACCTCTTGAAGCTTGAACGGAAAGAGACGTTTGCCACTGGCAGCAAAGGCCCGCTCGATGTCGGACGGCATGATCCCTGCCAACAGTTGAGCGGACCATCGTGCTTTTTGGGTGAGCGCTTCGAGCACATAGCCCCAGTCCTCATCGTTAAGAACATCGAGCCAAAGCTTCACTTTGTAGGGCTCTTCATCCGTGCCCTGTACTCGAGCATGCACCCGGCGTCCCTCGAAGCGAATCGAGGTGACGTTTCCTTCGCGTGCGTAGCCCCAAGCGCGTTCGAGCCGTTTCTTGAATCGGTAGCCGTTGATCAGCTCCATCCATTGCTCAACCCACCAGGGCTGTTGCCCTAAGCCGTCATCGCCAATAGCGGCGATGCCGCTGTTTGTGTTCGTGTTTGAGTTCATGGTTAGGTGTCCTCGAGGGCAACAAGATTGCGCAGCTGATCACCGCCAAGGCTCCCTAGCCAGTCTTCACCGGAGCCGATGACGTCTTCAGCCATGCGAGCTTTTTCACGAATCATTTGGTCGATCTTTTCTTCCACCGAGCCACGGGTGACGAATTTGTGCACCATCACCCGGTTGGTTTGACCAATTCGATAAGCCCGGTCTGTGGCTTGGTTTTCCACCGCTGGATTCCACCAGCGGTCGATATGGAACACATGACTGGCTCGGGTGAGATTCAGGCCAACACCTCCGGCCTTGAGCGAGAGCAGGAAGAGTTGAGGTCCCCGTGGGTCGTCTTGGAATCGATCAACCATCGCTTGCCGATCACTCTTACGGGTTCCGCCGTGCAGGAAGGGAACCTCAGACTTCCAGCGTTGTTGCATCCAGGCCTGCAATAGGTGCCCCCATTCAGCGAACTGGGTGAACAACAAAGCGCGATCGCCGGCTTCGATCACCTCTTCGAGGATTTCTTCGAGTCGCATGAGCTTGGCGGAACGGCCCAGGAATTCGTCGTCTACAGCCCCTTCGCGCTGGGCTAGGGCTGGGTGGTTGCAGATCTGTTTCAACCGGGTCAAGAGCGCTAGCACCTGGCCATGTCGCTGCCCCCGGGGTGCTGTGGCAATGGCGTCGAGGGTGTCTTCAACAGTTTTGTTGTAGAGCGATTTCTGTTCTTTGCTGAGCCCTACCCATTCGCTCAGCTCCACCTTTTCGGGTAGGTCGGAAATGATCGACTTGTCGGTTTTAAGCCGGCGCAGGATGAAAGGGCCCACCCGTGCTTTTAGATCGCGTAACGACGACATATCGCCGTAGCGCTCAATTGGCATGCGGTAGCGCTGGCGAAAGAAGTCCTCCTCTCCCAACACCTTCGGGTTGAGGAAATCCATCAGCGCCCAAAGTTCGCTGACGCGGTTTTCCACCGGTGTGCCGGTGAGTGCAATCCGGAACCTGCTGGTCTTTCCAGCTCGGGCCAGGTCGCGGGCCGCTTGGCTTTGTTTCGCTCCAGGATTTTTGATCGCCTGCGCTTCATCGATCACAACGCCTTGCCAGTCGAGGCTGTCTAGTAGCTCGCTGTCGCGTTGCATCAGGCCATAACTGGTGAGGACGAGATCAACATCCTTAAGCTCTTTTTTTAAGGCGGCAGGGGTTGAGGGACGGCGTGGGCCGTAGTGCTCTTTCACCGAGAGCTCGGGGGTGAATGCTTCCGCTTCCCGTCGCCAATTCGTCAGGACTGATGTTGGGGCCACCAACAGCACCGGGCGTTTGAGTTCGTTTTCCGCTTTGAGGTGCTGCAGGAAGGCCAACAATTGGATGGTCTTGCCTAAGCCCATGTCGTCCGCCAGGCATGCGCCTTGATCGAAGCGATGCAGGAAGGCCAGCCAGCCAAGGCCACGTTCTTGATAGGGACGGAGTTGTCCCGAGAATCCCTCTGGAGCCGGCAGAGGATCGGGGGCTTTCTGCTGGTGGTATTGCTCGAGAACCCCCTGCAGACGAGGCCCTGCATCAAACCGATGCACCGGCAAGCGCATCATCAGCTCTCCCTCTGTGGCCGTGAGCCGTAGGGCATCATCGAGGCTCAGCTCCTGGTTGGCTCCACAGAAGCGTTCGGCATTGCGCAGATCGTTGGGTCTCAGTTCGATCCAGGCACCCTTGTGGCGTACCAGTGGACTGCGCTTCCCGCTGAGACGTTCGAGCTCCCGCAGGGTGAGTGTGACGCCGCCGATCATGAGATCCCAGCTCCAATCAAGAGATTCACCGAGGGTGAATCCCCTGGACTGATCCGGTAGGTCTGCCTTGATTGCTAATCCGAGACGACTGGCGAGGCCTCCAGAAAGGCTTGGGGGGAGCTCGACGCCAATACCGGCATTGCGCAGCTGGTGCGTTGCTGTTCGCACCAAAACAAATGCCTCCGCCGGCGTGAGCTGCATCGTTTCCGGTGTTGCGCTTTCCAGTCCGCGTTCGATGGGAGGGAACACCGTGAGGGCTCGACCGAGGCCCTCCAGCAGCACTTCCCCAGCCTGATCAACTTTGATTTCCCCCAATTGCAGAGTTTCCGCTCCTGACGCCCAGGCCGCGGCGGCGGGCAGCTTGAGGCTGGGATCTGCTTCGGCTTGTAATCCAAATTTCAGATCCCAGAGTTCTTCCCCTTCGTTGGGGGTGTTCAGTTCGAGGCAGGTGCGGGCGGCGGCAACGCCTCCGGCGATCCCCTCGCGCCAGTGCAGGCTGGCCGCGGTGAGGCGCTCTGCCTCTTCGTTGCCCACCTCAACAACACCGGTTTCTGAGGCCAGGGCCGCCTGCCACAGGGTCAGCAGGGGATCAAGCCCCTCAGTGGCGGGTTCGAATCCTTTGCGCAGTTCCGCATCTACCAAGTCTTCAAGCAAGGTGGCCACCCGTAGGCGACCGCTCCTCGGGCGGCAGCAGGCGACCGGATTAGCGGCTCGCATCGCTTCTGGGCGAAGTCTGGTGGTGCGGTTGCTGCGGCGCCCAAGTGGCTCACGCCATGGGAGTGCACAGGTCGCCACTAGTGGCAATGTGGTGGCGAGGTCTTCGAGGCGTCGTCGATCTTCCTCACGGTTGAGCAAGGGAACCCAGCGCGCTCGGTGGGGGTACCCCTCGCCTTTGCTTAATTCCATCTGAGGAATCCAGCGACCACGGGCCACCAAGCTCAGCGACCAACGTTGGAGATGACTCCACCAGCGCAGCTCATCTCCGAGATCTGGATGACGGCCCGATAGGGGCAAACGGGCAAGCCATTCCGTTGCAGCGGAAGGCTCGACTGCGAGGCCTTGTACTTGCCATGGCCACCATTCCATCTGTTTCGGAATGGGTTCTCCTGCCTGCATGGGCAATCCGGTCCAGGCGGGTTCATCGGCCTCTGGTTCGCTGGCTTTGGTTCGACTTTTGCGGGCTTTGACGGTGCGGCTTGGCAGGGTGAGGCAGGCTGTGGCATCGATGCTGCCCCCAGGCATCAGGTCTCGTTCGGTCAACCAAGCTTTGAGATCGTCCGAGGCGAGGGTGAAGGGATGCAGAGCTGGTGTGAGCCCAGGTCCTTCCGGTGAGGCGACACGCCAGGTGTCAGCCCAAACGAGCAGTGCCGGTTGTCCGGAACTGCTGGAAGTACGAATGGCGGGAAGCCAGGTGGCGTGCAGCAGGCTCATGGCCCCGACGCGGGCAGGAAGCGGAGGGTGCTATGGAGGAAGAGAGCACTGCCGATCAACGGCAGCCAGACTTGTAGAAGCTCCAACATCACCAATGCCAAGCCATCGGAGTGCCAGTTGTCAAGGGGTAAGGGCATTCCAAGGCTGCGAACTCCACAGATTGCCCCCACCAGGCCGGCTTGTAAGTGCTTGTCATCAGGTTCGGCGCGGTGCAAATGAAACGCCAATAATCCGTAAAACAGCCCGCATCCGTCGGAACGAATCCCAGGCTCTAAGCCCCATCCCAGGCCGATCGCCCCAGCGCTGATGCCAGCGAGCAAGGCCCAGCCAATCGACTGAAGTCGCAGTCGATTGCGGGACTCGTGATCGTTGTGGGGCGGTGCATGCACCGCTGCCGGCGGCTTAGGGGCGATCATGAAGGATGGATCCTTCTTTCCTTTCATGGCTGCCGCCGCTTCGTCGTCTTCTGCAGCGTCTCTGCCCCGCACTGGCGCTGAGATCCGTACGGCGTTTCTGCGGTTCTACGAGGAACGGGGTCACAAAGTGATGGCAAGCGCGTCTTTGATTCCTGAGGATCCAACGGTGCTGCTCACCATCGCTGGGATGTTGCCGTTCAAGCCGGTCTTCCTTGGTCAGCAGGAGCGGCCTGCTCCGCGGGCAACAAGTAGTCAAAAGTGCATTCGTACCAACGACATCGAGAACGTGGGTCGTACGGCGCGGCATCACACGTTTTTCGAGATGCTCGGCAATTTTTCTTTTGGGGATTACTTCAAACAACAGGCGATTGAGTGGGCTTGGCAGCTGAGTACGCAGGTGTATGGCATTGATCCCAAGCATCTAGTGGTGAGTGTCTTCAGGGAAGACGATGAGGCTGAACAGATTTGGCGCGATGTGGTGGGGGTTAACCCCAAGCGGATCATCCGCATGGATGAAGCCGATAACTTTTGGGCATCTGGTCCGACGGGTCCTTGTGGTCCTTGTTCGGAGATCTACTACGACTTCAAGCCTGAACTCGGTGATGACGGCATTGACCTCGAAGACGACGACCGTTTCATCGAGTTCTACAACTTGGTGTTCATGCAGTACAACCGCGACGCTGAGGGCAGACTTACGCCGTTGGCAAACCGCAATATCGACACCGGTCTGGGTCTCGAGCGGATGGCTCAGATTCTTCAGAGGGTGCCCAACAACTACGAAACAGATCTTATTTTTCCGCTGATCAAAGCAGCGGCTGATCTTGCAGGTATCGACTATCACCAGCTCGACGATGCACGACGAACGTCTCTCAAAGTGATCGGCGACCACAGTCGGGCTGTGACGCAGCTGATTTGCGACGGCGTCACGGCCAGCAACTTGGGGCGTGGATATATCTTGCGGCGTCTGTTGCGCCGGGTTGTCCGTCACAGTCGTTTGCTGGGGATCGATCAGCCCTTCCTGGTGATGATGGGGGAGGCTTCGATCGCACTGCTGCAGGACGCTCACCCCTCAGTGCTGGAGCGGCAGGAGGTGATCTTGGCTGAGCTTCAGCGGGAGGAATCGCGCTTCTTGGAAACGTTGGAGCGGGGCGAGAAGCTGCTCACCGATGTGCTGCAAAGCAAGCCGACGCAGATCAGTGGCGCCCAAGCTTTTGAGCTTTACGACACCTATGGCTTCCCCTTGGAGCTCACCCAAGAAATTGCAGAGGAGCAGGGAATCGAGGTTGATTTAGCTGGCTTTGAGAAGGCGATGGAGCAACAACGTCAACGGGCTAAGGCCGCGGCGGTGAGCATCGACCTCACGTTGCAGGATGCGATCGATCAGGTTGTTGCCAATCAAAAAGCCACCGCTTTCCAGGGGTATCAGCGTCTGGAGCAGCCCAGCT
>QCVD01000054.1 GCA_003208835.1 Synechococcus sp. AG-683-C23 | reverse complement strand
TGCGGTTTTCTTCGCAATAGTAGGTTTCGGTTGATGGATAGGTTGAGATGCTTCCTTTTGTATTGAGGCTTTTGCTTTTGGCTTGAGTGTTGTGGGTAGTGTTGGTTGTTTTTTGGTTTTTATTTCGACTAGTTCAATTTTTATTGGAGCTACCTTCTTTGCTAAATGCAATTTGCCTCCTTGATTAGTTCCAGTCAGGATTAATACAATACCTCCATGAATGGAAAGAGATATTAAGGAGGCCAGCAGAAGGGCTTTTTGTTGTTGTTTATAACTCTTGATCATAAATGTCTCTGTTGTTAACTGCCAAACCAATTGAATTCAGCCCTGCTGCTTTGACGATGTCAAGAATCTCCATGACTTCACCATATACGCATGCTTTATCGGCATCAATCAAGACCTGGTCTATGGAATTATCTTGACTTAGACGCTTTAATCTTTGAGATAGCTCAGCAGTGAGAAGTTCATTTTCTTCGAGGTATAACTTTCTATTATTTTTTAATGTAATTGTTATAGTCTTTTTAGCTTTGCCAACTTGCTCAGTTTGCGAGATTGTTGGCCTTTTAACGGCGATTTGGTTCTTTTCTGTTAAGACTATGCTTGATAGCATGAAAAAAAGTAATATTGCAAAAAGCACATCAATCATTGGAAGTATGTTGACCTCACTTCCGCTGTTTGACTTTACTGATTGATATTTTGATCTCATTATTGATAGTTTTGTATTTTCTGGGCTTTAAATTTAGACTCAATCTCTAAGGCGACTGCTTGAAGAGTATAAAGTTGAGAGAGTCGAAAGCTTTTGAAGAGATTATTGGCAATCAGGGTTGTGATTGCAATCGTTAAGCCTGCTGCAGTAGAGATCAGTGCTTCGCTAATCCCAGACATTACATTTGTGTTGCTCTCGCTAATAGCTTGCAGTGTTAGGCCACTCATGGAGCGCATCAGTCCTAAAACAGTTCCTAAAAGTCCGATTAGAGGGGCAATTGAAATTATAGTTCCTAGTGTATTCTCATATCTACTTAATTCGGGCTCTAAAATCTCTAAATATAACTCGCATGAATTTTTGAGTTGTTCCAGATTATTTGGCGAGGGAATTGTAGCTTTCTGAAAAAATTTGGTCATGATATGGTCTCGTTCTATGCCCCGAAGTTGTAAGTAGTTTGGCTGATTACTGAAACATTGTTCTAGAAGCTTTCTTTTCAATGAGCTTTGGCCTCTTTTGGTTTTGTACCAAAAGTATCCCCGTTCGAGTGTAATGCTTAGTGATACAATCGATGTGATGGCAAGAGGTATTACAGAAATACCTCCGAATTGGCTGAGATCCACGGCTTTACAAAATCAACTCTATTTTGCATGGGCTATGACCTATCTGTCAGTTTGTAAACAATTGCTCCTATCATTTTTAGGCATAGCTTGTATCAATTGATGGCATTAGTTTGCCTTTGCTGAGGCTTCTTCTTCGGTTTATTGGTGCATGAAATTGAGATTAAAGATAAGATTATTTGTCTTATTCAAAATAAAGCCTCGGGAGGGTGTGCTGATGAATACGTCAATGCGAAGCATTCTTGTTTTGATAATCATTGCTAGTCTTCCTTTCTTGTTTCTTACTTCACTTTCGATTGGTGACGCAGATGTTGGTCCGCAACAGGTTTTGAACTATTTTTTTGGGGAGAAGGTTTCATCCATCGATCGTCTTGTTATTCAGGATATTCGCATGCCTCGCGCATTAGCTGCTTTGCTCACGGGAGCTGCCCTTGGTATTTCTGGTGCAATGTTGCAGGGAATGTTGCGGAATCCTTTGGCAAGTCCATTTTTGTTGGGAATATCATCTGGTGCTGGTGTTTGTGTCGTTATCCTTTTTGCATTGAATGTTGCCGCTTTCTGGATACCTGTTGGTGCATGGTTTGGGGCCGTTGTTGCTGCTGGCCTTGTGTTCTTGATTTCTTACCAGCGCGAACATATTTCATTGGAGCGTCTGATTCTGGCTGGTGTGGCAGTAAGTAGTGTTCTGGGGTCAATACAAGCTATTTTCCTGCTTCGTTCGGACGATACTCGAATTCAGAATTCCCTCACATGGCTTTCTGGAACTTTGGCGGCACGCACCTGGGATGATCTGGTATTCACATCGATCCCAATCATTATTTGTATATTCGCCTCACTTCTTTTTGCGAAAAAACTGAATTTGGCATTACTTGACGATGACACGAGTCAGTCTCTTGGTTTATCTCTTATAAAGTTGAGATTGATGGTTGGACTTATTGCAACAATTCTAACAGCTTGCGCAGTTTGTATCTCTGGTCTTGTTGGTTTTGTCGGCCTTGTTATTCCCCATATGGTTCGTTTGGTTTGTGGATCGAACTTCATGCATGTTTTGCCAATGTCTGGCTTGTTGGGTGGAGTTGTTCTCCTGGGTGCAGATGCAATTGCGCGGACTTATTTGTGGGAGTTGCCGGTTGGCTTGGTGACATCGTTAATTGGTTCTCCCTTTTTTATCTATCTTCTTCAACGCCGACGTCTCCGCCAATCAATGTGATGACCAAATTAAACGCGAACAATTTAAATTTTTCGATCGAAGGATGTTCCATCCTTGACAATGTTACTTTGTCAGTGTCTTCTGGTGATTGGTTGGGTATTGCCGGCCTGAACGGATCGGGAAAATCTACGCTGCTGAAGTGCATGGCTGGCTTATTGATTCCCTCTTCAGGCCAAATGTCGATGGATGGTCGTTTATATTCCCAGGTTAATCATATTCATAGAAGGCTCTCCATTATGTCACAGCGCACTGATGTATTGACTGCTATGAGTGTTTTGGATCTTGTTCGCCTTGGTCGTTACCCCCATCTGCCTGCATGGAGCTTCTCACTCTCGACAATTGATCATGAACGTGTTGAATATGCACTTGATTTTACTGGTTTAAATGATTTTCGGAATCGTCAAGTCGATACACTTTCCGGTGGTGAGAGGCAAAGAGCTTTTCTTGCCCTTTCTCTTGCACAAGATGGATCTGTCTTGCTGTTTGATGAACCTACTAACCACCTAGATCTTGTGGCACAGATCCAGATATTATCTTTACTTCGACGCCTTGCAGAGCAAGGAAAAGTGATCGTGTCTGTTCTCCACGATCTTAATCAAATTTCCAAGTACTGTTCCAGATTGGCTTTGTTGCGTGGTGGTTCTTTGGTCGCAGAAGGATTGATGGATCAGGTCTTCACAACTTCTAACCTCAAACTTACTTTTGGTTTGGACATTGACGTTGTTCGGTCTCATGATCGATTATGCGCAATCATTTGATCCAGATCAGGCTGTTTTGTGGTGACAGATGTCACTTGCAATTGTTTGATTGAATGCTCTTCGGGTTCGAGGTATTAGTATTTCATTTGTATTGGTTTAGAAGAAATGCGTCGTTGGGCTCTAATTGTCTCTTGCCTATTTACGTTGTGTTTCTCAAGGGATGTTTCGGCTCAGCAAAGCGAGGTCGAAAGTAAAAAGGCTAGACGAGTCGTTGCGCTCTCATCCCTTTCTGCTGATCTTGTTGTCTCAATCAATCCTGATGTTTTGATAGGAGTTCCTGGATCATCATTGACGAATCAGGATCCGAGATATTCCGGACTCAAACGAGTTTCCAATGGTCGAAGTCAACCCAGTGTTGAACTTATCTTGGCACTTAATCCAGATCTTGTGATTGGTGCTGAGGGGTTTCACTCCCGGGTCCTTAATTCTCTCAACAAATTAGGTGTCCAGACATTGGCTATTAAGGTCAATCGTTGGGACAGACTTGAAAAGGCTTCTCATACTTTAGAATCAAGAATCGTCAATGCTGGGTCGATTGATTCTCGATTAAGCCAGTTATGTCCGTCTCAGAAGTCGCCAAATTATTCTGGACCCAGCGTTCTAATACTGGCTGGTGTTTCTCCAAAGCTCTCGCCCGGTCAGCAGAGTTGGTCAGGATCACTCCTGGATCGTTTGGGTCTTGTCAATTCAACTAAGGGGCTTCCGGGATCCAGTGAATTTTCGGGGTACATCACGATGTCGAATGAGCGACTTTTGATGATCAAGCCTGAGAAAGTTCTTGTTGTTAATCCTGCCGGGGATTCCGCTCAGATGGTTCGGTCACTTATCCCTTTCTTCCCCCGATTAAAGGTGAGTGACTTCAAGGTGATGGATTATTACGGATTGATCAATCCTGGCAGTTTGTCTAGCATTCAGAAGGCTTGTACTGCCTTGTCGAGTCTTTAGGTGACGATGAAGCTGGAATTCTTGTTGGATTAGATTTGCAGTAAAAGCACTGGAAATGGATGAGCTGGCATGAACGTAAGCGTCCCATCTGTCTAGAAAAGCGATTTGAGTTTGAAAGCTACAATTCAACTCGCGATTTCCTTGACAAGCTTGGTGATCACAGCGAGGCGATCCAACGCTTTCCAGACATTAGTTTCGGGAAAACGTATGTGAACATCACGCTTCGCCCTGAATCGGAAGCTGATGACGCTGTCCTGACGGATGCGGATCGCAACTTCGCTGCAGAGATTGATGCCCTCTTCAATTGATTTGGCGGCGGCCTACGCCGAGTCCGGTGTCGCTGAAGTTCAAGAGCAGCTCGATCGTGAACTGATTGGTCTCAAGTCGGTGAAGACGCGGATTCGTGAGATTGCAGCTCTGTTGCTCGTGGATCAGGCACGGCAGCAGATGGATCTGTCAAGTACGCCTCCCAGTCTTCATATGTCGTTTACCGGTCGTCCAGGAACCGGGAAAACGACTGTGGCGCAAAGAATGTCTCAGATCTTGCATCGCCTTGGCTATTTGCGCAAGGGGCATGTTGTGACGGCCACTCGGGATGATCTTGTTGGTCAATATGTGGGCCATACAGCTCCCAAAACAAAAGAGATGATCAAGCGGGCCCAGGGTGGTGTGCTGTTTATCGATGAGGCTTATTACCTCTATAAGCCCGGCAATGAGAGGGACTACGGCGCAGAGGCAATCGAGATCCTGTTGCAGGAAATGGAGCGGCAACGAACAGATTTTGTTGTAATTTTTGCTGGCTACAAAGACCGAATGGAGAGCTTTTATAGCTCCAATCCCGGCCTTTCATCACGGGTAGCGCATCATCTTGATTTTCCTGATTACAGCGATCAAGAGTTAGTAGCGATTGCAGATTTGTTGCTTGAAGCTCAGAACTATTGCTTTAGTCCTGAAGCTATCGAGGCTTTTGAGGAGTACATCGGTCGACGCCGTCAGCTGCCGTTCTTTGCGAATGCCCGTTCGATTCGTAACGCCATCGATCGGGCTCGGCTGCGTCAGGCCAATCGATTGTTTGCGCGCATGGGAGATGCATTCACAAAGGACGATTTGATGACCATTGAGGCTTCGGACATTCGTGCGAGTCGGGTGTTTGCCGGAGAGGTTGAGGGACATCACCCAGGCTTGTCCCCTGCTTAATCAGGTGAGCCATGGCCACGCCCACCAGCAGACCACTGGCCCCGTGTCCTTGCAGTAAAGCCAGGCCAAGCACCACCACCACCAGTGGTGACGGCAAGAGCATTCCATAGAAGCCGCCCGTGAGTCCACCGCACCAACTACCAA
>QCVD01000053.1 GCA_003208835.1 Synechococcus sp. AG-683-C23 | reverse complement strand
CCTCCATCCAATGTAAAGCAATATTGCGTTCTGTGTTCGGAGATTGCGCCAAGCAATATTCAAACCAGTTGCTAACGCTGGGGTGCACAGAAAGATTTAAGATTTCGCAAACGGGTTTTTGTTTTGGTAATCATCCGCTGGCTCCTTGCAGGACAACGCCTCGAAGAAACCGTGCCTCTGGCCTCGGCCCGTCATCGCCGCAATCAACTTGAGGCAGAAGGAGCCACCGTGTATTGGAGCGAAAGGCTGGTCAACTACTGATCAGCTTGAGAGGCTGAAATCAATACTGAGCATTGCTATGTGTTCGCCTTTACACCTCAGATGGCTTGTTGCCACAGCCCTTCTTCTGGCGGGTTGCTCAACATCAGCCTTAAACACCAATGGCAACGATGCGTCGCAAGCCACCTTCGAGCGCCTGGAGTTACGGGTGAATCAACTCGAACAGCAGCTCAATGACTTCAAAGGGGCATCAGCTCCAGCTGACAGCAAGACCCCGGCTGGCCCCATTCGCTCCCTCACACTGCGGCTGGGAACCGACGACGATCGAATTCGGTTGTATTGGGGTGATGGACAAACCAGTGACCTGGCCTGCAGCCAGGAAGGCAAGGGAACTTGGGCATGTGGGTAAGGCTGAAATCACCCTCACTTCAGGAGTGCTCCTAGCTGCTGCAACCATTGGGGCTCCATCGCCCATACCTCCCTCTGCGTCAATGAAAACGCAATGTGCTTTTCGGCATAGGCGGCTTCATTAATGAAAACAGGAATGGACGGGTGCTCAATCTGGGGGGTCTCCACCGTTGTCCCATCGGCTGCCTGGAAAATCGCATCCAATGGCTTTAAAGGAACCCAATCCCTTCCCTGAAGCCGTTGATGGATCAAAGCGTGTGGCTGATCGGACTCCCCTCGTGGCACATCACAACTACCGAGGTGCCGATGCACCACCACCTGGCGGGGAGGACGCATCACTCCTAACCGAACAGCGGCAAGTACCTCCAGGCAGACCTCCACTGCAATGCGCGTCTGACGCACAATCCTGGCTTCAAGAACACCCTGAGGGACAGGGCCCACTTCAACGACCAATCCACAGGGCCAGCGCTCAACCAAAAACCCTGTTTGCGCCGAATCTGATTCGTGCAAATAAATCGGTAGGCCCAGGGCACCTTGAACAAGGGCCGCCAATGCCAAATCTGCAGGTCGCCGCCCATAGAGCACCAACGAACTCCCCATCGCAGCCGTTGTGCTGTGCAAATCGAGCACAACAGAGCAGGGCGCGTCTCCCTTTGGCCCAAATCTCCCGACCAGTTCACGCGCCCGGCACACTTCAAGATCTCCACCCGACTGCTCAAGCAGATCCGGCCTGAAACTTCGGTTGAGATCGCGATCGACATAACGACGCATTGCCGCTTGAGCCTGTGGATTGCCCACCAACCGCTGTATGGACAGTCCAGCAGAATTGATCAGATCTGGCTGACGATTCCATTGCTGCAACAACCAAGGAGCATTCAGCTCATTGCCGTGAGTCCCTGCCACAACCAGAACATCGCTGGCAGCCATGCACTCCAAAGGGATCTTGCTTGACTGAAGTATGGGGCCAAGATGGCTGAGGTCGTTACGACCTCAGCCATTGCACCGGCACAAGCCATGTCGATTCCTCCCATCGTTGTGATGGCAGCCAAAGCTGGCTGGCATTGGCAATGGCAACGGCTCATGGGCGGGCTTGGCCCCGCTGATGCTGCCGGGAACTACTGCAGACCAAAAAGCGACCACCTTGAGGCGGAAGGTCCCAACGCTCTGGACTTGCAGTCCCGCCCACCTGACCAACGTCCCCACTTAATTGTTGGTCGTAGCTGTCCATGGGCCCATCGCACCTGGCTAGTCCATCAATTGCGAGGGCTTGATCAGAGTCTCAATCTGTTGACAGCCCATGCAGATCACAAGGCTGGACGGTGGCAAATCGATCCTCCCTGGCTGGGATGCAACAGCTTGCTAGCGCTGTATCAACGCTGTGACGCACCTCCCTCCCATCGCGCCACAGTTCCAGTCCTGATCGACCCCAGCTATCCCAAAATTCTTGGGAACGAAAGTGCCCAGCTCGTGGAGGTGTTAAACCGCTGGCCAACGCATGAAGAAGCCCCAGACCTGGCTCCACCAGAACTACGAAACAGCATTAACCGTTGGCAGGAACTCCTCCAACCCAACGTGAATGATGGGGTCTACCGCTGCGGCTTTGCCCGCAATCAAGCGGCTTACAACCGTGCTGAAGCCGCATTATTTGCAGCCCTCGATCAAGTGGAAACAAGCCTGTCTCAGTCGGGGCCCTGGCTTTGCGGGGAGCAGATCACCTTGGCGGATGTGCGTTTATTTCCCACCTTGATTCGATGGGAAATGGTTTACTCACCACTGTTTGGCTGTAGTCAGCGTCCACTTTGGACATTCCCAAAACTATGGAATTGGCGACGGCGGCTCTATGAGCAGCCCGGTGTCCAAACAAGTTGTGACGCCAAATCTTGGCGGCATGACTACTTCGGAGCGCTATTTCCGCTGAATCCTGGAGGAATCGTCCCCTCTGGACCAGATCTGACCACACTTGTATGTAGTGATATCTCGAACGAATGACGACGGGTGATCCCCAGTTTGAAGGCGTTTATGGCCCCTACACGATCACCTCAACAGATCGGCAAGAGGTGCAGCGCTACCGCATTTCACTCCTCGTAGCAGGGCTAGCCATGACTGCAGCGTTAGTTCACTGGTGGCAGTTTGGAGACAGCTGGGCCTGGATTTGGCTTGTGCCATTCATGGCCGGACTCGGCTTGGCACTGAAGTGGATCCACATCTATCTACGACCACTCCACAACGCGCTGAAGTTGTTTTGGTTGATCGGTTGCCTGGGCTGGGGAATCCTTTTAATGCGAGCTGGTCCGAATGAAGCCCTCGCCATGCTTGTTGCACAACCGTTGTGGATCCTGGCGATCGGCCCATTGTTTGCGGCCCTCGCGGGCATCGGCTTTAAGGAATTTTTCTGCTTCCAACGACCCGAAGCGATTGGACTCACCCTGCTATTACCCATCGCCCTCCTGGGGCGTCTGGTGGGCATTATCAATACGAGCCTTTGTGCCGCCCTTCTCATAACCGCTGGACTATTAATGGTGCTGCTCGCGCTTCGGAAATTTGGAATGGCAGCCGCTGCAGATGTGGGCGATAAGAGTGTGTTTGCATACCTAGACAGCCAACGACCTACCAGCACACAGTGAGTTTGATCAGCTTGGTGGGTGCTTCGAAAGACTTCGGCATCCGAACTTTGTTTGCCGATCTCAACCTTCATATCGGCGACAAAGAGCGCCTTGGGTTAATCGGTCCAAACGGCGCTGGAAAATCCACCTTGCTCAAGGTTCTCGCTGGCAGCGAACCATTAGGGAACGGCGAACGACGCTGCTCCCCACGTCTACGTGTTGAGCTCGTTGGGCAAGACAGCCGCATCACCCCAGGGCTCACCGTTCTCGAACAAGTCCTGGAAGGGTGCGGCGCCAAGCGCGATCTGCTGTTGCGCTTTAACGCCCTAAGCGATGCGGTTGCTGCGGCACCCGAGAACGCAACGTTGTTGTCAGAGCTGGGAGAACTCAGCCAAACGATGGATGAGGAGGATGCATGGAGCCTCGAACAGCAATGCCGCGAAGTCCTGCAGAAACTCGGAATTGGCGACTTACAACGTCCTGTCGAGGACCTCTCTGGCGGCTATCGCAAACGGGTTGGCTTGGCCTCAGCCTTGGTGGCCTGCCCAGATGTGCTGCTTTTGGATGAACCCACAAACCATCTCGATGCTGCTGCCATTGAGTGGCTTCAGAGCTGGTTGGATCGCTATCCAGGCGCCCTCGTTTTGGTTACCCATGACCGTTACGTGCTCGATCGCGTCACCCGTCGAATGGTCGAAGTCGATCAGGGCCGAGCGCGGACTTATCAGGGCAACTACAGCACCTTTTTGCAGCACAAAGCCGAAGAAGATGCTTCAGAGGCAGCCTCAGCTGCCAAGTTTCGTGGCGTTCTTCGACGCGAATTGGCCTGGCTTCGCCAGGGACCCAAAGCACGCAGCACGAAACAAAGAGCGCGTCTTCAACGCATCGAGGCGATGCGCGAAGAAAAACCAAGCCAAGCCAAGGACAAGCTTGAAATGGCGCGCGTGAGTCGCCGCATTGGCAAACAAGTCATCGAAGCTGAAGCCTTGGGGGTGACGGCGAATGGACACCATGATGGGCAACGACTACTGGACAACTTCAGCTACAGCTTCAGTCCGGAAGACCGTGTAGGAATTTTGGGGCCCAACGGCAGTGGGAAGTCCACCCTGCTGGACTTGATTGCAGGACGGCGTCAGGCCACCGAAGGGACCTTGCGGCTTGGCGAAACCATTCATATCGGCTATTTGGATCAACACACCGATGCCTTTGATCAAGGGAAAGGTTTGGAAAGAAAAGTGATCGAATTTGTCGAAGAAGCCGCCAGCAGGATTGATCTAGGCGGAGAACAGGTCACCGCTTCTCAACTTCTAGAACGCTTCCTATTTCCACCTGCACAACAACACAGCCCACTTAGCAAGCTTTCGGGCGGAGAGCGACGTCGGCTCACCTTATGTCGAATGCTCGTGCAAGCACCAAACGTGCTGCTTCTTGATGAGCCCACCAATGACCTTGATGTGCAAACACTCAGCGTCTTGGAAGATTTTTTAGAGGACTTCCGCGGCTGCGTCATCGTTGTTTCCCACGATCGCTACTTTCTGGATCGAACAGTGGATCGTCTGTTTTGCTTCGAAAACGGCCGACTCAAACGTTTTGAGGGGAACTACAGCGAATTCCTTGAGCATCAAAAACAAGAGGAGCGGATGCAAGCCGTTGCGCCAACACCCACCCAGGAGCGTCAACCCCGTAAGCCAAACGCGGAGGGGCCACGCCGTCGCAGCTTCAAGGAAACGAAGGAATTAGATCAGCTGGATTCAAAATTGCCGCAACTTGAGCAGCAGCGCTCTGCATTGGAAACACAAATTGCCGGCCACTGTGACGACATCACCGCACGAAGCCTCGAACTTGCGGAGCTGATTAGCACCATCGAACAGGCAGAAGAACGCTGGCTTGAGCTCAGCGAGCTTGCTCCTTGAGAGGTTGATTTGATCCATGAAGCCAGTGGTCTAAAACCTGCCCTTTGACAAAAGGTCATGGCTTCAAGAAAGCAAGACAACAAAACTGGCAAGCCGGTTTAAACTCGCGAAAGCGAAGGCTGGAACCATGAAATCCATCGACGAACACATCCAGAAGGATCAGTCTGAAATCCAGGCGGCCAAAAACACTGGAGACGATGCCAAGCTGCGCCACCTCACAGATGAGCTGAAGTCTCTTGAGGAGTACAAGGAGCACAACCCTGAGGACAAGCACGATCCCACGTCACTCGAGTTGTATTGCGATGCCAATCCTGAAGCAGACGAGTGTCGGGTTTACGACGATTGAGTGTTCATTGAGCGCTCGACCCTCTTTAATTCATATCTTTAGGTTGCAGGCCAGGACATTGATCAGCATTTTTTAGTTCAATCCGATCCAAGCTCCAAGCTCCCTCATTGAAACAATTTAATAAATATGTCAATTACCGCTAAATCTTTCTTATACGCAAATCAAGCCCAAAAAGAAAGATCGCGCAAGCATCAGA
>QCVD01000052.1 GCA_003208835.1 Synechococcus sp. AG-683-C23 | reverse complement strand
CACCGGTCGCAATGAAGTTATCGATCACGCGTAATCGCTTGATCAACTTGGCCCGTTTCTGGCCCTTACTACCGTTGATGTCTTCCCGAAGCTGCTGACCGACCTCGTTAAGGCTGAGATCCTGAAGAAGTTGCTTCAGTGCTTCAGCACCAATGCCCACAACAGGTTCGTTCTCAATTTCTGATTCTTCTGCGTAAATCTCGTCCTCAATTTCCAACCATTCGTCTTCTGTGAGCAGCTGCTTGTACTTCAGATCCTTATGGTCACCTGGATCAAGAACGACGTAGCAGTTGAAATACACAATCTGCTCAACATCACGGAGCGGCATATCCAAGGTGATTGATACCTGGACAGAAACTAATGAACGTCTGGTTGATGCCGTTAAAAAGAATTTTGATGAGAACGCACCGCTGAACTCTGTGTGGATGATGGCCAACTCTGGGGCCAGGGGAAATATGTCCCAGGTGCGTCAGTTGGTGGGCATGCGTGGCTTAATGGCCAACCCACAGGGTGAAATCATTGACTTGCCGATTCGTACCAACTTCCGAGAAGGATTAACGGTTACTGAATACGTGATCTCCTCTTATGGAGCGCGGAAGGGTCTTGTTGATACAGCACTGCGAACTGCCGACTCGGGCTATCTCACCCGTCGCTTGGTAGACGTTGCGCAAGACGTGATCGTTCGAGAGGACGATTGCGGAACGATGCGTCACATTGTTGTCGAAGCAGAAGACAGCAAATTTGCCAAACGTTTGGTGGGCCGTCTAACGGCTGCACAGGTGGTGAGTGCTGAGGGTGAGGTGCTCGCTGAGCGTGATACCGAGATCGACCCTGCCCTCTCTTCAAAAATTGAGAAGGCAGGCATCACTGCCGTCAGTATCCGTTCTCCCCTCACGTGTGAAGCGAACCGCTCCGTTTGCCGTAAGTGTTACGGCTGGGCTCTGGCTCACAACGAATTGGTTGATTTAGGAGAAGCCGTTGGCATCATCGCTGCCCAGTCCATTGGTGAGCCAGGAACCCAGCTCACGATGCGGACGTTCCACACCGGTGGTGTTTCCACCGCGGAAAGTGGTGTTGTGCGATCCAAAGTTGCCGGCGATGTTGAGTTCGGTAGCAAAGCGCGGGTTCGTCCGTACCGAACTCCTCATGGAGTTGAGGCCCAACAGGCTGAGGTGGATTTCACGCTCACGATTAAGCCATCCGGAAAGGGGCGCCCTCAGAAAATTGATATCACGCTGGGCTCTCTGCTGTTCGTCGATAACGGTCAGGTCATTGAATCTGATGTCACCGTTGCACAGATTGCAGCGGGTGCTGTGCAGAAGAGCGTTGAGAAAGCAACGAAGGATGTGATCTGCGATTTGGCTGGTCAGGTTCATTATGAAGACAAAATTCAGCCAAGAGAAGTCACTGACCGTCAGGGAAATATCACCCTCAAGGCCCAGCGTCTTGGTCGCATGTGGGTTCTCGCCGGTGATGTTTATAACCTCCCCCCCAACGCCCTACCTGTTGTGGATGGCAAGTCCACGGTGACGGAAGGTCAGGTTCTTGCCGAAGCCAGCCAACGCAGCGAATTCGGCGGCGATGTTCGTCTGCGCGATTCCATTGGTGATTCTCGGGAGGTTCAAATCGTCACCACGGCGATGACGCTCAAAGATTTCAAATTGCTGGAAGAATCCAACCATTCCGGTGAACTTTGGAATCTCGAGGCGAAAGATGGCACCCGTTATCGCTTAAATACCATCCCTGGCAGCAAGATTGGTAACGGCGAAGTGATCGCCGAACTGGCTGACGATCGCTTCCGAACTGGTACAGGCGGTCTCGTCAAGTTTGCGCCCGGTTTGGCGATTAAAAAAGCACGTTCTGCCAAAAATGGTTACGAAGTCAATAAGGGTGGCACCTTGCTGTGGGTTCCGCAGGAAACCCATGAAATCAACAAAGATATCTCGTTGTTGATGATTACTGATGGCCAGTGGATTGAAGCTGGTACAGAAGTTGTCAAAGATATCTTTAGCCAGACTGCAGGTGTTGTTACTGTTACCCAAAAGAACGATATTCTTCGTGAAATTATTGTTCGTGGTGGAGATCTTCACCTGATCAGTGATAAAAAAGCGCTCGAACGCTTTGAAGGCGACGGACAAATGGTCAACCCCGGCGATGAGGTCGCCAAGGGTTTGTCAGTCGACACGATGAAATTTGTCCAGACGGTTGAAACTCCTGAGGGCAAGGGGCTCCTGCTCCGTCCAGTTGAGGAATACACCATTCCCAATGAAGCTCAGCTTCCTGAGCTATCCCACTTGAAGCAGGCCAACGGCCCTCATTTGGGAATCAAAGCAACTCAGCGTTTGGCTTTTAAAGACAACGAACTGATCAAGTCCGTTGAGGGTGTTGAACTGCTGAAGACCCAACTGCTTCTGGAAACCTTCGACACCACTCCCCAAATGACGGTCGATGTGGAAAGGGCACCCGACAAGCGAGCGAAGACTATCTCTCGTCTCCGGTTGGTCATTCTTGAATCGATCTTGGTTCGTCGCGACACCATGTCGGACTCCAGCCATGGCTCGACCCACACCGATCTTCAAGTGGAAGATGGGATCTCTGTGAAGGCTGGCGATGTCGTCGCTACCACTCAAATTCTCTGTAAGCAAGAAGGTGTCGTTCAGCTGCCTGAAGCCACGGAGGCTGAGCCTGTGCGTCGCTTAATTGTTGAGCGTCCAGAAGATACCACCACCATTTCAACGTCAGGCAAACCGTCTGTGGCGGTTGGTGATCGTGTTGTCGATGGTGATTTATTAGCCAGCGCACAACCCTCGGATTGTTGCGGTGAGGTAGAAGCTGTTGATGGCAGCAGCGTCACGCTTCGCCTTGGGCGCCCATACATGGTGTCTCCCGACTCCCTGCTCCACGTCCGTGATGGTGACCTGGTTCAGCGGGGAGACGGCTTGGCTCTTTTGGTGTTCGAACGCCAGAAGACCGGAGACATTGTTCAGGGCCTTCCACGTATTGAGGAGCTGTTGGAAGCTCGTCGACCACGGGAATCAGCCATTCTTTGCAGGAAGCCTGGAACGATCGAAATTAAGCAAGGGGAAGATGATGATTCCCTCTCCGTCAACGTCATCGAGTCCGACGACGCGATCGGTGAGTACCCAATTCTTTTGGGTCGAAATGTGATGGTTAATGACAGCCAGCAGGTCACTGCCGGTGAATTGCTCACAGATGGTCCGATCAACCCCCACGAACTTCTGGAATGCTTCTTCGAAGACTTCCGTACTCGCAAGCCCTTGATGGATGCGGCTCAAGAAGCGATTGCGAATCTGCAACACCGGCTCGTAACGGAAGTGCAGAACGTCTACAAATCACAGGGTGTCTCGATTGACGACAAGCACATCGAGGTGATTGTTCGTCAGATGACCAGCAAGGTTCGTATTGAAGATGCTGGTGACACCACCCTGCTCCCTGGAGAGTTGATTGAGCTGAGACAAGTGGAAGATACCAATCAGGCTATGGCCATTACTGGTGGGGCACCGGCTGAGTTCACCCCAGTCTTGCTTGGTATCACCAAGGCCTCCCTCAACACCGACAGCTTTATCTCTGCGGCTTCTTTCCAGGAAACAACTCGCGTTCTCACTGAGGCTGCGATTGAAGGGAAGAGCGATTGGCTCCGTGGTCTCAAGGAGAACGTGATCATTGGTCGTCTGATCCCTGCAGGCACCGGTTTCAGTGGCTTCGAAGAGGAGCTACAGAAAGAAGCTGGTCCACACCCCGACATCCTTTCGGAGGACCCTGCGGGATACCGCCGGATGCAAAATCTGCGTCCGGACTACACCGTGGATATGCCCCCCGCGGCCAGCTCGAGTGCTTTGCTCGCTGATCCCAGCGATGCTGATCTAGAGGCCACACGCACCCGCCACAACATTGATCCTTCCGCCAGTACGAACGCTGCATTTACGCGGCCGGATGTTGATAACGAGCTCAAGGAAGAGCAAGTCGTTGATGCCGAGGCTGTTGAAGGTCTACAAGAGGAAGGTTTGCTTTCCGACGATTAACTTTTCATTATTGAGCCCGTTATTGATTTATCTATGATTGAACCCACCGAAATACCCCAACGTCGCCTGCCCCGTTATGGTTTCCATGGCCATACGGAAAAGCTGAATGGGCGCATGGCCATGCTTGGCTTCATTGCCTTATTGGCTGTGGAATTCAAGCTCGGTCATGGTCTTCTGAATTGGTGAAGAATGTCTTGCTCGGTCGCAGTGCGGCCGAGTTGGAGGACTGGGCGATTGCTCAGGGTCAAAAGTCCTTTCGAGGACGTCAGATTCACGATTGGCTTTACAACAAAGGCGTCAAATCTCTTTCAGAGATCACAGCGCTTCCAAAGCAATGGCGTTCTGAACTTGAGGCTCAAACGTTTGGGGTTGGCCGGCTCAAGCTGGTGCATCAATCCGTGGCAATTGATGCCACTACAAAGTTGTTGCTGGCCACTGACGATGGTGAAACCATTGAAACAGTGGGTATTCCCACCGACCAGCGGCTGACGGTCTGTGTGTCTAGCCAAGTGGGATGCCCGATGGCCTGTCGTTTTTGTGCAACTGGCAAAAGCGGTTTTCAGCGCTCTTTAGCAATCCACGAGATTGTTGATCAGGTCTTGAGTATTCGTGAGGCGATGGATCGGCGTCCGTCCCACATTGTTTTTATGGGGATGGGTGAGCCCTTGCTCAATAGCGAAGCTGTTTTGGATACCATTGGTTGTCTGAACACCGACCTTGGCATTGGCCAACGCCGGATCACCGTGAGTACCGTCGGTGTGCCGCAAACCCTGCCAGAACTGGCGGAATTGGCGATGGAGCGATTGGGTCGTGCCCAGTTCACATTGGCTGTAAGCCTTCATGCTCCAAACCAGCAGCTTCGGGAGGAATTGATTCCAACGGCCCATGCCTACCCCTATGAGTCACTGCTCAACGACTGCCGGCACTACCTGGCGGTGACTGGTCGGCGCGTCAGTTTTGAGTACATCCTGCTTGGTGAACTTAATGACAAACCCGAACATGCCGCCGAGCTGGCTGATCAGGTGGGTGGATTTCAGAGCCATGTGAACCTTATTGCCTACAACCCGATTGAGGAAGAGGAATTCAAGCGTCCTACCTCTCAGCGGATTGAGACCTTCCGTCGCGTCCTAGAGCGTCGTGGCGTTGCTGTCAGCCTGCGGGCTAGTCGGGGCCTCGACCAAAATGCTGCTTGCGGTCAACTTCGGCGTCAGCATCAATTGGATTGAATTGATATTTGGTAATCTCCATAAGATATGGACATCCGCAGTGAATTTACACTCTGATTTCAATTCTAAAAAATCTGGAGATTTGCAAATGTCGTTGAAAAATGATATCCGCGAGTATATTGATTTTCGATATTATAGACGTTTCTATCTCGAAGATACCTCTACAATTGACGATGCTGTCGAAGATTTTATTGTTCGAGGTTGGGATGCTGGCTACAATCTTAATCCATGTCTTCATACTAAATTTGTTCGCTGCTATTATTCTAATGAGGTCAACTCTCTCTCAGATTTCATTGCATTAATAGATCGTCCTATATTTCCTAATGCTCTATGTTGCAATGAAGTAAGACCACAAGATCTCCGCGCAGATGTAGAAAAGGAGTGTAATTATGCTAACTTAGACCATTACTTTTCTTTCGATATATTAGCCTATTCTCGCGAGCAGAATGATGTCGCTCAGAATCCAAATTTTCAATCAATTGCTTATCATTTGTTTTTTGTTGGGTTGTCGCAAAATCGTTTGAGAAAATTCGGTTACCTGAAGGATTTGCATTATGAACTGGATGCTAGTGATCTTGACTGCCTCATCTCTCAAAAAGTACCGTTTCATCTAGACCCATTCTACCAAAAAGCATTTTTGTATCCGGATATCTTTGATTTGTCATTTTACAAGAAAAAATATAATCTTGAGTTTGATAAAAAGCGCGATTTG
>QCVD01000051.1 GCA_003208835.1 Synechococcus sp. AG-683-C23 | reverse complement strand
CTGAAATGACTGTTTGGGCAAAAGCAAAAAAAGATGTTAATAGCCCAGGACAAGGTAATGAGTAAATCAATTAAAGATATTGATGATACTTCAACAAAAACTAATATTCCCACTTACTCTCTCTCAACTTCTAGCTCATCCATTGACGAGAAATCTCAATCCTCTGTTCGCCTTAATATCTCAACAACAGATGTAGACGCTAATACTCGTCTCTATTACACAATCTCCGGATCAGGCATTGATGCCAATGATTTATTAGATTTCGCATCAATTGACTTCTCATCCGGAGATATTAAAAGTTCAAGACTCATTGGGTCTGACGGCAAGGCAACATTTGTCCTTTCCGCTACTGCAGATAAAAAAACAGAAGGCTCTGAATCGTTCAATATCAATCTCTATTCCGACTCTGATCGTAGAGATTTAGTTGCAACATCCCCCTCTATCTCTATTAGAGATACATCTAAGGCTATACAATCGGCTGGACTCCTGTCAGCCTCTGTCGACGCAAAAATAATCACGCTCAATTTTGATTCGTCACTGAACAACACACAGCCAAAACTCACCCGCTTCAAAGTCACTGCTGACGGGAAATCGAGAGATATCAGCTCATTCACTCTTGATGCTGATGCGGGCAGCCTCAAGCTCAACATGGCTACGACAATCAAGCCAAACCAAACCGTCGAGCTCGCCTACAACGACTTAAACGGCAACCAATCTTCTGGCGTTCTCCAAACCCCCAACGGCACTGACCTTGCTTCTTTTTACTTTACGTGTGAACTTATTCCTCAGAAAAATGCGTAAAATATTTTTGCGTCTAATTTTGATATGACCAAAGGTTTTACGATCGCCAAAAGGCTCTTTGCAAAGAGTAAAAGGGTATTTGGCGTAAGGATATTTGCAACAGAAAATGTTGAGCAAGAAAGATTTTTGCATGCTACTAATATTATGCGCGAGTATCTTGATAATGATGGTGATGGGAGGGCTGACTCCAAGAAACTTGTACGTAGTCTGAAGAAAGAGAAGGCATGCATGACTCTTTTTGAAGACGAGTCAGAGCTTGATTCCTTTCTTGATAAGCATGAGCGACAGCTAGAGAAGACGGGCCTTAACTTTCAAGATCTATATAATGATGAAATCGTTCTTTTGTCCGATATATCTACAAGATTTGATGCGTCGCTTGAAGAGATTTTCCATCTGATATCTGATTATGGGTATTCTCAAATAAATCCCAAGGCTTTTGGCTATACCAAGGATTCGATCATTGGTGGGTTGATGACAGATGCACGTGGCGGCCACTTCGCTAAGACTCCAAAGAAGTATCCCAAGAGTGCTTACTACACTTATGCTGACAAAAGCTGTGATTATGAGTGCCAGCATGCAGAATTTATTTATTGGGGTGTGACCTCTTTTCTAGAAGGACAGAATGGACCTGGTCGTTTTGAAGAAATTAAGCAAGAGTGGCAACTAAATACATCAGAAAAGATTAAGGCTTCAGCGCCTGATCTCTATGATTTCTTGTCTGATGCTGCTCTAGATCTACCAGCTATTCTACCTGACGGAATTATTTAAATTCTTGACGGGATTTCCATGCTGATGAAGACCTCGGCGCATCCCCTTCGGCTAGCTGCCACATCTCATCTTGCTCAGGCTCTAGAGCCTTTGTCTGCTATATCTTAACAATTTCTTACAGTTATGACGAATTAATGACTCAGATAGTGGATCAGCTCCATGCCGAAATTGCTCGTTTCCATGACGGTCCGGAGACGGACGCGATGCTGCTAATGCTCCATGTCCACCAGCAAGGCTTCCGAGCCCATGGGTGCTCGTCGCAATGGGCCAAGTTGCAGGGAGCCAGGGCTATTTGAGCCATGAGATCAAAGATGTTTGCTGAAGCTGTTCAGGAGTTAGTCACTCTTTGCTATAGGGTAGTGAAGTTGGAGAAACCTCTCACTTATCGCTCTCTGAAGGAGATGGCGCCGTAGGCACGCCGAATCATTCTTAGGCATGCAGGATGTGATCACATAAACCCGACACGTTCTAGTTTGTGTGGGTGCATAGCTCTAGGTAGTGATAACTCTTCGGTTTTTTTTTAAATCAAGTTTCGTTTTGGCCATATGTGTCATGCTGGTCAAAGGCATGACATACAGTTGAATTAAATACATTTAATAATTGCGGTAATAATTGGAGCTAATTGAACCTATTCCTCTGCGAGCTAATACAGTTTATTTACCTGAAACGAGATTTAATGAGAATGTTGATTTGGTGCACGCACAATGTATGAGCGTTAATGTTGACGCTTTAAGTAAATTTTCAACTATTTTAACATAAAACTTGAAGCCGCTTCTATTGATAGCAGCACTTGTGAAAAGTCTTCTTAATGTCATGGCCGTAGTATGTGCCTAAACGATTCGTGATTGCAATACTTTCCATCTTTGCATTATAATTAGGTCCCTTGAGCGTAATCGCATGAAGAGAGCTTTGTTAGTGCTTTTAATGTTCTTAGCCTATTGTCCAGGAGCATTGAGCAATACAACTAGAAAACAGCAATCAATTATTGCTCAATGGACAGCAAAAAGTATCTGCAAAATGGGCGTTAACGAATTTTATTCAATAGACGAGGATAAAATCGCTGCCCTTTTTGAAAAACAAACTTCGATGAAATATAAGGATATTCCGATGGAACCCTCAGACTCAGAGCGAAATAGAATTACTTCTCAGTTGACTGGTTACATTTTATCTGTTTGCCCAGATCAGATGGAAATCTATAAAAATCGTTAACCATTTCGTGACGGTATGTTGACTCACTTTGCAAGACCATATACTTATGCTCAAGGAATTTTATTTACTTTTATATAAAGTCAATTTGAATTGATAAACGTGGATGAGAGGGAATGAGATCTTCTGACTTTATATCCATATATAGTCCTGGATTTACTAGAAGGAAGTCGTAAGACTGTTGTTTGTCGATCACATTGCATCGCTACTTTTTGAGGCCAGTGCCAGAGTAGGCTACTTGGCGGCTTGCCAGTTAGAGACTGGCTTTTTATCACCCTCATGATTGTCGGTTTCATTCACGTGATCCTCGCGGACTGGAAAGCACCTTCCAGCATTCCCAGTGCTGGAACCTTATTCGCTGTTATTGAGGGTCAAAAATGTGCACACAACAAATCTGTCGGAGGTGTTGGCAGGTATGGCGTGCTGTGAAGCAATTTTATTGTTCTCCAAGCGCTATTACTAATGCAAGGCGGGAGTAGCGTCTTCGTTGCCCCGCCAGGCCTTGGCTTCCATTTGGCTTTCACGTCAGTGACGGCAGCCGTCGTCGCCGCAGGTGTTGATCTTCAAAAGGTATTTGTTGGTGCCAGTAGGGCTAACCAGCATATTTATTTAATGACTCGGGCACTACTGCTGGTTAGAATGGACTATCTGCATTTTGGCCATGACCGACATCACAGATAAGTACGAAAAGTACAAAGTTCCATATAGCACGAACGAGAAGCATGCTCCTGATGAATTTGACCCTAAGGAGAATGGTGGCCTGGACAATCCAGCCAATCGTCATAAAGATAAGCTGATTGACGATATTTGCGATACACACCCTGGCTCACCAATGTGTAAGGTTTTCGATTGCTAATCCAGTTAAGGTTCTAATTTGTTTTAGAGATTGTTCTGCTCGGTAAGGCCGTAGCAGTTCGATTCATGCCTGAAGTTTGTAAAGTTTCGCTCTTCTCCCAAAACCAAAAGTCGTAATTAATGCATTATGACTTTTGGTTTTTCTTATTATATATTAAGGTGTTCATCTTAAATGAAAGGGCTAAGACTTATGTCTATTGGTTTCATTTTGTCGATGGATTGAACTATTTGCTTTACCAGGCTTATCTTTTGGATTTGTTGGCCTTTCATTATCGATTGATTTTCTAACATTAGTGCTTTCACTCCAGGCATATCTGACATATGATTAGTTTTTTAAATGAGATGTCTATATTTGTTGAGTGTTCTTATATTTTATCGCCATTTAGTTCTTGAGTATAGAACAAGCTTCTTGTGCCATCATCTGTCTGTCAATGGAATGCTAAAAATTAAATGATTGCTAGACATTCTTGATAGTTGGCGATAATTGCTTTATGTGCGCATTGCATTCAGGCTCTGTAAATATTTTGGTATTATTATTGATCAATACAGTGAATATGTAATGTTCACTATTGGCTTGATTTCAGGACCCACTTGTATTTGTTTCACATGCATTATACAAAGATTTGTATTAAATGCCACATCAGGCTCGATGATATTCTCTTGATTAATTGATGAATAGCATTCATTATTGAAACGATTCTACAGTTGAGTGAATGAAAATTTTTCAAGTAACTGCTCTGGTCAATGATATTGAGAAGAGATTCGCGTGTGCTGATGATCAGTATATTTTGGATGCAGCTGAAGAGGCTGGTGTTGATCTTCCTTATTCCTGCCGCGCTGGTGCTTGCTCCACCTGCTCGGGTAAGATTTTGTCGGGAACTATAGATCAGGCGGATCAGAGTTTTTTAGATGATGATCAGCTTGAAGCTGGGTTTGCACTGCTTTGTGTGGCATATCCAACGAGTGATTGCAAGGTGAAGACACATTGTGAAGAGGAGCTCTATTGATTGCCACTGCTTCGAAGCTTATTGAATGTATGATTTGATTTCAAAATTTAGGTACTGGTCGATAGTTGCAGTGATTCTTGCTTTTTGAATATTATATCTTTGTGAGCTAATTTTAATTGTTCTCTTATGATGATTGGTTCCGAGCAGTGGGCACTTTTATAGCGTTTTTTAATTTGATTAATCTCCTCCTCTAGGATTTCTAATTCGAAGGCATCTGGTATCCCTGCCGAAAAATCTTCAATTTGATTGTCCATAAATTCGGCCTGTAAAACTGAAAGCTCTTTTAATGCTGATGCTGCATATAGACAGGTAGATGCCATTGATTTCATGTTTTCATCAATATCTTTTTCTACTTTTATAAGAACAACCTTGGCCTTCTCGATTGAACTCAGTAGTGCTTTGTTTTCAGCATATGCGGGTGATGCAAATATCAGTTGTGATTGTATGCAAATGGCACAGCACAACAATAAGAAAAATAATTTCAAAATGATTCTTGACTCAAGTCCTATTCAATTTTATTTTGTCTTTCAGTGAAATCTTTTTGTTACAAAATGCCGTAATCGATGACTATTGATGAGCGAATTTTCGTTGTGCGCCGTGATCTTGGTGTGCTCATTTTTTGGCTCTTGTTCCGCCTTTTAGCGACGTACCATATGACGACGTTGACTGAGTGATTAGCAACCCCTAATCAAATGCAGGCCTCAAAGATGAGCTGCTCCACTCGCGTATAGTTTATTCTTTGTTCAAGGCCAGCGAGGAATCACTGGCTTCCATGCAATGGCTGTGCGGCCATTACGACCTTAATTAATCCCAGACAATGAGTTCACTCGCCATAATTGACAAACTTGAACAATAAAGATGGATCAAGCCGAAATCGATAACTGGGCCAAGATCGCGACGAGCATGGAATCCAATGGCGATACGGAAAGTTGGTTTTACTTACGTGCTCGCGCCATTGCTGATGGCAAGCCAGACCCTATGCCGAATGTTTCGCAATTGGTCCAGGAGACAGCTTCTTAATCCTGAGCAGGGCTGATCTTATTGCGTGCTTCTAGGATTTTTAGATAAGCCTCGCTGGTATTACTCGTCGGTTTAAAATGGTTTTTGCTGAGTAATCAAACATCCTATATTATAACATGTTAGGAAATAGCGATGTACAATGTTGAAGTTGATGCTGTTTTCATTGATTATTAAGAATGAATATGCCGCCAGGCAAATTTTGCAGTTTTGTTTATTCGGCCTATCGATCTCATGGATATGAGTAAAATAGCGCCTTAAGCCTGATATACTTTTTTATTCATTGCATTAATGTAAACACTGTTAACCGATCAATGTCTCTAAATTGTTACACGCTTCGATGTACGATTAAGCATGTTTAGAGCTCGCGCAATAGCATAGTGACAC
>QCVD01000050.1 GCA_003208835.1 Synechococcus sp. AG-683-C23 | reverse complement strand
CACCACACTTAATTCCGGTGTGTCCGCCAGTTGAATCGAATCAGCTAAAACAAGAACACCTCCTGGTTCCAATACCCTCCAGGCTTCGTTAATAACGTTTTGACGAGCTTCTCCAGGAAGCTCGTGCAGCAAGAAAACACAGGTCACTCCTTGGAGGCATCCATTCGCCAAGGGCAGTGACTCCCCGTTAGCGCGTATGAGCTGAACGAGAGACGACTGGGCATTGTTCAACCAACGATTGGCTTGCCTTAAATAGGCGTCAGACAAATCTGTACCAAGGAGTTCCGCGTGGGGAAGAGCGGCTCGAATCTGGTGGAGGGTTCGTCCCGTTCCAGTTGCTACATCGAGAATGCGTAAGGAGGCCGGACTGCGATCTGTGAAGTGCTTAAGACCACGTTTCAGCGGAGTAATAACTCGGCGGCGCATCGCGTCGGCGGTGCCGTTGAACAGGATTTCCACCTGTAAGTCGTACAAACCAGCTGAATGATCACTGAGGTAGCCGTCGGTTTGGTGATGAAAATTCTGAAGGTAGTAGTCAGGAAAAAGGGAAGGGTCGGTGCCTTTGGGGAGATCACGCACGTTGCGTTCTTTTCTCCGATTCCAGATCGATGGCAGGTCCAGCCAAACCTGGGGGTAGCGACTGGCCCAGTCCAGCCATGGTGCGTCAAAGAGCAGTGAGGTTGGATAGACGCCCTGTTCAGCTTCTTGCCAATCCCGCTCCTCCAGTTGAGCCATGGCATTGCGCAACGTTTGCAGGATGTCTGACGACACCGACTCTGTCGTTGGCATGGCTTCCGGAGCCACCAGCTCCATCAGCTTGGTGCTCAGCTCCTTGTGGGCCAGTCCAGCGATGCTTTTGCCCTGTTGAAGGGTCTGGTAAGCCAGTTTGCTGAAGGGCGTGGTCGCCATTGAGACATCGCACAAGAGCACTATTCCAACGAATGCGGCGGAAAAATGCGGCTTCCGGTAGGCACTAAAAAGCCCGCCTCAATTGAGACGAGTCATTGTGACTCAAATAACCTGATCAGGCGTCGTAGTACATCTGGACTACAGGCTGTTGAGGTGCTCGCCGAGAAAGTCAGTTATTGCAATGCTTTTGAGGTGCTGCTGGAAAGACTGCTATCTAATAGCGCTATCTAGCTTTTGATGGTCATCCCGATGAAGTTGACGCGAATCTGAGTGATAACCCATTACTGACGTACCTGGAATGCTGCTGCTGAAAAGGGATCTGAATTTTCCACCTCGTTAGTTGCGAATTATTAGATGGCTTCAGAGGGTTGTTGGTTGGGGAGCCTCTGCTGATCCGATGTGCAGATGGGTACGGGGGAGGTTTGCGGTCGTGTCTATACGTAAAAAAGACTTCAGAAATTTCTGTAGGGTTTCAGAGGAAGCGATGGCAGACGAGCTCGACATCACAGCCGACCTTCCGTAGACCTGAAGGAGCACTACCAAGGGCGTGCTGACAAATAACGAGTAGAGAGCTTGCTCCAGGTCCGCTTAGACGACGAGATGACTCAAGCAATACCCATCATTGGAGCCAGCCACTCAGCATGAAGTGCTGCAAGCACTGACATGTCAAAGGCGTGCACCGCAGGGTTGGTCTTGTCTGCCACCCACAGCAACACAAACGGTGCGTTGATCGCAAGCTGCAACCGCCACCGCCAGGTGATGACCTTCCAAGCCTTTTGAAGAATGGGGTTCGGGTTCTTGATCACGGCTGAGCTGGACCAAAGTTTTACGGACCCTATACAGTTATGCGCCCATATTGCTGATCACTCCATCTCCCTCTCCGGTCACCTCTGTGTTGATAGATCAGGCAGCAGGTCGATCCCTCGCCTCCGCATCGCCAAGGATGCAGATGCCTCCAAGGACACCCGAACAGAGAGCCGCCATCGCTCAGCGGACTCATCATCTGGCGAACTCAGCGCTCAATTGGAGAGCAGCACCCAGTACCCAGGCGCTGAGGAGCACGACAAGTAAGACGTAGACAGACCGTATAGACAGCGGAGATCCGCAGGGTCCACTCCTGATAAAGGATCCAAAGCTCCTTGTCGAGGAGACTCAGGTATTGGTTACACTCGAAGAAATCATTGATGCTCCTTGCTTGCAGACTTCGTAACAGTTAAAAACAAAGAAGCGCTGGGCAGAGCAATGCTTCCTTGGATTAAATAGAAATCTAAATTTGTATCTAACATTGAGCTGTGAACACGTGAACGTACGGAATTATTGACTGATGGAAGACAAACCACTCTCACCAAAATGGTTCATCAAAGCCATGGCCTTTCTTGCTGTTGCTGGGATGACTATCCCGTTAGTGGCAGGAGTCTCGGGGTTCATCAAAGATGAGCTGAGGAGACCTGCCTCAATTGAAAGAGGTAGTTAAGCAATTGCTTAAATCTAATTGGTCTGAGCTTCTATAAGACGTGGTTATAGATTATTTTATAGACCTATTGCTTTGCCTGATGATTGCGAAAAGCAAAGCCTAAGCACGCAACCTCATGACATCAATTCAAAGTCCAGCCAAAATGAACGCGTCTCGTTTCTCACCCATCACAAGCGAGATGCAGCCTCCCGTCTTTGAACCAATCACACCTAAACAGGTGAGTGAGCGTTGGTTCCCAAAGGGACGGTCATTTGGTCTCTATGAATCCGGGGGAAGGGTTGCACCCAATGTGACTTCGATCTTGGGATGGAAGTTCCCTTTCGATAAGTCGAGGTGGAAGAAGTCTGAGCCTGATATTGATCATGATGCAGTGACCAGAGAGTCAGCTCAACGAGGGACAGCAGTTCACTTTGCTATGGAGAAGTGGTTGCAAAGCCACGACCACACTCCTGTTGAAGAGCATTTGCAGTGGATTAACCCGCTTCAGAGCCTTGTTTCAAGAGCCACGAAAACCTTGGCTGTGGAGATTCCTCTCCACTATTCGATTACTGGTGTTGGCGAATATGCGGGGAGTTGTGATGGACTCATGCTTGTCAAAGGCGATGTAGTGCTTGTTGACTACAAAACCAAGCGTCCTGGGAAGTTTGTCAGCCCGAAATACTGTGAGCAGCAGCGCTTACAGCTAGCTGCGTATTCCCTTGCAATAAATGATCTGTATCAAGATCAGCTTCCTGCACCCATTACAAGGACCAGTCTTTTATTTGCTCATCCGGAGGAGGGCAAGCCCGTGACTGTTGTGTCAACTCAAGGGAATCTTCTTCTTGAGTATCAACAGAAGTGGCTTGATCTACTTGGTGAGTGGTATGAGGTTCATGGTGAAGAAGTTGCAGATGAGCAAACTGCTTTCGATTTGGCCAACTAGGAAGACGCTCATATGTATTCATTGGAACGTCGTTGTAGCAATCTTTTTGCTTTGTAGTTGGATAAAGGCAATTCATCAGATGTTCAGCGACTAATCATCACGGCAGTAGCGCGGGCCTCTGATGATACGTATTAAAAATCACACGCAAATACTAATTTGAAAAAAATAACGAAGCTTTCCTAATTCAAGAAGTATTATTTCTATATCGAACTAAATCAAAGATGAGTCTTAAGAGAATTCGGAGCGCCTCATATAGTCCGACGCAGTTGCATCCGAATGCATCATCACCCTGGAACCTTGCATACAAAGAAAGAAAGAGAGTTCCTGATGACCTTCATATTTCAAGCTACGCGAATGCCTGGGAAAAACTAAGTAAGCAGGAAATAAATGATATCAGAGGGGAGAATGGAAAATTCATTGCATCTCAACCCCTTGGAGATATCCAATTTTCGCACTATATGCCAAAGAGATATGAATGGAGAGAGGAAATTTTCAAGTATGATAGTGATTTGAATGGTAAAATAGATCAAGGGTCTGGGGCACCAAAGTTTTTAGGGCCAGTAAATTTGGGCTGGGAATTTAGCGTAGATTACCCTGCCTATAAAGGGAAATATCCAAGTTATCTTGTTAGATACTGGGAAAACGAGTATATTGAGATAGTCAAAGAAATTATTGACGAATTAAAGATTAAAGGCGTCGATGGAATGTTCTTTGATGTTGTAGCACCATCCCAATGGTTGGAGAAGACAGAGGTAGAAAATGAGATCTATACAATCAAAGAACTGGCGGAATATACAGAATATTTCTTTAAAGAAATACATCATTACATCCAAAAAGGCAAAAATAATTTTTACCTAATTCCGAATGGAACTGAATCAAGTCTCAGAGAAATAGTAAATCTTAATCCAGGAATACTGAAATACTTTGATGCTATCGTGATTGAAAATCAGCGATTTTTTGATACCCAAGGATCCAAAGGACATAATGACATAGTTAATGCAAACATATCACAGCAATGGGGAGAAAGTAATGGCGGAAAGTGGAGGAAGTTAACTGAACTGCCCATTTTTACTACTGATGCAGTTGAGAGTGATCCTAGAATATTTGAAATACTTGCAAGAGATAGTGACAACCATCAAATCGTACAAAATATTGTATTTGACCATGTTAGAAGAAGACCAGACCGACAAGAGGGCACGACCGAGATACCTCAGTTATTCACATTGCTAGATAATCGCAAAAGAGATAAACTACAGGGGGCAAAAAATCTAAATAACCTTCTTGTTGGCCTTGAAGGAGATGATGAACTAACTGGCAACGTAGGGGATGATTATTTCATCGGCGGAACTGGCAATGACATCATCAATGGAGGTACAGGATTTGATAGGGCTGTATATCACTTAAATAAAGAAGCATACATAATTACAGAGGACGGTCAAAGAGCGACAGTCCAAAAAAATCCTGATTATAAACAACATGCTGTCACTATCAACTTATTTCACTGGAACAAATCAGGACTCACTAATACCATGAATTTGAGCATAAATGGAGATAAAGTATTGGCTAGACAGACGCTAAAAGTTGGCAATAATAGCTTTACGATTACCAAGAATGAAATAATTAACTCCATTGAGTATCAGTATGCTCAAAACAGAAATAGCGATGGTACTGCAATCTCATTATTAACAATCGACGATCTAGAAATAAATTTAGGCAAAGCTATTTTTCTAGATAATAAAGAAGAATGGATGGGTGTTGATATCCATGGCAATCTTGGCACTGGATCAGCAAGAGTAAAGTTTGGAGTTGCTGAGCTAAATAAAAAAAATAAAGATGAGGGTGTCGATAAATTGCTAGATATTGAAGAACTAAGATTTTTAGATCAGAGTTATTTGCTCAAGCAAGTTAAGCAAAGTACTGGATTAAATTTCATAGCTGGAACGTCAGCTAAAGATAAGCTAAAAGGCACGAAATCCTCGGTTCATCTTAAGGGGATGGGAGGTAACGACAAATTAATTGGAAGCAAAAAAGATGACATCCTTGATGGTGGTGATGATAATGATGCACTAATTGGAAGAAAAGGTGCTGATACATACGTACTTTCTTCTGGTAAAGATATATTCATAGGCTTTAAACTTAAAGAAGGGGATACGATCGAGATAGCTTCGGATGTCACTTACACACTCTTACAGTCCAAGAAAAACATATTGATCCAGCACGATGATGGTGTGACAACTGTCATCAAAGTGAATAAAGATGATTTAGCTAGCATTATTGACATTGTATAAAGGCAATAATTTATAGCTAGTCACGATTCAGTCTTACAGTATGGGGCATTACTCTGTCGCTATATATATGTATAAGTTCTCAGAAATTTATATTATTTTTCTTGGTATTTCATCGACTAAGTTATCGTTCGATATTAGTTCCTGTTTTCATTATATTCTTAATTATTTTAAGCAGTAGATAAAACAAGACGAGCTACGCCGCCTTTAAATTGAGGAGTTAATTTCTGCATATTTTGTGTTGGCTTCTGTGAACCGAGCATGTTCTCTGTTGGTACAATACAAAGAGCATCTAGTCTTAGCTTCTTGGCTTCTTAGCTCTTTCATCACTAGTCATAATTAATTGTTTAAGAGTATAGGTTCCCTATCTTGCGATGAAGATAGAAATCCTCCCTAATATGAATACAAGGAATCGACCCTTTGTTTAGATACCAGTCATTCACTTTTTAACGAT
>QCVD01000049.1 GCA_003208835.1 Synechococcus sp. AG-683-C23 | reverse complement strand
GCAGAAGGTGTCTTGACTCGGCCCAGTGGTCCACCGTCGTCCTCGTTCCAGTACAAGGGTTTCAACACCTTTTTCACCCAGTCGATGGGCGGCAATAGCTCCACCAAAACCGCTACCGATGACTACGGCCTGAACTTTGAACTTCCTGTTGTGACCAGAGTTTCCATGTTTTTCCTGAGCGCTGGCTTTCGATCCTTTTCCAAAGGCCGAGAGGAAGGATTGGCTTGCGACCGCTGCTGCGCCACCGATAAGAAGGTTGCGCCGGGATGTCCGGAAAGAAGCCATTAGAACAGAAACTGGTGATAACACTCACCTCTTGATAGCAGCTCTTCATCCTCGAGTCTGCTTATTGCAAAGGTTTGATAGCAATATTTTCTGTTTTTTTAATCCGTACAATTGCCAATGTCTCAAGGCATTGACTGAAGGTGCGCCAACATTGTGTCGGCATCTGAAACTTTTAGGGGATCCTCTGGAATCTGGGAATCAATACCCTCTTCAACAAAGGCAGTTTCAATCTCCAAACCATTGAGTAGGAGGGAGTAACGCCATGACCTCATACCCATTCCGAAGACAGAGCGATCGACCAGCATTCCCATCCTTCGTGTGAATTCCGCGTTGCCATCGGGCAGAAGATGGACTTGATTGGTCCCAATTTTTTTTCCCCACTGAAACATCACAAATGCATCATTCACTGCAACACAAATAATTTGATCAACACCATATGCATTGAATTGATCCGCTAATTCTTCGTAACGTGGGACATGGCGATCAGTGCATGTAGGAGAAAAGGCAGCCGGCAAAGAGAAGAGGATGCTTCGTTTACCACCGAAGATCTCTTTCGTGGTTATGTCCTGCCAGCGAAAGGGATTGTCCCCAGGAATCGATGTATCTCGAACGCGAGTGTGGAAAGTAATCTCTGGAAGGCGGCTGATAAACATTGAATTCAACTCTCTGAATCAAGATTAGGATGGTTCATCATGCTTTACTCATTACAGTTCAAAAATAATGCGATGGCTAACAAAAGTCTTATTGAACTGTAACTATTTAGAAAGATATCGCATGAGGACTATGTTTTACATCTAAAGTTCGGTTGAGCTCTTCTTTAATAGTAAATGTTCATCGGTGTAAGCTCTTATCAGCTTGTGGCAAAGGTTTCTAGAAATTATTAAATTGAGCTTTTCATAAACTTCCGGCTTCTTCTTCTTTAAACGATTCAAGTCATTTTCGTTCCACTCAATCAAGGTTGCACTATTGATGCAAATATTATCTTTAGCCTTCTCGTGTGTCAAGAATGTTTCTTCAGCAATCCATTCACCTGCATATAACGTAGCGACCTTGTCTCCATCAACATCCACTGTCGCTGAACCCTCTAGAATATAGAACAAAGATTTGAAATCTTGATTTTGCTTTTGTATTTCTAACTCCCCATGTCCTTGGGATCCAATAGTATTGATTTGTCCATGTTTAACAAATTCATTAAACTCATAAGGCAGCATTAGGCTGAAATTATCCACATACATACTCCTCCATGTGTAAGCCAAGCTGGCCATAGATCTCGCATAGAAATACTGTCCAATCATTACGCCATTAAGACTAATTCCAAGCAGCGATGTACCCAATTGAGCCATCATTCCCACCTTATCTAAGCCAACCCAGAAGATGGCGACAAGATACCCTATTGAAACTATAATCGCTAGGAATCGAAAGGTGATCAGGGATGTCACTAAAAGTGACATGGAGCCGCAGATACTTAAAAGTATGAAAAAAAAATCTGGATCGAACAGAAATTCGGCCATGTGTACCTGTCTATCTCCATCCATGGAATGATACCTTAAAAATTGCGTCTTAAAGATACAATCTAGTAACTTTTTGTACTTAATCTTAAGTTCAATAACTATATGACTATTTATTCAAAGCAAATTATCGCCTAGTTGCTTATCTCTGACAAATCAAAAAAGATCTATAAAGAATTAATCATACCATTCTTTTAATTTAAATTTAACTAATTGATCAAAATTCACGCAAACTGTGACAAGGAATTTAATTGTCACAAGAGAATGTAAGTTAATAAGCATACTGCTGTAAGAAATGTCACCACTCGCCTGGCGGTAGATTGAATGCGCTGTGATTTGACATCGGCTCAATTAATTTTGCCAAATTACAAAGAATTCCTGTAGCTTTGTTGATACTGATCCCCACCCCCCCTTGGTTCTTCTAGAAGGAAATCAACACAATTAACTGCCCTTGCTTCCAATAGGAAGTAAACAAGACTTTACATAGAAATAAGCATTTCATCAATGACGGAAAGAAAAGGAATTTCTAAATGCACTAAACAAACATTACTTAATTCGTTAAAGCATCTATACTTAACTTGTCTAATAACCAAAGAATTAAAATAAGCTAATACTCATACACTTTTAAAATTATTCGAAAATGTGCATATTTTAATAATGTTTAAGTTGTTAAGCTTGATGAATATGTGTTCACATTTGATCTACCAAAGTTCTTCTTCGCAATCTGTTCTTAGAGTTAGATTAGATGTGGCGTAAGATACGCAGAGAAGAGCATATCCTTGTTCCATTTGATCATCATCTAAAAAACTTTGATCGGATTGATCGACTGTCCCATTTAAAATTTTTCCCACACACGAGCTACAGGCTCCTGCTCTGCAGGAATAAGACATGTCGTAACCAGCCTGTTCTGCCGCCTCAAGGATGTACTCATCATCTTGGCATTCAAATGATTGCATACCACTTGAAGTATGCATTGTGATTTTGAAAACCGACATCTATTAGGTTAATCAAAACTATTATTCTTCGAATTGATTGAAGGCGTAGTTTTTATGTTACCTCGCAATGATCGTTTTGATACTGTTGTCGGTTCTCGTAGTAATAATTACTTAAGTAGCAATAGTGTATCATTTGAACTCCTGATTGGTCACATCTTATAATTGATTTATGTAATTTTTATCTGATATTAAGCTTCATAAAAGTATCCTTAAAAGAATGATAGTTTGATTAATTACCTTGGCAACCCCAGTATCACATCATTTAGGCCCCATTAAAGGTTGGAGATGTAAAAGGTTAGATATTGCAGTTGCCCTAAGGAAGCAAGGCTGGACCTATGCAAAAATAGCAGATTATTTATTCAGTACACCTAAAACAATAATGCGAGATATAAAATGTTTTGCTATTAAGTCGCATTGTAGTGAAAAGTATAAATTTCACTCAAAGTATGGAGGATTGCGATCCTTAATTGATTGATTTTGTCATCAATATGAATCTTTCTAACTCGAATATTTTGAGAAAAATTTCATTCAAAAGCACAAATTGCTGATTTACTCACATCACCTTTCATCCCATTACAGTAATGCGAAAGAAAATTATTTGTGGATAAATTTTTTAAGCAATGTAAATATTTAGTATTTAAGAGGTTTTATACTTGTCCATTAGGATTAAAGACAAAATAAGGAGAAATTGGAGAATACATTGCTATTTGTATGAATTATTGCTCAATACCGAATATATCCTATGTATCTATTCTGCGTGTTTAATATGTAGTTCAGCTCTGGATAGTGTTGTCTGGCTGTTTGCAACAATATTTACCAATAGATCTATACCTAATTCTGAATTAATAACCAAAAAAAAATTAGGTTATAGCCTAAAGTTAAGCATTGGGAATTCTAACAGGATTTTTTTCTTGCGACTTGGTTCATCATGCATTTGAAATTTATAGCAACTATTACGCAATAACAGGCTGGCCTTTTGTATTAATTATGTATCAATTCTCTACATATTTATTTATAAGGGGGTGTTTGAATATCGTCAATTCGTAAACTATGAAGGTATAAGACATTTATGTATAGGGCAGTAGATCAAAGGTAGGAGGCTTTTGGCATTAGATAGGTTCGATTTTAGAAGGTATCCCGAAGTCATTAGTTTTAAGATTACCTTGATGTAAACTTCTTAAGTCATTTCCTCTGTAATTCTCGCTTTTGTGGTGACCAACATTCAAGACGGTCTAGCTAGTGGTGTCGCTGAGGTGAAGTGAAATGTCTTGCGTAATAATCTTAGCTATTTGGTGCTCTGTTTTTACTGTCTGTGTGATTTAATTATATTTATATATTTAGATTGGACGTTGTTGAAAGAAGCTCGTGATGCTTAATAAGGCATAATTTTATTTTTTTTTCTTCACTAGGCTGTATTAGCGATTTCATTCCATGGGTATATTCATGAGGCCTATGAAGAAACTAATGACTCGACTGTTGATTTCATTTCAGTCTTGGAATATATACTCGTCTTTCTTATATCCGCTATATTTGAATAATAAGTTAATTAAAATTTGTGAGGGATTCAATTAAGCTATCAATGAGTCAGATTTACTCATGAAGTATGTATTCCTCAATATCCCCTGTTAGATGAGTTGAATATGTTAATTTCATACCATCAACTGTAAATAATGAGCATCGCGTTGCGTATAGATAAGCTTAAGTCGACAAAACTTAATTATATAATAATATTTGCCTTGTCCTATTTTGTTATAAGAGTTGTGTACTGTATTCCTTTTCAGTACATATAATCGATTAACGTACCCAAATCTCAAAGATTTAAAAATGGCATCTGCTTCAGGCCTGACTGATGTTTCTTTGAAAAGAAATCCATTAGAGCCATCAGGTAAGTCTTATCGTCTATATAAGGGTTCTCCACATCCCTTTGGAAGTACTGTAGAAAGTGATGGTGTAAATTTTTCTCTATATAGTGCTAATGCAACAAGCGTAAAGCTACTAATTTTTAAAAATCCAGGTGATTTAGAGCCATTGTTAGAATTACCTCTTGATGGTACAGATAATCGCAGTTTCAATATATGGCATGTATTTGTTGAAGGTGTAAAGCCGGGAATGGGTTATGCTTATCGTGTTGATGGGCCTCATGAAACTTGGAATGGTCATCGTTTTGATCCGGATAAGGTCCTTATAGATCCATATTCAAAGGGAAATTGCTTTGATCTATGGGATCGTGGATCAGCATGTGTACCAGGAGATAACCTTCATACAAGTCTTCGTAGCGTTGTTATTGATGTAGATAACTATGACTGGGAGGGTGACGAGCCCCTTCAAAAGTCAATGGCAGAGACAATTGTTTATGAGATGCATGTAGGAGGTTTTACAAAAAGCCCAACGAGCGGCGTTAAAAACCCCGGAACTTATCTGGGACTCATCGAAAAAATTCCCTATCTCAAAACTTTAGGCATAACTGCTGTTGAATTGCTCCCAGTTTTTAGTTTTGATCACACAGATATATTTAAGGAATTTGAGGGTAGACAACTCAAAAACTATTGGGGCTACAGCACGATGGGTTACTTTGCTCCACATCAAGCCTACTGTATTAATGATGATATGACTAAACATCTAAATGAATTTCGAGACATGGTTAAAGCACTTCACAATGCTGGAATTGAAGTAATTCTTGATGTAGTATATAATCATACAGATGAGGGCAATCATCAAGGTCCGATGTTTAGCTTCAAGGGTATAGATAATTCCTCCTACTATTACCTAACAGGCGCCGACGGTAACAAAGACTTTTATTATGATTATACAGGCTGTGGTAATACTTTTAACTGTAATCATCCTGTAGGCGAAAAACTTATTATCGATTCACTACGTTTCTGGGTTAAGGAAATGCACGTAGATGGTTTCAGATTTGATGAAGGATCTGTTCTGAGTCGAGGCGAAGATGGCGCTCCTCTTGAACATCCTCCTGTTGTTTGGTCCATTGAACTAGATGATCTCTTAGGACAATCAAAAGTTATTGCTGAGGCTTGGGATGCTGCAGGTCTTTACCAAATTGGAACATTCCCAGGAGCACGTTGGGCGGAATGGAACGGTAAATATAGGGATTGTATAAGAGGATTTGTTAAGGGTGATCCAGGACTTATCGGAGAATTGGCGGCACGTTTAACTGGTAGTGCTGATCTTTATCAATACCGCCATCATGAGCCAACCAATAGTGTTAATTTCGTTTGTGCTCACGACGGCTTTACTCTTTACGATCTTACTGCTTACAATGAAAAACGTAATTGGGCTAACGGCGAGGGAAGCAATGATGGTATTGATGATAATGTAAGTTGGAATTGT
>QCVD01000048.1 GCA_003208835.1 Synechococcus sp. AG-683-C23 | reverse complement strand
GACACCAACAATTAAATTTTGCTTCCCGCCAGTATCAAATTCAACACGCTTAATTGCTCCTCGAGTATCAAAATCCTGAAAACGATGAAACTTATTTCTTCCCGCATTGGTGCCACCACCAATCCTGCAAACTCCCTGATTACAAACGCCGCCACGCAGGCCATTCACCTCTGTTCTTAAGCCGTCTTTCCCCGTCGCACGGATCTCTGCTAACGCCGATGGCGTACTTCCTGCCGCAATGGCAGCTAGAAGCAGGCCTAGCCCAAATCCATTGAAGCTAAAGGCCGAACTCATCTACGAATGACTACTAGGGTTAAAGGTTCTAGAAACACGGTATCCGGATCACCCCCCAAAAGCATCCGTCATCTGGGCGGAATAGCTTCACAGCACCCATTCTGAGCAGGTTGTTCACCACTATTAATTTCCCAGCCCTAAGCAAACCAACCATCCCTTTGGATCAAATCAGATGAGAGAGAGAGAGAGAGAGAGAGAGTCGTCTTCTCTAACGATCAACTGGGGGCAATACCAATAAGAGTTCAGATCAGCAGATCAATGTCCATGGATCCAGCAAGAAAAGATCAATACATACGACACACAACCTATTTAGGAATCAATAAAAAAGCCTCAATCGAAACGACCTTGTCCAACCTTTAGCAGTACTAAACCTGATTAACTACTCCCGCACGGTGTAGTCCCAGCAGCTTTTTATTTATCCAATCCTCCACCAGCAGGTGGGGGATTTTTTGGCCCCAGGCCCAACCCCTATTTGTTTTGACGAATCATTTGGCAATACACCACTGTTTTGCCTCTTCAACAGTGCTTTTATTGAGCAGACGGGCTTGCTTGTCTGCGATCTGACATAACGCCATGCCAGATCTACGACGGTGAGGCCTAGCTGATGTGTATGGGCCCAATTATCCAGATCTTCCGAACATCGAGTCAGTCCATCGGTCCTGGAAGTCGGTCGAAAAGACAACCCAGTTATCTCAGGCGCTGATATTGCTCTTTCCCCTGGCCATCTCGCTTCTGAACCTTCCTTAGGTTTCCGAGCATAGGGACAAAACAGTGTCCCTCCAACGTCATAATCAGGCGCAACCTGTCATAAGTAGCACAAGCTGGCGGCTTATACCCGGCCTGTTTATTTGTGAAACTAACTCAGTCACAGACAATAAAAAAGGGCCTAAACCTAGGCCCTGTCAGGAGTCTGATTTTGGTGGCGGGGGGGAGATTTGAACTCCCGACCTTCGGGTTATGAGCCCGAAGGGTTATAGCCAAATCCCTTGCTATGACTGGGGCGTTTATGCTTGGGTCCCCACCAGGGTCCCCAGTAAAAGAACCCCCTCCCCATCTCAACGGGTCTTCACAAAAAAGGGTTCCAAGGTCAAAATGGAGAGGCTCGGAACACTGACTCGAAGTGATATCACAGCCCACCATGGCCCAGCCCACCTACTACGACTTAGCCGGCAACGTCGTCGAGTTTTACCACCCAGCCGATGCCCTCGAGGCTTTAGAGCTCGGCGCTACCACCACCAAGAATTGCGGCGTCGATGAGCTACCAAGAAAGAAGACGCTCCAGTCCTCGAGGAGTTGAGAAAGTAGCAAGTACAGAGAAGAAAAAATACTGACAACTTGTAGCTCGACTAGATGACTAAGTTGAGGATCGACTCAACAACTGGAAGTAGCAGTCAGCGCAGATACTGAGACTGTTGGCATTAATGCAGAGAGGACAAACTCAGCGCCTTATTAATTCATCAACCCGTCGGTAAGGTGACACCAATAATTAGATTTTATCTCTTAAACAGTGCATTTATTGGAATTGAAAAACCTCACCGTGGACCTGCACCGGACATTATCCGCTGGCGAATTTGCTGCAGTGAGTTGATAATCGCCGCCGGTGTTGGCGTTCTGCGGCTACTCATATTGGGCAAATTAAGCCCTTGTAATGCGCGAGATGTTGCTGCCGCATCACCCCTCGCAAGGTTTTGACTCGCTCGTTTCGAATCAACTCTATTGACCGCAACTGCTACTGATGGGGCCTTGGGTCGAGCCCGCTTTTTGCCATCACCGCCGGGACCATCCTCCTGAGCAGATTCCCCATCCGCAGCGGTCGAATCATCACCACCATCTTCTTCCTCTTCTGCCGTCTCACTGTCTCCCGTCTCACTGTCAGTCTCGTCATCGCCGCCATCCTCGCCACCGCCATCTTCGCCACCATCACTGGCATCAGCTCTCTCACTATCGGCACCATCACTACTGCTGCTCTCCTCTACGCCGCCGACATCGCCCGTAGCATTATCCGATGCAGCCTCAGTGCTCGCAGCAGAGGTGGCTTGCGAACTCGAGCCAGCAGAATCACCAGAATCTGACATCTGGAAAGCTGAGTCGAGTGAAAGGCTGACTTCATAGCCCTCCCCACTCATCCTCGGTGTAGACAAGGCAGCAGAATCTGCCCCATCGACCTCTGAATCAGAACCACTGCCAGTCCCTCCGGCACTCTCACTAGCAACTTCAGTGCTACCGCCTGCATCAAGCGAACCTGTTGAAGCTTGCTCCGGTGGGCTCTGAGACAACAAGATCGAACTAATCAATCCAGCTTCATTGTCCGATGCCAAGTCACCTAAATCGAGACCCCTGCCATCAGCATCTGACTCGGGCTCTGATGGCTCAGGTTCATCCGTGAGCTCTGGCTCTGAGGCCTGTTCTTCCTCTGACGTGGTTGTTAAATCAACGGGCTCTGACGGCAACTCATCCGACTTGGTCGTCAACACATCAGTTGGCTCGGGCTCAACAGTTGGCTCGGGCTCAACAGTTGGCGCTGGCAGCACGACCAAATCATCCTCACTCGGTGATGGTGATGGGGACGGTGACGGTGACGGTGATGGTGACGGTGATGGTGATGGTGATGGTGATGGTGATGGTGATGGAGCATATGCAGGATTAACAGTATTAAATTGTCCCGCGAGAACTGTTGTTGTACCGGTGTGCTCAAGTGCTCCAACACCTCCATTGGACGTATCGTAAAATGTCAGTGTTCCCTCTCCATCTTTCACAAAGTTTCCAGACCCTCTGAATATCACATCGTTAAGAACAACGGCGCGTCCAGACTCAACATAGAGGGTCTGATTACCGGCCCCCAAAGTCACAGTATCTGGCGAATCACCGGAAGGACTCGTCTCTGGAAAATCAGTCAAGAAAGAATATGTTGCCCCATTTTGCATCGTGATATCAGACGACTGCAGAGCATCGACATGGGCCAACTGCAGATCACCCGAATCAACTAAAACTGCTCCAGTCACTGTTGAGGCACCAGAGAGAGTAAAGATCCCATTGTTATTAACGATCAACTTTTCGCTACCCAAATTAATTCCGTCACTCCCGGCAGAAGATGACGAGTCTAAAAATGTCTTAACAGACCCACTACTTCCTGATTGATTTCCACCAATTCGCAAATCACAAGTAAAGGCAACACCACAGCTCGGAGACAATGTAATCATGGCAGCACCAGAAGATGCTGTGATGTCATTTAGAAGTAACTCACCACTCAGTGCCTCAAGCGCGGAATCACCCGCCAACTCAAATGGGTTCGCAATCGTGGCGCTTCCAGAGATAAGTTTAATGATCGCCTCACCAGTAGCAGCAGAAGAACCGAGAGCCAATTGCTCATTTAAAACGAAATCTTCTGCAGATGCGCCACCAGCAAGATGAAGTGCCCCCCCCCTGCTGGATCGTTGTTCCGTTCAAACTCGAACCACGCGTTGAGGTTGCCAAGGCAGAAGCATTGGAAACTTCTAAAACCCCAGTCTCAACTGTCGTTGCGCCTTCGTATGTATTAGCGCCAGACAACTTCAAGGTGCCAGAACCACTCTTGGTGAGAGACGAGGCACTACCAGTACCAGTAATCACACCAGAAAATGTCGTCGATACACCCGCATCCGTAATATTGACGCTCAGTCCATTTCCAGCAAGATCAACACCACCGGCACCTTGCAATCCGCCAATCGTGTCACCGGAAGCCAATTGATAGGTCGCACCACTCGCCACATCAACAACCGTTGAATCAGCAAGGCTTCCACTAACAGACAGCGTTCCACCATTAATTGTGGTTGCACCCGTATATGTATTAGCTCCGGACAATGTAATAGAACCAGATCCGCTCTTAACAAGACCACCAGTGCCGAGAGGCAAAGCAGGAACCGATCCTGTACCTGAGCCTGATTTCAACTCTAGATTAAGGTTGGTAGCAACGATAGAGCCAGTCAGGTTGAGCGTACCTGAACCTGAATTAAAAACTACTTTGTTATTTAAAGTCAGTTTTTTATCGGAGTAAAGCCCATTAGAAAGATCGTTGCCAACCTCAAGTTGGCTAAAGTTAGAATCAAAACTATTTAAACCCCACACCGAAAAATCGGCTTCACCAGACACAAAGTCATAAGTATCAATACTTACGGACTTACTACTAGTGTTAGGAGTAATTTGGACAGTTCCTGAACCATTTAATACACCGCCACTCGTTAAATCAACATAATAATTCGAACGAAATCCGGTCACGACATTCGCGTTACCAGCAATTGGCGTCACGCCATGAATAGCCGTGGAATCCTTACTAGTTCCTAACCAACTGTGTGCGTACACCTGAATTCTCGACATCGTGTCGTCATCAGCATCAACAAACTCAATTGGCCCAGAGTTTGAAAGAAATTGATATTCCGAAAACTGATTTTGATCACCTCCACCTGGCATGTTGTTGTACTCATTTAGATTATTACCCCAGATGAGTATCCCAGGCGCCCAACCTGGATCACTCACAGCACTTGAGCCCTCCAATCGAATTCCACCACCAGAAGCAGATTCACTCTGCGCTAAAAACGTCCCACGAGTATCAGGGGTAACTCCTCCCTCACCAAGAAAGATTCCTACATAACCATCAGAGTTTCCAATTAGCTTGATGGCGGGAGTAGCAGTACTACTACTTGTAATCGCAACATTTGGATAATAGTCATCACCACCAAAACGAAGACCAACACCACCTGAGGTATTATTTTGATCGCCTTCAATCGAAATTACTCCAGCCCCAGCATCAATCAAGACCGCTTGCTGAGAAGCAAATCCATCAGCTGCTTGGTCAGCAACATTGGAGCGCCCCCTCATCGTGATATCACCGCCTCCTGATTGAATCGTGTTCAATATTCCTGTTTGAAAACGAACATTGCCAAGGCTGAGACCTGGTTGCAAAGCATTTCTGCCACCAAAAGCTGATCCTGTAGGTATCACCGAGGAGCCCACATAGGCGTAACCATCTGGATAGCCGTCTGAATTAGAATCAACACCTCCAGCCAGAACAATATTACCGCCATCAGAATTCAAAGTTATTCCATTATTTAGCTTGATAAAATGCTCGCCAGCACCTGACGTAACATTCCCAGAATTAGACCATAAAATAATATCGCCACCGTTAGTCAATATCTGAACATTATCACCTAGAACAATTTTACCTGCAGCCTTAGCCGTAAAGCCGAGGGCATTATCACCAGTAGATCTAATTACATTGGTAAATAAAATATCGTTTTCAGCCTCAAGGCTAAGGCTTACTGTAGCTCCACTACTCTTGGTGATTTCTGCACTCACAGTGATATCACCAGAGCCTTCTCCAGTAGCACCCTGGCTCGAGTTGTTGGCAGTTGTTGTCACGGTGACATTAGTTCCACCATTTAGAGACGTTGCAATCTGAGTCGCCGCAGAGGCATCAATTGTGTAGTCATAGGGATCCTGCAACCAGAGCCCAGCCTCTCCATCCACGGATCCAGCTTGAGCCTCTAAACCATCCTCAAGAAGTAATTCAGCTCCTGATGTTTCGATCCTGCCACCATCTCCTCCTTTTCTCCCGCCTTTTGCCAGCAACATTCCAGCTACAGCTGTTAACGAATCAGGATTGGTGATATCACTCCACACCACAATCTCTCCCCCATCTCCATCCCCAATCGCTGATGCATCCAGCACTGCTCCTTTCTCAATCTGAGTAGTCACTGCCTGACGCACCGATGCATCGCTGTTCTGCCAACTTCCTCCCACCTCGATTAATCCACCACCTCTCCTCCCTGTCGCAATTAGTTCAGACTCACCATCAACATTGATCGCTTCTCCAGTTACCCCAC
>QCVD01000047.1 GCA_003208835.1 Synechococcus sp. AG-683-C23 | reverse complement strand
AGAGGTGGATGGGCTAAGAGAAACTCTTCAGGGCCTATGTCAGTGGCGTATTGACAGCGTGTTTCTTAGATGAATGCATCCATGAATGCTTGATGAAGTCAGGGGTCAGACGGCGCTGGAGGGACTGGAGGGTTAGTAACAACCAGCGGCGTCGAAATCGGCTTGAACTCGTGCGGCACGGTTCTCAAGTTGCTTAAGTTCGTTGTTAACCAGTGGCACGTCGTGTTTTTTCAAAATTGGCAAAACGCAGGCTTTCCATTCAGCAGGTGGCTCGTCATCTCCTGATCCACGAGGGCTGCCACATTTCATGTGGGCAAGCTCAGCGGCATAGTCGAGCGCATCTTCTCGTTCACTTTTGATTTGAAGTATTGAGGTTTGGATTCTTGATTGTGCCTTTTGCGTGGACTCACATTTGACGTAATCCACTGCATGGGCGGAAGGCACTAGGCAAAGGAATGTGAGAAGCAGGAGCTTTTTCATGCCGCCACTGTGCCTCCGGTCTCCATATTTGACACCGAAGACCAGTATTTGCATTGCTTGGTTAGGTGCTCACCCTGTTGCAGCTGACCTCTGCGGAGGTTGCAGCCCAAGACCGTGCGGCAGTGCTGGTCAACGCCATAAGCAAAGTGTTGGCAGGTCATGCAGCTGCGTTCGCCCTTCCAGCCCTGAAGCTCGCGTTCGTCGATGAAATCCCATTCCTCCATGTACTAGCCGAGTAGTACAGACGTATTACGACCGATCGGGCGTATCCGTCAACGAATGGAGGCTTTAGGTAACCATCGTTTTGCTGGCGGACACGCAGACATCGCCGGACATCTGGTCGTGTCTGGGTAAATCGACTGTGCTGCAGTCGTTCTGCTGTTGGCGGAGTGTGGTGTGTCTGTATGTCCGTGACGCCGCGATAGCAGTGCCTGACTGGGCTTTAGGTGGACACCTTGTGATGTCCGCTGGTGTCCGTGTGTCTGCGGAATGTGAGCGGGTTCGACTTGGTGACTTCACCAATGCCTGCTCAGTCGCTTGAAACCTTCGCTGCAGCGGGGGCTAAGGACTGAAAGATGGTGAACCAAAACTGGCGAGAAAAGCTTTTTGAACTTGAAGGTCTCCCGTTGTTGCCATGCGGTGCAGGCGCAAAATGGAAGGCACCGTTAGATCCGACAACAGGCGGTCCGTCGACTAACTGGCAAAACGCATCATTCACTCCTGAGCAAATTATGGAGATGAATGGTGACGTGAAATCTGTTGGCACGAGAACGGGCCCGGATGCCGATAACTTGCTGATCTTGGACATCGACGGGGCATCCGCTTGGAGCTTTTGTCAGACGTACAAATGCAGCTTGAGCGTTCGGTCTGGTTGGAAAATCATGCGCAGCAATGCTCCGGATCGTTTCAAAGTCGCTTTTCAGATCAACGATTCAGAGCTGGAAGAGCTGTTGGATGGTGTTGGCAAGATTGTTCTCACAACAGGTTCAGAGCCTGACGAGCAGATCGAACTGTTCTGGGGCAAGGGGCAGTGCATCGTCCTGGGTGATCACATTTCTGGGGGGAAATACCAGTGGAAAGGATCACCGAAAGACATTGGGGCACCACCCCAAACGTGGCGTCGGCTAATCCGACATCTCATTAGTTGTCACCACTCCAAGGTGAACAAGTCTTCTGGGCGAACGGTTGAACAAGTTCAGCAATCTGGTCAGCGTCATTCATGTACGATCTGTGGCCGCAATACGTCGCCCGCCTGCTCTTTTTTCCCTGACGGCGATAGGACGCGCGTGAATTGTTTCGTCGGTCAGACCTTTTCTCCACCGTCTGGCCTCAGAAAGGGGCAGACGATTGAAATTGATGGATCTGTCTGGGCTTACGCGGGTGAAGGTGTGAACCCTGCGCTGGGTAATTTTGAGAAATTTGTTATTAACCAACCCAATAAACAACAAAGCAACAAGCAATAAGGGGTGTCTCCCCAAGTAGGAAAAGTCGAGATGTTGGTGGAGGACGTTGTCGCTCGTGGTGGCTTAACGCTGCTGGCGGCAGAGGAAGGAGCTGGCAAAACCGCTTTTCTGATGAGGCTTGCGGAGGCAGTGACCCGCGGGGATGAGTTCATGGGCCAGCTCGTCACTGTTAAGAGCCGGGTCTTGATGCTTCAGGCAGATGAGTCAGAGATGGATACGGCTTTCAAGCTCAGGCGGATGGGTATTGATCCAAATTTGTTTGAGGTGATGCATGTCGAGCGATTTGATGTGGCCTCGCTTCAGGACTTAATTGCTTCCGGCAAGTGGGGGTTGATCATCATGGATTCTCTGACGCATGGCTTAACGGAAGAGAGGTGTGGTGTAAGTGATGACGCCTTCACTAAACGCCTGTACAAGCTCCGAAAAGCCCTGGCTGCCAGCAATGTCGGCGGTATTGCTACCACGCATCTCAATAAGCCATGGAATGGTCAGAGTCGACAGACGATCGTTAAACACGACATCGCTGGCCTCTCGACGATCAAGAACGCAGTAAGTGATACGTGGGGTTTGCTCCCTCTATGCGGCCAAGAGGACGTTTTCAAGATGGTCTGCATCGGTAAGCGTTTCTGCCCTACAGGTACTGAGTGGGAGATCCAGGGTTCAGTCGAGGACTTCTCTTTCCAGCTCACCACCTGCTCGCGAGATATGCCTAAAGAGCGCAGGACTCTGAATCAAAAGATTGTTGATGCACTGAGTGAATTGGATCAAGAGTCTGATGTCAGCTCCGCGGACATCGCCAGGGTTGTGGACTCATCGCCTGAAGTAACGCGTCGCTATTGCGCCGATATGTATGGAATGGGGCAGATTGCGCGGGTCATCGTGAAGGGAAGTGGACGCCCGCAATATCGCTATTTCAATAGTTAGATCTTTTCCTGTTTGGGACCACACCCACCTCCATATGGGTGCTCTACCTGATCCTCTTAATCACCTTTGGTCCTTAGATCACTTGATTCACCAGAAGGTCTCTCCAAGGGTCCAGAAACTCCTCAAGACCACCTCAGAGGGGAACAGGGGTGTGGTGATCAAACAATGGATCTGGGACCATCATGCGTTTTACAACCTGAAGGACTACTACTCCTGTCGACGTCAACAGGACCCCGATCTGGTTTTGGACTATCAGAATTCAGATCTGGTCTTCTAGAGAGAATAAATAGAGATGTCACCACCACAGATATCTCTATGAACATCATCCAAAACACAGATCAAAGAAATATCAATCTGTTTTTTGGGAAAAGGCATCAGACCACTCTGCAAAAGTTTGATTCCTTATCCGATCAACTCAGACGGTCCAGAACAGGAACCCTGGATTACTTGATCACTCACTATGAATGGTTCCAAAATAACCGTAGTGAGGTGGTCAGATGACTATCACTATTCGATTGACCAAAGTTGAATATGAGATGCTCAAGGAACTTCAGAAAAGAGATAAGAGGTATAAGAAGGGGTTAGAGGGAAGGTCAAGTCAGATATCTCGTCAGACCACAAGACAACAATTTTGGTGTAACTGGACATATGATATTATATAAAAAATAATTCCATTAGAATGTCAAGAGTATGTTATTTGCATGTTGGATTGCCTAAAACAGCATCCTCTTCGTTTCAGGCAACTTGTGGAATTAATGCAGACCTCCTGCAAGATACTGAAATCAACTATCCGTGTTTTAGTTGCTCTGCAGCGAATAAATCAAAGATATACAATCATTCAATTCCGATTAGATCTCTATTTACAGAAGACCCTGGAAATTATCGTATGAATAAAAGATGGGGCGTTTCGAATAATATCGAAGAGGTGAATTCGTCTTATGACGATCAACTGTCGGATTTTTTAGCATCCTCTGATAATTTGATCATTAGTGGCGAATCTATCTCGCTTTTGAGCAAAGAATCGCTTTTGAAATTGATCAATAAAATCAAATATTATAATTACGAAATCAAGGTGCTAGCATTAGTAAGAAGTCCTTATGCAATGATTTGCTCTGCGATGCAGCAGAGTATTAAAACTGGCGAATATTTTGAATTGATATCTCTGAATGACTGTATTCCAACTTCTTTCAGCGGCAAACAACTTCATCTCAAGTCAAAGACGGTTGAAAAACTCATATCTGTTTTCGGAAAAAGTATATGTTTCCACAGTTTCGACCGTGCATGCACGCATTCACATGGTCCAGTTGGGTTTCTTTTGGAAGAGTTTTTAAATCAAGATCCATCTATTTTTGAGTACCAAAAGAATAATGAATCATTGTCTAATCTTTCTGTAAGAATGCAGAATGAATTTAACGCTGTTAATCCTGCTTTCGTTGGCAATAAAAATGGGAATAAATATAATACTAAGTTTCGAAGGTTTCCTCTCAAGGTTGATGAAAGATTGGGGTTCTCTGGAAAGTTTCTGCTGACAGAGGTTGAGTACGGGTTGGTTGAGGGGTTCGTTAAAATTGAAACTGAAAACCTGAATGAAATCACAGGATTAGATTTTTCTGGGCAGTCATTAAAGTTTTCTAAACCAATTTTTTGACTTGATTGTTGATTTTTTTGATTCTACGTAGTTCTTGCAAATTTTATATTTAGTTAACCTCGGAATTATTGATCTATAGATTTCGAACTATGTTAGTCCCTGTCGCTCCTTGAGTTGTCCACGACCAGTTGCGAGTGCAACAGTTGCTCTCTTTGCGTCGTAGTGCGAGTAGTGGTCTTGCACATACCTGATGCTGGTATCGCAGTTGTTGCATACGGTCGCGATAGGAACTCCTCTTTCCAGTACAAATGTGATCCAGGTATGCCGGAATGAGTACCAAGTCAAGTTCTTCCCTGAAGTGATGTCAGTCTTCCTGAGGTTGTTGGAATCTCCGTCTGCCCAGGTCGCCAGTCCTGATTCCACCAACATCTCCTGGATCCCATCCCATCTCTCCAGATCCGATCGCTTAATGCTTTTTCAGTGCTCTGATTTCTAAAGAGAAGGTCTTGCTTTCTTTTGGGTCGAGTCAGTGTTCTTAGTTTTTCAAGATGTCGTGCGATGGGTGCTGATAACTGATACCAACGTCCTGTTTTGGTGTTTTCTGCAGGTACATCCACAAGACACCAGATCTGTTGATCTTCTTTGCTGAGAATTTTGTTCTCCGTGATGTGCCCCCACCTCATCTTCCGAAGAGAACCAATGCGGACACCACTTTCCATTGAGACCCTCATTGCCAAGTACAACATGTGTCGATTTATCTGCTGTTGCTTTGCGCGTGGTGATTGCCTTGTTCCTTTCCCTTTATTCACTCCATAGAGAGAGTTTCTGGTGATGGGTCTATTGCTCTTCTTGCCCTTATCTGGACCGCGAGTGATCTGGTGATACCCGAGTAGGTTAACTGCCTCGTCATACCTGGTCTTCCCTTCGATCCAGTAGGTGCGTGCTGCCTTCTCCAACTGCATCCATTCCTCAACGTCGAATGAGGAACGTCGATAGGACTGATCCTTCGGACCCTTCGCGTATGGGGTCTCAGGAAACTGGTCGCGGGTGATGAACCCCTCTGCCAGTGCCACCTCCTTCCACATTCTCTTGATGGTTGAGTACTCGCCATTGAGGGTTGTTGAACGTGGAAGTTTCCTGCCCTGCTTGTCCATTGCATTGGTTTGCTCTTCTCGCCAGTGCTGGTATGCACTAGAAACCCCCTACGCACTAGGTGCACTTGCTTCTTGGGACCGCCACGTCCATCGCCGCAGTAGGTGAGGAAGTGCCTGCACTGGTTTCGGATCAGTCGGAATCTTCCAGGGGTGATGCCCTCGTGAGGTTGATTGCTGATCCGCCTCTCCTCTTTGCTCAGGAATCGACGCACCATCTCCTCCACGCTCAAGACTCTGACTGCTTCGCCTCGGTCAGTTCTTGTTCTGAGTTCGATGTACCGCTCTTGTGCCAGACCCAGTGCTTCGTTCTCTCCTGCTGCTGATGGATCTGGGTATCCACCATCAGATCGCTTCAAAACAAACCGATGACTTTTATTGTTCTCTCTGTTTAAGAAGTAAAGGTGCCACTTCCCACTCTTTTGGGGGTCTCTGTAGATATATGCGTTGTTCCGCTGCCCTCCCTGCAGGTCCACAAGGGACCCTTTCGAGTCCCTGTCTGGGTTGTTATTTGGTGGCGGGGGGGGGTAATTTGCACTCCCGACCGTCGGGTTATGAGGGCGAATGTTTTCTTTGCAATCCCGTGGTACGACAAGGGTGATTTGGCCGGGGTATGCAGTAAAAGAACTCCCCTCCCCATCTCAACGGGACTTCACATAACAGGGTTCCCAGGCCAGAGCGGAGAGGCTCGGAACACTGAGTCGAAGTGATTTCACAACCCACCATGACCCAACCCACCTAGTACGACTTAGCAGCCAACTTCGTCGAGTTTTAACATCCAGCCGATGCCCTCGAGGCTTTGGAGCTCGGCGCTATTACGATCAAGAAATGCGGCGTCGATGAAGCCACCAAGAAAGAGACTCCAGTCATCGAGGAGTTGAGAAAGTAGCAAGTACAGAGAAGAAAAAATCCTGACAACTTGCAGCTCGACTGGATGACTATGTTGGGTATCAACTCAACAACTGGAAGCAGCAGTCAGCGCAGAAACTGAGACTGTTGGTATTAATGCAGAGAGGACAAACTCAGCGCCTTATTAATCCATGAACCCGTCGGTGAGGTGACACCAACAATTAGATCTTGCCTCTTCAACAGTGTATTTATTGGGTATGA
>QCVD01000046.1 GCA_003208835.1 Synechococcus sp. AG-683-C23 | reverse complement strand
GTATTTTGATGTTGGGATCGCCGAGCAGCATGCCGTAACGCTTGCTGCAGGTATGGCTTGTGCAGGTTTACGCCCAGTTGTGGCGATTTACAGCACCTTCCTTCAGCGGGCTTTCGACCAGCTCATTCATGACGTCGGAATTCAGAAGCTTCCTGTCACGTTTGTTCTCGATCGTGCCGGAATCGTTGGTGCTGATGGTCCGACGCATCAGGGTCAGTACGACATCAGCTATCTGCGTGCCGTTCCCAACTTCACCGTGATGGCACCGAAGGATGAGGCTGAGTTGCAGCAGATGATGGTCACCTGTCTCCAACATGACGGACCGACCGCTCTGCGGATTCCGCGTGGGTCTGGAGAAGGGGCTCTTTTGATGGAAGAAGGTTGGGAAGCCCTTTCGATTGGCCGAGGGGAATTACTGCGGGACGGTAATGATTTGGTGATTGTTGCCTATGGCTCCATGGTGGCCCCAGCCATGGAAACGGCAGCGCTTTTAGAGGCCGCTGGTCTATCCGCCTCCGTGATTAATGCGCGTTTCGTAAGACCTCTTGATCAGGCCCTTATTCATCCTTTGGCCCGTCGGGTTTCCAGTGTCGTCACCATGGAAGAAGGCACATTGTCTGGTGGGTTTGGTGCAGCCGTCTTGGAGTCCCTCAATGATCACGACATCAATGTTCCTGTTTTAAGGATCGGTATTCCTGATCAACTGGTGGACCATGCCACTCCGCAGCAAAGCAAAGAGGCTTTGGGTCTGACGCCTAAGCAGATGTGTTTAAAGATTCAGCAGCGCTTTGGTTTGGGCTCTGGTGATCTGCCGACATCGTCTTCGTTTCAAGCTGTTCAAGCTTGATCGCTTTCCCGTTTTGGGATGACCTTTTTAATTGCAGGAGCCGGTCCAGCCGGAGCGCGTCTGGCCACCGCTCTAGCTGAAGCAGGGCGTGAGGTGATCCTCGTCGAGCGCCTGACTGACTCGCATCGGAATTCTTTTTCGAGTGCCGCATTATCTCGTTGTGAGGCTTTACGGCTCAGTATTCCCCAGTCTGCTTGGTCTGCGACCTGGTCAGGGTGGCAATTACTGGACCCGAGCGGACATGAGCATCAGTGGTGGGATGCCAATCCTCTTGGGGTGGTGTTGGACTTTGGTCGATTGCGTTCAGCCATGTGGTCCCGTGCTCACGCTGCCGGGGCAGAAGTTGTAACGGGCTGCACTGTTCGGATCGAGTCGCTCCACAGTGATGGTGCCCATGTTCTTCTTCAACACGTCGACGGCCGTCGTCAATACAGACATGTGAAATGGGTCATTGACGCTACAGGCTCTTCGCGATGTTTGTTGCGACAAGCCTCTGTTCCACAGCCATCGCCGGCCGATCCTGTGCTGGAGGGCGTCGGTGTTGAGTGGCTCTTACAGGCGGATGATCGCGTTTCGGCCCGGTGGCTCGACCGGATCAGTTTTTTCCTCGGGACTCGCTGGATTCCCCATGGATATGGATGGGTTTTTCCAATGGAGCACAATCGCCTCAAGGTTGGTGTTTGTTGTCTTCCGCCAGATCATGGCAATGGGTCGAAGAGCGATCTTTTGGCTCGACTTCAGGCGTTGCTTCGCAACTGCAAACTTGAAGGATGTGCCGTACTGGATCGCCATGGCGGCGTGGTGTCTAGCTCCATAGCCAGACAAGAGTCGCTTGGATCGGGCGCGTTATTGGCAGTCGGGGATGCTGCGAGTACGGCCAACCTCCTCGGAGGTGAGGGTATTCGTCATGCGATCGACAGTGCTGATCTTCTCGCTGAAACACTGCTGAATTCCGAGAATCCTCATCAAGCCGATGCCGTACGTCAAACCTATGAACAGGCGCTTCATCGTTGGTTTGGCTGGCGTTGGCGCGTTGCCGGAAAATTGGCACGTCGCACCTGGTGGGGATTGGACTCGTCTTCGGCTGATCGGAGGGTTGAACGCATCATTCATGGATTGTCCCGAACCTCATCGGCTCGAGACTTATCCAATCTCTTGTTCAAATACCGCTTTGAACGGTATGGACTTCGACTGTTGCGCTATTTGATCTGAAGCTCGGGAGAACGTATGCCCCTCGATGAATCACCAAAAAGTGATCTTCAGAGCACTCCTCGAGCGGCTAAGCCCTGGATCGCACCAATACCAATGATGTGGCCAAGGCTTGTTGTGCCAAGAAGGGCTGCATGGCTCATGCCGCCAAAGAATGAGGCATTTGGTAGTTGAGCACCAACGTTGGGGTACTTAATCGTGGCTTTACCAATGCCGATGGCAATTACGTTGCACACGATCATCACCAGAGCAACTTTCGGAGACCAGGTGAGGGTGGCAGGGGTGATCGCGAAGAGGTGGGTCAGCAACATTCGGGCCAATGTTCGATATCCCATCATCTGAGCAGAACGACTCCAGAATCACGACTCTTAAGAGTTATTCACCCTTTTTTGACGGTCTAGGACGAGACCGAGTACTAAAACCGTGTTGGCGAGAGTGAGAAAGGCCTCCGCTCCGCCGTGCAACACATCGATGTCCACCAGTTCTGCATCACAACAACGCAGCGCAATAATCGCGGCAACGATTGTGACTCCGACAAACAGCAGGGTGAGTTGAAATCCCCGTTGTGCCAAAACTGGCAGCGCTTCGCTTTTGCGAAGCCAATACAGAAAGCAGAGATAAGGGATCAGAGACAACGCGAACAGCGGAGCTGGATCGAACTCCATGGTTAAGCCGTTTTGGTGGGCAAAAGTTTCCAGGCGGCAAAGGCCAGCGTGCAATTTCCGATCAATGTGAACCAAGCCTGCAAGGTGACCAGGCCCCTCAACGATTCAGCGTTATCGAATAAATGCCAGGTACAGGCAGCCATGGCACTAACGAGGGCTGGAAGCATGGCCAGTGCCATTCCGTTCAATCCACGACGCTGCATCAAAACAATGGCTAGAGACCATTCGATCACTGAGGCGACGTGGATCCACCAGGTACCGAGAGACAAAGAGTGCATAGGCGCAGTTTAGAAATCCGCATCGACGGATAATGGATCAAACGTTCGGGAAGACGCCGATGCCCCGATCCGAACCGACTTCGTTGTTGCTTTGTGGGTATTACGGCGAACACAACCTGGGCGATGACGCCCTCCTTCAGGTTCTTCTGCAGGCTTTACCAGTTTCAAGCTCACTGATCATTACGGCCCATGATCAGGCGGAGGTCCAGGGAATGGCACCACACGCCCGCATCGTGAATCGTCGTTCGCTTCGCTTCAGTTTGATGGCTGTTTTGCAAGCGGATGTGCTGATCCTTGGGGGCGGCAGTCTTCTTCAAGACAGCACGAGTTTTCGAAGCCTGATTTATTACTTGCTATTAATCACACTCGCGCGGTTGCGTCGTCGTCGGGTTGTGCTTTGGGGGCAAGGCCTCGGCCCATTACGCCGATCCACGAGTCGATGGCTTGTGCGCTTGGCTCTGCCGTTTTGTACTGCTGCGAGTTGGCGGGATCATGCCTCGGTTCGATTGGCTCAATCTTGGGCGCCGAAGCTGCCGATGTGCGTGGCTGCCGATCCGGTGTGGCAAATGCCAAGTCAGCCCTGGGTTGGAGGCGGGAGCATCGTTCTGAGTTGGCGACCAACGGATCTGTTGGATATACCTCGCTGGAAAATTCTTCTTCAAGCCTTGGATTCAGTGGCAACAAGCCTTGATGTGTCTGTGTGTTGGATGGCCTTTCATCAGCATCAAGATGGCCCGCTCCTTAACGCTCTTATTGACCAAAAACTATTGCCTAAAACCCTTTTGGCTCGGAGCACAACGGTCACACCACGCTACTTGGATCATGTTTTTGACCTCGTCAGAACAGCTCGGTTGGTGTTGCCGATGCGTCTTCATGCGTTGATTTTGGCCAGACTTGCTGGGTGTCCGATGGCAGCGTTGAGCTACGACCCAAAAGTGGATGCTGCCGCTGCGATGGCCCAGGTGCCCTGTGTTCAGCTTGATCAATTACCCAGGTTTGAAGATCTGGCAGCTCAGTGGATGGCTGAAGCTGATCGGGAAGCTGATCGGGGGGTGATCGAACGGATTCAAGCCGAAGCTTCAGCGCATGGGGAACTTCTCAGACGTTGGATTTAATCGAATCGAAATTATTGGTCATCAATACGTTTGCCGGTTTGACCATCGAAGAAATGCTCAGACGATTTGAGCCAACTCACGTGTGGATTCTCCCCAATGTGTTGGTCGCCAGCACAAACCAAACGGAGTTGCCCGCGTTCGCAACGAAGCAAGAAGAGTTGGCTTGCTCCATGCCATTCACGGCTTTCGACTTGGCATGGGATGCTGCCATTGGGATCAAGGCGTAGATCCTCTGGACGGATGCCCAACGTTCGTCCATTATCCGCGTTGAGCATGTTCATCTGGGGACGCCCGATGAATTGGGCCACAAAGCTGGTGGCGGGGTGGTGATACAACTCCCGCGGTGTGCCGATTTGTTCAATGCGTCCATGGCGCATCACGGCGATTCGGTCGGCAAGTGCCATGGCCTCTTGTTGGTCATGGGTCACGTACACCACCGGTTGTGACCCGCCAAGCATCAACCGTTTCAGTTCAGGCCGCAATTCTTCGCGCAACTGGGCATCGAGGTTGCTCATGGGCTCATCCAGCAAATACACCGAGGGATCACGGAGCAGGGCTCGTGCCAAAGCAACACGTTGCCGCTGGCCTCCAGATAATTGCCATGGCCTTTGATGGGCCTGCTGGCTGAGTTGCAGCACTTCCAGAATCGTCTTGATGCGCTGATCACGGGCTGCTCCATGGCTGCCACGCATGCGCAGCCCCAGTTCCAAATTTTCGCGAACACTGAGGTGGGGGAAAAGGGCATAGCTCTGAAACACCATGCCGATCCTGCGGTCTTCCGCCGGGACGTCGACCATTTCAGCGCCATCGATGCTGATCGAGCCGCTATCTGGTTGATCGAGCCCCGCAATCAAGCGAAGAGCCGTGCTTTTGCCACAACCGCTAGGCCCTAACAATGCAACGCATTCACCATTGCCCACGCTGAGATCGAGGTTATGGAGGATCGTTCGGCTGCCGAAGGTTTTGGTGATGGCGTTAAGGCTGAGTGTCATCCCTTAATCGCTCCATTGGTGAGTCCACTCACGATTTGGCGCTGGAACAACAACACAAGGAACAAGAGTGGAATCGCTCCAAGCACTGTGGCAGCTGCATAGGCCCCATAGGGAATGGAGTAAATCGATGATCCTGCGATCCGTGCCATCGCGACTGGAAGCGTGAGTAAATCGCTGCGGCTGAGCCAGGTCAGCGCGATGGGATATTCATTCCACGCGAACAGAAAAACGAGGATCGCTGTGCTGGCCGAGGCCGGCGCGATCAGCGGCAGCATCACCCATCGCAGTCTTTGACGCAGAGTGAGACCTTCAAGCCTGGCTGCATCATCGAGATCTTTGGGCAAACCCTCGAAGGCTGCCGTGAGAAGTAGAAGTGCGAGGGGCATTGCCAGGGCGCTGTATGGCAATGCGAGGGCAAAAAGGCTGTTGCCTAATTGAAAGTTGCGCGCCAATTCGAGCAGGGCCAAAAAAAGCAGCACGTAAGGAAAAAGTGCTGCCGCCATCACCGCACTTCTGATGCCTCGACGCCATCGCAGCGGTAGTTGAGCCAAGACGTAGGCCGCAGGGACAGCCAAGACCAGGGTTAAAGCTGTTGAAACACCAGCGACAACGGTGCTATTCAACAAATATCGCCAGAACGGTGGGTCGCTGGATAGGAGTTCGCGGTAATGAATCAATGTCCAGCGCTGCTCAAATGGAATCGCTCCGTTAACGAGGGCCTCGGAACTTGTGAAGGAGCTGATGAGTTGCCAAGCCATTGGGGCGAGAGACCAGATCAGCAGCAATGTGACCAAGACGGCATGTCGGCTGGCTAGCCAGGAACGGCTCATGCTCATGGCTGCATCGCCCGCAGGGCTCCTGTCATACGGAGCAACAGAGCTCCGAGCAGAATCAAGAGAGAGAGCAGTAGGAATCCACCGATCATCACGGTGGCGCTGTAGCCGAAATCAAGAAAGCGCATGCCGTTCAGATATGCATAAAGAGCAAGGCTCTCCGTCGTTCCTGCTGGTCCTCCCCCAGTGAGCACTTGGATTAAATCGAACACACCAAAAGCTTGCGCCAGCCTGAATAGGAGGCTGAGCAGGATGTAGGGCAACAGCAGAGGGATCGTGACGCGTCTTAAGGCCTGGAATGCAGTGCCGCCCTCCAGGCGAAAGGCCGCATAAAGATCCTCCGGAATCGTTTGGAGACCGGCCAACAGAATCAGGGTGATGAAAGGGGTGGTTTTCCATACATCGGCAAGCACCGTCACCATCCAAGTAACGGCTGGAGTGGAAAGCAGATTGAGTGGTCCGATTCCAGCAGCTTCGGCTAAGTGCTCAATCGGTCCGTAGGGGGTGTTGAAAATCCACCGCCAGCCCAGAGCCATCATGGTTGTTGGTAAAGCCCATGGCAAAAGCGATAGGGCTCTCACGGCACTGCGCCCTCGCCAGCGCTGGTCGAGCAACAGGGCAATGGCCAGGGCCAAGATCAATTCCAGGCCCACGGAGACCATGGCAAATCTTGAGGTTTGGCCGGCATCAAGCCAAAACCGCGAGTCCGTTAGGAGACGCAACCAGTTCGCACCCCCGTTTGGGATTGGAACCAATCCCGTTAAAACGGAGTCGGCATGAAAACTCAGCCAGGCGTAGCGAAGCATCGGCCAGCCAAAGACGACGGCCATCAACAACAACGCCGGCAGAGCAAGCAGCACCGTCATGCTTCCGC
>QCVD01000045.1 GCA_003208835.1 Synechococcus sp. AG-683-C23 | reverse complement strand
ACACAAGGCCATACGTCTAGTATCAAGGATTACACAACAAGCCAAAAAGCGTTCGATCAGCTACACATTGGCCAGAGATTTATGGACAAGACCACCCCTTGCACCAATAGAACTTTGAGAGATATTGGCCCAAAAAACGCTTTTCATTATCGGAAAGAAGATAAGTCGCAGAAAAATGTTAAGAGCGCTGCATATAGATTAGCCAAAATTCCTTTGGGGCACTTTCAAGCCCAGTCGCGAAAGACATTAACCTCAAAAATGAGCAGATTCCCTCAGCAGAAGCAACAATGTTTAGATCAATAGGCACGCAAATCGCTGTGTATTAACGGCCGTTCATTTCTCGCCGGGTCTTACTTGTAGTAGCTGGGTTTTCTTGGCTCTGTCAGCCCTGCAGGGCTGACATTCATGGGTTCTACTCGTGAGCTATGACCAAGGAATCTTTCAACAAGTGCTTTGGAGCAGCCTGCATGGGCACTGGGTTGAAAGCACCCTCTCCTCTCAGCTTTCCACGGCCGTTATCCATGACGGAACTCTGCCTTTCATGGGCCATGCACACCTAGGCCAACACTTCACACCGACGTTGCTAATTTGGGCCGCATTTATAGACCTAATCGGCGAAGCAGCACTTCCCGTGGTGCAGGTGGGCCTAATCACAGCAGCCGGAATCGTCCTTCACCGACTGGCCAATGAACTCGCCCCGGAACGCACAGCTAATTGGATCACCTACGGCTATTTCGCCGTTAATGCCTTAATCGGCCCCACGCTCGGAAATTTCGCCGATCTCTGCCAATTGCCCTTATGCGTGTTTTCACTGCTGCTCGACTTGAAGGAAAAGCGGCGTTGGTTAGTTGTTCTTTCAGCCTTGTTGATACCCCTGATCCGTGAAGACACAGGGGTTCTTTTGGTGGCCGTTGGAGCCTGGCTACTCTTCCGCGAGCGACAACGTTGGCCCCTGGCTTTGGCCTTTATCGCCTGGGGTGATGGCATGTAGCAACCTACCAATTCCAATACTAGTGCTGAATACAACGCCAAGCGCTTCATGGTGGAAAACTTTCGCCAGCACCTCAGTTAAGACAGCGCAGCCGGCAGTAGCAGCTTTGGGACATTGCAGCAGGTTTAAGCCAGCCCACTCTCACTCTGCTGCTTCAACAATTAGTGGACCCCCCAGACCAAACACTGCTTTATCTGCTCGGGCAAGGATTGCCCTTTCTCTTTATTCCTTTTATTCCTTTATTCAGCCTTGATACTGCCCAAATAGCAGGGCCAAGCCTGCTCTGACTGTTCTTGGCCCAAGGGGCCAACGACCACTTATCGATCGCGATCCGATACACCCTGCTTGTGGTAACAGGGTTCGCACTGGGAGCCCTGTTTTGGTGGGAACGTCGGCCGAATCCAAACCTCGCGTCCATTGTTCGTCTGACCTGGTCTTGTGCGTTGACCCTCTCGCTTGTATTGACGATTAGCAGCAATCCTCTCAGAAGCCTGTCTGCCGTGATCCCCGATAGCATTGATCCATGGGTCATAGTGGATGGTCAGAGCCGTGGGGGCATGGACAGGCCGCTCGGCAAGCCCTGCAAGTGATTCCAACAAAGGCCTTTGTCGCCGCCAACACACCACTGATTCCCCTGCTTGCTCGGCGGCCAGTGGTGGTGCGCTTTCCATTCAGCACAGACTTTCAAGACAGAGAAGGGGCCATCAATCCCGTGAATTGGATTGCTGTTGATCTTGATTTTTCAAGCCGCTATGGCGTTACTTACCGAGGGGATTGGAAGCAGCTTGGCAACAGCAAACGCTGGATTGAAAACAACCGATCCGACTACAGCGTTCAGGCTTTAAGAGATGGTGTCGTTGTAATGCAACGGAATGCCAACCGTGAAGCAGGCCGCAACCTAAAGCTTGAAAACGCTCTGAACCAAATCCTGGCAACACCACTACCCGACAACACCAAAAGGCGCTCCAAACCATGAAGATCAACCAAAACGATGCCCCCGACCAGAAAACTGGCCGGGGGCTCTCGCCGGGTCCACTCTTGTCGCGGAACCGGATGATCAATCAGAAAGCGCCGTTCAGCCGGCGTTCTCCGCGATCAGCAGACCCTGAGTCAAAGAACTGGAAATCATGGACACCTCCTCCTAAGTGGATTGTTGAGCGCCGGCGGTGCATTCGGTGGTATTTAGAACCCAAAGGTCCGAAAATGCCACCACACCACTGCGATCAGAACATTTGAACATTAACGGAAGTGTCGGGGAAATGAAACGTCTACGACAACACCGTCGCTGGTTGACACCACTTCTGCTGTGGCTCCTCACCCTCTGCCTCTGGTTACCGGGCCTCGGTAACCTGCCACTCCGGGATTGGGATGAAGGACGCGTCGCCAATGTGGCGCGTTCCACCACAGGATTGCTTCCGATGAAATGGGAGCGGTCGTATCTGAACAAGCCCCCAGGATTGCATTGGCCGATGGGCCAACTCATTCGGACCACAAGTGGGGAGGAGATGGTTGTGAGGCTGCTGCCAGCTCTATTCTCCAGTCTCGCGATCCCATTAATCGTGTTGCTTCGACGCAGCCTGGGAGGACAGGGCCGTGATCACTCGGCCCTGTTGTCTGGAATCGTGCTGATGACGCTCTTGCCCATGGCTCGCCATGGGCGACTCGCCATGCTCGATGGCACTTTGCTCAGCTGCAGTCTTTTGCTCTGGTGGGGATGGCTTGGCTGCAGCCAATCGTTCGGTCGAGCGTTAGCAGCAGGCTTGGCATGCAGCGGAATCCTGTTGCTCAAGCCTCCCGCACTCTTGGGGTTTGGCGCGATCGCCCTCTTAGCAGGAGGCATCGCCCTTCATCCTAGAGGCCGCCGATGGTTGTCATTCATCTTGGGGCTTCTACCCGGAATGGGGTGGCACCTTTGGCATTGGTTCGTTCGAGGTGACGACGCTTTTTTGATGTGGGGTGGACAGGGTTTGGCGCGATTAATCACAGTAGTTGGAGATGGCTTCGGTTGGTGGACGCCCTGGGTTGAACTCCTGGAAGGTGGGTGGCCCTGGCTGCTTCTTTTGCCAGCTGGAATCGGTTGGGCTTGGTCCCATCGCCGAGAGAAAGCAGCCAGATGGCAATTGGTCTTACTTCTCGGCACCGCTGTGATGGTTTTGCCGCTACGCACTCAGCTCCCCTGGTACAGCCACCTCTTGTGGCCACCGATCGCCTTGATGTGTGCCGAAGGCTTACACCAACTGCTGGAACAAGGACGACCCCGGTGGGTCTCTCAAACATGGCTCGTGATGGGAGGCGTTTTAACCATCGTTGGCTGCGTTGTGATGGTGAACCAAAGCAGCACAGTCCCTGGCCTCAGTCTTGTGCTCGCAGGGCTTGGGATCACTCTCGGCGGATGGACATTGCAAGCCAAAACAAGACAACGTCGATGGCAAGGGCTAGGGATTTTGGTGATCGGCTGGGGATTCGCACTAATAGCGCTTTGGCACAGCCAGCTTTGGCTTTGGGAGCTCAATGAAAGCTGGGATCCCAGACCTGTTGCAGAAGAAATCAACACATTGCCCACAGAGGCTGAGGTGTTCTTGAAGGGCCCCACCCGTCCCTCGCTGGGCTGGTATGCCAACCGAGAGCTTGGCCGGTTTCGCCTAAACAAACGTCCCGATGGAGAGCATTGGGTGGTGAGCAATCGTCCGATTCCCGGGTGTCGACAGCATGTTCAAACCGTTGATGGGGGATGGCAGCTTTGGCAGTGCGATTGACGCCCGATCGCACCACCCCAACTCGACTTTGGTGGTGTGCCGCATTGCTGGGGTTCTTGGGTTGGGGTTGTTCTGCATTTCGCCATTAACTGCTGCAAAACAATGCCTATGACCTTGGCCTTTTCGATCAATGAACCTGGCTGATCGGGCGCGGACTCGAGCATGTGTCATCCATGGAACACCTGCATGTGTTGGCAAACCACGGTGTCTGGCTGCTTTATGGAGCTGGAGCGGCCTATAGGTTTCTGCCTGAAGTGCATTAGCTCTTGGCCTCACAAGCCCTCGCCCTCAGCTTCACCGCTATCCCAATCTGGTGGCTCAGTGAATAAGCGGGATTAAGGCCACGACACTATTGGGTCGCTTGTGCTCTCTGGTGGTTGCAACCAGTTGTGATCAACTTTCTTTGATTTCCATCCTGAAACGTGGGTCATGCCCGGTTTTGCCCTCGCGCTTTGGGCTGAACGTGCTGACCGACCACGACTGTGGTTTGCCCTGCTCTTACTCATGCTGGGCGCCCGCGACGGTCTCATCCTGGTGATCGCAGGCATGCCGCTTGATCTGGGCTGGCGCCAGCGGTGCCATTGGTACGCAGCAGTAGGGGAGCTATCCATCGGATGGCTACTAATCCTTAGCCACGGGCTCTATCCCTGGCTCAGAGGTGGGAGCGGACCAAAAGCGGCTGAACGCATGTTCGGAAATCTCGAAGGTGGAGTGTTCAGCATCCTCAGCAGACTCAATTGATGAGAAATCACTATCTGGTGATTCTCAGCCTGCCGTTGGACTGATTGTGGCGCCGGTCGTCACTTTCAACCTTGCTGATTGGAAGCCCACTCCTACTTGTCAATCTGCTCTCAGCTTCGCCCAGTTATCGCTCCTTGGTGCACCACTACAGCTTGCCGTTGGAGCTCATTGCTGTATTGGCCTCTATCCGGGGGGCACTGTCATCAACCTCTCGTCGCGGGACACCGACTTGGAGTTTGATTTGGCCACAGCCTGCTGGCTCGCTCTCACAAAACCATGGTTTTTCACAGGTCCTTATTTGAGCACCAATCCGATCTTGGAGACGTCCAAAGCGCCATTGCACTGATCCAACCGAACGATTCCGTGCTTACCACCAGTCACTTGATCGCCCAGCTCAGCCATCGCATTTCCAAAACGATCCTCCCGACGCCCTCTCGCTAAAACCAGCTGGTCGGCTCTGCTGTTGAACTCAAAAGACCCTGGCTGGGAATCATCGAAGCTAGTTCAGCAATTACTTCTTAATCAAGCCCAAGCCAATGGCTGGAGCTGCCAAAGCTGGCCCTCAAGCCTCAGCCTTTGCCAAAAAGACGACAAAAATCCACAGGCCTTGAGGCCTTACCATCTACACGGGTTGGTGACTCTCATCGGCTGAAGAGACAGTATCAACGACAGCAATTTCAGGCAAATTTAAATACAAATAAACCACATGAATAAACACACCAACAGCAAATAAAAATTCAGCAATTTCCTGCTCTCGCGTATGCAAATAGATTAGATCTATTCCACTTTTCTCAGCGACCACACCCCAATACATCAAAGCAGCAATTCCGAAATAACTTGCTGTACAGCCAAGGGGCAAAATTACATCCATCCAAGACCCCAATCGAATCAAACCAGAGCGACGGATGAAAAATCCACCCACAGAAAGCAAAAACAAGACCGTGAACACGCAGGCCGCAACAGTCCATGTATGAGAGTGCCATAGAGAAAGATTATGCATGTTTGTTTCATGCTGGACGTTATGGTCATTAAAAGTTCCTGGCGTACCCCAATTAAAAATCATTTGCCCCCAACTCATCTCCTCCATCGACAATACAAATAGTGCAACACTTCCAGCTCTCATAAAGAGCTTTAATCCAGTACTAGCAGCCTGCACAGCAGCCTTCCATAGCAGACAAGCAGCCGCGAGTAAAAACAAGAATCCCAACCATTCCACCAAACTTCCTTCTGATATCCTCCTGAGATAGCTCTTCAGATTCGAGATCTGCAGCCTATAAATCAGAAAAAAAGGCCATACCAATAGGGGAATCAAAAATATATTGAGTCGCTTTGCAGATTCATTCGCTAAATCCACGACAACACGCGCAACATTCCCGCGAATGGCCAACAAAACAAACAGCGCTCCAATCACCCCCTGAAGAATTTGTGCCCACGAAACGCTCCTCACTCCAGCAGTACCACTTCCCAGCACATTGGCCAGCAAAACACCAAGCATTGCAAGGCCCAACAATGCGATAAAAGCTCCAAAGGCTCGAGCCAAAAAATGCTTGCGGTCTTCAACCAAAGCTGATCCACTCATCGCCGCAGCCGTCGACTCGACCGCATGAACCTCACCGACTTCACCCATGGATCACCATGCACCAAGCTTTAACTTGGATTTAAACACGGGCCTTTCGCGCCAATTGCCCTGGGGCCATGACGACAAGACAACTCAGAGCAACTCTGCTGTACATCACCGGCACTCTCTTTGTCGCACACCTGGTGGGCGAAATCGGTATTTACGCCTTTGATGCCAACAAAAACTGGCTTCATGCATTCAACATGGATCGTGAATTCAACATACCGACTTTATTTTCCAGCACAATCATGCTGGCCTGCGCTTACACGCTGAATGAGATCAAAAAAACCTCCAAAAAATTACCCTCCAAAGATTGGGGACTACTCAGCAATATTTTCATCTTTCTTGCAATCGATGAACTCTTTCAAATCCATGAGATTTTCATTATTCCAGACTTAAGGCCTTATCTATCGCCAGCCCTAGGATCAACCTGGGTCATTCCCTACACAGTTCTTGTGATTTACCTCGGTTGGAGGTTTAGCAAGTTTTTACGCTCACTTGGGCAACACACCCGTCGAAAATTTATACAATCAGCCACCATTTTTTTAAGTGGAGCCATCGGGATGGAGATGGCAGGAAGCTATTTTGTTCGAACTGGCATCATTCGATTGCATAGCATCTGGTACGGATCAATTACCGGCATAGAAGAATTACTAGAAATTTTAGGCTTGATCATGTTCCTTATTACTCTCGCAAATTATTTAATCAAAAAGAATGGGGCCATTTACATAAACACAACAATTACTCGATAGCAGCATAATTTTCGCAAATCAGCTACCATTGAACACTATTATTTAAACACACAAAAAAACCTCCCAAAGGGAGGTTTTAAGT
>QCVD01000044.1 GCA_003208835.1 Synechococcus sp. AG-683-C23 | reverse complement strand
CTGCAATGAGCAGGCCTTTCAAGCCCCAAGCGGACTGGAATCGAACTCTTGAAATGGGCGATACTGGGATCGAACCAGTGACAATCTCCTTGTAAGGGAGGTGCTCTACCGCTGAGCTAATCGCCCATCCTTTCATTCTGCCTGACCGCTGTCCGCTGTGGCTAGCTGAGGCGCAACCCACCCCGAGCCATCAACCCTTGGCCCAAGGCCGTGAACACGACCGCGCCACTGCACTCTTAAGCCTGCCCATCGGTTTAGGCACTGCTCTGCTGCTGAACTGGCCTTCCGGGCTAATCGCGGCGGCGGCCTTCAGCTTCGGTGGGCTATGGCTCTCCCCCGATCTCGATACCCGCTGCAGGGCCCTCCGACGTTGGGGGCCCTTGCAATTCATCTGGTGGCCCTACCGACGCCTCCTCCCCCATCGCTCCCTCCTCTCCCACGGGCCAGTCATTGGAACCAGCCTGCGGCTCGTGCTGTTGTTCCTCTGGGCAAGTGTGTTGTGCGCCGTAATGCCCCAGATCACGATGGAAATGTTCTGGCGGACCCTCAACCTTTGGAGAACGGCCAACCCCGATCAATTGATCGCTGTAGCCGTGGGACTGGAGGGAAGCGTTTGGCTGCATCTCATCCAAGACGGGGATCCACTCCCCACCGAATGGCATGCCATTCAACGGATCAGGCAACGGTTTAGGCGACGGCGATGAGAGGGTGAGCCTGGTTCTGAAGCTCGACCATGCCTCCCTCCAGCACCGACGCCATCCAACAACTCATGGAGGTGGTGGCACGTCTCCGCCATCCAGATGATGGGTGCCCCTGGGACCTTGAACAAACCCATGCATCTTTGGTGCCGTTTGTCTTAGAGGAGGCCCAAGAAGTCGCGGATGCGATTCGCCATGGCGACGACGCTCACCTCAAAGAAGAACTGGGAGATCTCTTGCTGCAGGTGGTGCTCCATGCCCAAATCGCCCAGGGAGACCAACGGTTCGATCTGAGCGATGTTGCGGAAGGCATCCGTGAAAAATTGATTCGCCGCCATCCCCATGTGTTCGGTGATGCGGTGGCCAGCGATAGCGCCGCTGTGAAAGACACCTGGGAAGCGATCAAAGCAGCCGAACGCGGAGAACAACCGCCATCAGCGAGTCCTCTCAGCGATGCGCTCGCCGCCAAAGTGCGGGGGATGCCTGCCCTCGCGGGAGCGATGACCATCTCGAAAAAGGCGGCGAAAGCTGGCTTCGAGTGGGACGACATGGCCGGGGTTTGGGCCAAAGTTCATGAGGAGCTCGATGAACTGAAAGAAGCCGTGATCAGCGGTGACAAATCCCATGCCCAAGAGGAGCTGGGGGATGTGCTGTTCACCCTGGTGAATGTGGCCCGTTGGTGTGGCATCGCACCTGAAGAAGGTCTTGCCGGCACCAACCATCGCTTCCTCGATCGCTTTTCACGGGTAGAAGCAGCCCTCAACGGCAACCTGAAAGGGCGGAGTATCGATGAACTGGAAGCGCTCTGGCAACAAGCAAAGGCGGAGATCCGCGCAGAACAACCCTGATCTCACGGGTCAATCAGTCATCCATGGATGGTCTGTTGCGGCGTTGCCGTTTGAGATCGCCACGCTGTTTCTTGCTTTCAAGCCTGCGCTTCACCGCCCCCCGCCCTGGCCGTGTGGCCTTTCGGGTTGGGGGAGGCGGCTTGATGCCTTCTCGAATCAAATCGCTTAGGCGCTTAAGGGCGATCTGACGATTTTGATATTGAGAACGCTCCTCTGAAACACAAACACGCAAACAACCATCAATCATTCTTGCTCTATAAAACGCCAACAATTTTTGCCGACGAAAAGGACCCAAACATTTTGACTCCTCAAGATTCCAAGCTAGATCGACAGCAGTTTCAACTTTGTTGACATTTTGGCCTCCCGCTCCAGACGAACGTGAGAACCTCCACGACAACTCAGCCACTGGAATGCTCAGACTTGAATTAATCACTAAATCTTGCAGAATTACCATTAAACCGATATCCAGCCTTCCTAAAGCAACATCTAATCGTCTATCGAAGATTCATTTTTTGCCGCAACTTGTTTTGCCATCCGCTCAGCTAGTTGTTGACGACGCCTCTGACTTTCATATTTTGAATTACTCGTGAATGAGTAAAACAAAACCACAAAAACAGCGGCTACGCCCAAACCCAGCGCTACGAGATAAACAGGAGGAAGTAAATCAAGCATTCACGAAGCTGCCGGCTTGGACAATTTCAACCTCTCTAGCGTTGTTTTTTCGCCCGTACCGCCGCCCAATTTGATTAGATACGAGTTGATAAAAACGGGCTCGGGAGCTGCCCTCTTCCACAGCAACTCCAATCCCTGGAAGACGTAACCACTAAATCTGACCTTCGTCAACACATTGCACACTATCTGTGGTCTTTAGCCCACAACCCATGGGATCCCAAGCTGAAGGGACGCAGCACAGCGCGGCATGAGTGGCTGGATTGATGAGCACCATCGTGGCGTCCGCTACGGCCTCAAAGGCGAGGTGCTGGTGGAGGAAACGAGTCCTTTTCAGCGGATCACCGTGATCCGGAGCGAGCGCTACGGGCGTGGACTTTTGCTCGACGGCTGCTGGATGACAGCGGAAAGGCAAGAAAGGCACTACCACGAGTCCCTGGTTCATCCCGCCCTCTGTGGAGCGAACAGCATCGCGCGAGTCCTCGTCATCGGCGGCGGTGACGGAGGAACCGCCCGAGAATGCCTCCGCCATCAAGACGTCGAACATCTGGACCTGGTGGAAATCGACGGCCGCGTTGTGGACTTAAGCCGTGAGCACCTCCCCGAGATTGGTGGCTCCGCCTGGACCGATCCGCGTCTCCAGCTCACGGTGGGGGATGGGATCGCATGGGCCGCCGCCGCCGCCGACGACAGCTACGACGTGGTGCTCGTCGACGGATCGGACCCCGCCGGCCCTGCGGAGGGGTTGTTCAATCAATCATTTTTTGAACACTGCCGCCGCATCCTTCGCCCTGGCGGAATTTTCGCGACGCAAAGCGAATCACCGGAGGCCTTTCAGGAGGTGCACCTCGCCATGGTGAAGCTTCTAAAAGACGTGTTCGACCACGCTGATCCCCTCTACGGATGGGTGCCGATGTACCCAAGCGGCTGGTGGAGCTGGACCTTCGCGGCCATGGGCCAACCTCGCTACTTCCAGCCCAACACCAACCGAGCCGCAGCGATTGCCGATGGATGCCACATCTGGAGTCCGCGCTGGCAACAGGGGGGCTTCGATGCCATCCCAGCCTTCATCGCACGGGAGCTGAACTGATGGCCAACCTGTTCGACAGCACTTTGTTTGACACCACTTTGTTCGACACCGATGGTGCGATCTACATGGGGGCACAACGGGCTCCCGAGCACTGCCGGGTTGGGCTGTTCGGCGTGCCCTACGACGGCACCACATCGTTTCGACCTGGCACCCGGTTCGGACCCGCCGCGATTCGGGATGTGAGCAGTGGTCTTGAGACCTACTGCCCCCAACTGGATCGGGATCTCGACGATCTCTGCTTCGCGGATCTCGGAGCCGTTGAGATCCCTTTCGGCGCCCCAGAACCCGTGGTCGCCCAAGTGGAAAAGGCCACGCAAGCGGTTCTTGCGCTCGGCCTCAAACCATTAATGCTCGGTGGCGAACACTCCATCAGCTCCGGAGCCGTGGCTGCTGTGGCGAAACAGCACCCTGATCTGGTTCTCGTGCAACTGGATGCCCACGCTGATCTGCGCCATGAGTGGCTAGGCAGCCATCACAGCCACGCCTGTGCGATGCGCCGCTGCCTCGAGATGTTGCCCAGTGGCGACCTCTTCCAACTCGCCATCCGCAGCGGAACGAAAGAGGAATTCAAAGAACTCCACAGCAGCGGCCGCCTGATACCAACCGTGGATGCTTTGCGCGAAGCCCTTGCCCCCCTCAAGGGCCGTCCCATTTACGTCACCGTTGATCTGGACTGGTTCGATCCTGCCGTTTTACCGGGCACAGGCACCCCAGAACCAGGGGGATATTTTTGGCCTGATTTCGCAGACCTTGTCAGCCTGCTTCAAAGCCATCGGCTCGTGGGCGGGGACGTTGTTGAACTCGCGCCACAACTCGATGGCAGCGGGATCAGTGCTGTTCTCGCCGCAAAAGTGACGCGCAGTTTGCTGCTGCTTCTCGGCGGTGGCTTACCCAAAAGCAGTGGCTAAGCAAAAGCGGTGGCTAAGCCAAGGCCCGATCCAGCTCAAGCTGGCATTCAACGTCCTGCGATGGCAACGCATACAAATTGGGCAGCTGGGGCGCCCGGGCCGTCCAGTGATGACAAACCACAAGATCGGCGATTTCTGCGTTCACCTCCAAATGCCGCAACCGGCACCAGCTACCTGCTGCAACTGCTGAGCAGTGCTGGCAAGAACGGCAGCTGAGCCTATTGGCCAAAAAGAGGGCGAAATAGATGGACTCAAGGTTAAGGACGGTTGCTGAAATGGACCATGAACTACAGGAGATCTCCGGTTTCGCTTCAACCAGCTGAAGCACTCCATAAAATTGCTCCTCGCCAACCCCTCGGCCAAAGCCATGCTGCGTACGCCTCTCTATGAGCTCTGCCGCGCTGGAGGTGGCCGAATGGTGCCCTTCGCTGGTTGGGAGATGCCAGTGCAATTCAGTGGCCTGATTCAGGAACACAAAGCCGTACGCAACAGCGTGGGAATGTTCGACATCTCCCATATGGGGGTGCTGCGACTCGAGGGAGCCAACCCCAAAGACACCCTGCAAAAACTGGTGCCAAGCGACCTGCATCGCATCGGACCTGGCGAAGCCTGCTACACCGTTTTGCTCAACGACCAGGGCGGCATCCGGGACGACTTGATCATCTATGACCTCGGCGCCATCGACGCAGAACGCGGCGCTTTAGTGCTGGTGATCAATGCCGCCTGCGCGGACAGCGACACCGCCTGGATTCGCGAACGCATGGAACCGGCGGGCCTCACCGTGACCGACATCAAAAACAACGGCGTCTTGTTAGCGCTCCAAGGGCCCCAAGCCATTCCCCTCCTCGAACAACTCAGTGGAGAAGATCTCAGCGGCTTGCCCCGCTTCGGTCACCGAAACCTTCAACTCCAAGGCCTGAGCGATTCTGTCTTCACTGCCCGCACTGGCTATACCGGTGAAGATGGCGTTGAACTGCTGCTCACGGCAGAAGACGGTCAACGACTCTGGACCCAACTCCTCGAGAAAGGCGTCGCACCCTGTGGTCTCGGCGCCCGTGACACCCTGCGCCTCGAGGCTGCCATGCACCTTTATGGCCAAGACATGAATGCCGACACCAACCCCTTCGAAGCAGGCTTGGGCTGGCTCGTGCATCTCGAAATGCCTGCCGACTTCATTGGCCGTCAAGCACTGGAACAGGCGGCAGAAACGGGACCAAACAAAAGGCTCGTCGGCCTCAAATTGGAGGGACGTGCCATCGCGCGTCACGACTATCCAGTTCTCCACAACGGCGAACCCGTTGGCGTGATTACCAGCGGGACCTGGTCTCCAACGCTGGAGGAGCCAATCGCCTTGGCCTCCATCCCAACCGGCCTTGCCAAATTGGGCACCAGCTTGAGCGTCGAGATCCGGGGCAAAGCCCAACCGGCCACCGTTGTCCGGCGTCCCTTCTACAAACGCGCTTAGCCAGACCGGGTTTATGGGAAACTCGCTTCTCACGAGCTAAGACATTCCATGCGCAGCAACGGTTGCGGCGACCTGCGCAAAGAGAACATTGATGCGGTTGTTCAGCTTTGTGGCTGGGTGGATCGTCGCCGTGATCACGGTGGTGTGATTTTTATCGACCTGCGTGACCGCAGCGGCACCGTTCAGATCACGGTTGATCCGGATCTTGCTGCCGAGGCCTTCGCCGTTGCCGAACACCTGCGCAGCGAAACCGTGCTGCAAGTGCATGGAAAGGTGCGCGCCAGGCCCGCTGAATCTCTCAACGACAAGCTCGCTACTGGGGCCGTAGAAGTGCTGGCCAGCGACATTGTTGTGCTCAACAAGGTGACCGGAACGTTGCCCTTTCCCGTGTCGGTACACGACGAAGAGAACACCCGCGAAGAGCTGCGCCTGCGTCATCGATATCTCGATCTGCGCCGCAAGCGCATGAACGACAACCTGCGACTACGGGCCCTCACGATCCAGGTCGCCCGGCGCTTTCTTGAAGACGAGGGGTTCATCGAAGTGGAAACACCGGTGCTGACCCGGTCCACCCCTGAAGGTGCTCGCGACTACGTGCTCCCGAGCCGCGTCTGTGGAGGCGATTGGTTTGCCTTACCTCAATCGCCGCAACTGTTTAAACAGCTTCTGATGGTGGGAGGCATTGAGCGCTACTACCAGGTGGCTCGCTGCTTCCGAGATGAAGACCTGCGCGCCGATCGCCAGCCGGAATTCACCCAGCTGGATATGGAAATGAGCTTCATGGATGAAGAACAGATCCTGCAGCTCAATGAATCCCTGATCTGTGCGATTTGGAAATCGGTAAAAGGCATTGAACTTCCCCGTCCCTTCCCACGCATGACCTGGCATGACGCCATGGAGCGGTATGGAACCGACCGTCCGGACACGCGCTACGGCATGGAGCTGGTGACGGTGTCCGACATCGTCCAGGACATGGGCTTCAAGGTCTTCAGTGGAGCCGTCAAATCCGGCGGATCGGTAAAAGTGATCGCTGTCCCAGGAGGCAACGATGCGTTGTCGAACGTCCGGATCAAGCCAGGCGGAGACGTCTTCAGCGAAGCGCAAGCTGCTGGAGCGGGGGGGCTGGCCTTCATTCGCGTCCGAGAAGGCGGCGAAATCGACACCATTGGTGCCATTAAGGACAACTTGTCGGACGAACAGAAAGCAGAGTTGTTAAAGCGAACCGGCGCGACTCCAGGCACCCTGTTGCTCTTTGGAGCTGGCGAGACCGCCATCGTGAACAAGGCTCTCGACCGCGTGCGGCAGTACCTGGCGAAGGAACTCAGCCTGATCAAGCCCGATCGGCAAAACGACACCTGGAACTTTCTCTGGGTCGTGGAGTTTCCAATGTTTGAGTTCAACAGCGATGAAAACCGATATGAAGCCCTGCACCACCCGTTCTGCGCTCCCAACACAGACGACCTGGGCAATGATCCAGGCCAATGGGCAACGACCCTCCCCAAGGCAAGAGCACAGGCCTACGACCTTGTGCTGAATGGTCTTGAGCTCGGTGGCGGCTCCCTTCGCATCCACGATTCCGCCCTGCAACGCCAAGTGCTGCAAACCGTGGGATTACCCCTTGAAAAAGCCGAAGAGCAATTCGGCTTTTTGATCAATGCCCTGGATATGGGCGCTCCGCCCCACGGTGGCCTCGCTTTTGGTGTGGATCGGATGGTGATGCTGTTGGCCGGTGAAGACTCAATCCGCGACACCATTGCTTTCCCGAAAACGCAGCAAGCCCGCTGCCTGATGACCGACGCGCCAAGCAGTGTTTCCGAAAAACAGCTGCAGGAACTCCATGTTTCGAGCACCTGGGTGGATCCCGCCGATGATGAGGACTGACAACAAGGTGTGATC
>QCVD01000043.1 GCA_003208835.1 Synechococcus sp. AG-683-C23 | reverse complement strand
CGGATTGAACGCGGCCAACTAACGGTGGGCGATGCCATCACAGCGCAGGTGGACCGAGCCTGTCGTCGGCGTGCTCAGGCGAACCACACTGCAACGCATCTCCTCCAGGCGGCCCTGAAGCAAGTGGTGGACCCAGGGATCGGTCAGGCTGGGTCCCTCGTGGATTTTGATCGCTTGCGATTTGACTTTCACGCCCCGCAGGCGGTGACGACTGAGCAGTTAGAGCGGATCGAAACCTTGATCAATGGCTGGATCGCCGAAGCCCACAGCCTGTTGGTGGAGGAGATGGCGATTGATCAGGCGAAAGCTGCTGGCGCGGTTGCCATGTTTGGCGAGAAGTACGCAGACGTGGTTCGTGTGGTTGATGTGCCGGGTGTTTCGATGGAACTCTGCGGCGGAACGCACGTCGCCAATACCGCTGAAATTGGTCTGTTTAAGATCATTGGTGAGAGCGGTGTTGCCGCAGGAATCCGCAGAATTGAAGCGGTGGCTGGTGCCTCAGTGTTGGGGTATCTCAATGAACGAGAGGTTGTGGTTAAGCAGCTCGGCGATCGCTTCAAGGCGCAGCCCGGTGAGATTGTTGAGCGGGTTGTGGCGTTGCAGGAGGAGCTGAAGAGCACAGGTAAGGCTCTGCTAGCTGCTCAGGCCGATTTAGCAGTCGCCAAGTCGGCAGTATTGGCGACGAAGGCCGTTGCTATTGGCAGTTTCCAACTGTTGGTGGAACGTCTGGATGGTGTGGATGGCACGGGTTTGCAGGGAGCTGCGCAGAGCCTGGCGGCTCAGTTGGGGGACGGCGCTGCCGTGGTGCTTGGTGGACTGCCCGATCCATCTGATCAGGGGAAGGTGATTTTGGTGGCGGCGTTTGGCAAGCACGTGATTGCTGCTAAGCAACAGGCTGGCAAATTCATCGGGACGATCGCAAAGCTCTGCGGCGGCGGTGGCGGCGGACGTCCGAACCTGGCTCAGGCGGGTGGACGCGATGGAGCTGCCCTTGATGGGGCCCTGGAGCAGGCCCGAAGCCAGCTCAACTCAGCCCTTCAGCCCGACTGAACGTCTGTCGTGGAGAAACGCTGTTCAACTTGCCTCGACGACTTTGCTCTGTCCTTGCTTGTAAACCTCAAGCACGTGGTTAGGGATCAGCTCGCGTTCCGCTTTTCCCGACAAGAGATAGTCAAGAATCGCTTCGCCACTCTGGGGATTTGTTGCGAAGGGAATCTGATAAACGTCGCAGAGACGTCCAAGGGCCTCGATATCGGCATGGTGTGGGTGGGCTGAGAGTGGATCTCGGAAAAAGATCACACCACAGATGTTCTTGGTTGAAATCATTGTTCCCACTGCTTGATCACCTCCAACAGGCCCGGAAGCAACTTTTTGAGAGAGCATGAGGCCTGTTTTCTTGAACAACAGGCTTCCTGTGGTGCCTGTAGCAATCAGGGGGAACTGCTCGAGTTTGTTGCTCTGCATGCTGCAGAACTCCATTAGGCTGCACTTCATATTGTTATGGGCGATTAAGGCGAGATATTTCTTCTTATTGACAAATCTTTCTCCGGCTATTTGTTCTCTACGAATTTTGCTGATTTCATTAAAGAACTCCTGATACTTCAGTGCAAATGTTTGATCTTTCTGGAGGAAATTATGCAAATCATGGCAGGTTAATCTGGCTGCAATGCTGTCTTCTAGAGCTTGCACATTGAGGTAATGGGTGCTCCTGTCTGAGAACAGGCTGTCACCAGCAAAATCTCCCTTGTTGTGGAGTGCAACTTGTCGATTGTCGTCGAGAGATTGAGCGAGCCCGCTTAATATGAAAACGAGGCTGTCTGCAGGGCTCCCTTTGCTGATTAGGGTCTCTGTCTGTTTGAGCGTCTCAATCGTCATCCATTGGCATAAGGCTTCAATTTCCTTGCCGCTGAATGAATACTTCAGGTTCCCTTCATTTTGCAAGGTCTTGACCAGAGTGTTGTGGTCTATTGCAGTGATGAATCTCCTGTTGTATTAATCATGCTCGTCGTTTAAGAATTTGTCTGTTCTGATGACATTCGTCTGCGGTACTGCATGGATTATTTCGGAGTTGTGTTTAGGGAGATGTGCTCATTGTCTTGATTCAGAGTCCTTCATGCTCTTGCAAGACTGAAGAATTGGCTTTCAGGGTGGACGGGATGGTTGAACTCCTCGCCGGACTAGCCACGATGGAGATTCGCTACGGCGCCTTTGTATGCAGTACACCTTCGCTCACGTTGATCAGCCGTTGAATTTGCTGATCATGTTGGTCCTCGGGCATTTCTTGGTCGATTTCCCTCTCCAGGGCGACAAGATGGCTGTTGAGAAATGTCCCGGCAAAGACGTCACCTTGAACTGGCGATGGTGGTTAACGGCCCATGCCGCTACCCATGGCTTCATGGTCGCTGTTCTGACCGGTGTTCCCTTTCTTGGCCTTGCGGAAATGCTGGTTCATGGTTTGATCGATTTCGGGAAGTGTCGGTTTGGCTACAAGCTGATCGTTGATCAGGCATTGCATTGGTCTTGCAAAATGATTTGGGTTGCCTGCGTGACGGTGATGCATTGAGACGGAGCTGTATTTAACAAACAAGGCCTTCTATGACGAGCTTCCTCCTTTTTGCTCTTTTGCTGCTCACCTTGGTATTGGGCCGCTGGCGTCAGCTCGGGACCAGGTGGTTTAGCCGCTTAATCCCAGGCATGACGTTTTTTCGTGTGGCATTGTCCGCGGCGTTGATCAGTCGGATTCTCATCGGCTTTGGCGTGCAGGGAGACTTTCTGAACTGGATCACGGCGCTGGCCAAGATGGGCCTTCATGTGGCTCTTGTTGAGCTTCTGCTTGATCTGACTTGGGCAGCCCTCGCGCAATTGGACAGTCGTGGTGTGGCTCCTCCGCGCATCCTCAAGGATCTAGCGTTTGCTGCTGCTGCATTAGTGGTGATTGGTACAGAGCTGAATAGCCAGGGCCTTCTCACCACTCTTGGATCTGCGGCAATTCTTGGTGGCTTGGCTTTCATCGTTGGTCCAGGCTCTGCCACCCAGATCGGCAATATTTCTGCAGCACTTGCCGTTCAAGTGGAAAAGCAGTTTTCGGTTGGGGATTGGGTAGAAATGGCCGGTGTAGTTGGCCGTGTCGATAATATTTCTTGGAATAGTACCTATGTTTTTGACGATGCCACTTCTGCTTACGTTGTTATCCCCAATTCGCTGATTGATCGAGATAAATTAATTAATTATTCTCGCCCTCTTTCAACAGAATATCGAATCGAACTGGAGGTTAGTCTTCCATTAGATATGCCGCCTGAAACTGCTAAAAGCTTGTTAATGGATGTTCTTAATAGTCATCCTGAAATCATCGATTACTCTAGGAATACAATTTTTCTTCGCTCAATAAATGATTCAGGAATTCTTTATGCGCTCAGATTTTTTATAGCTAAGTTTCCTCGCAGAAACCCTATCCGAACAGAAATTTTCTCAAGGATTTGGTATAGTCTTGAGCGAGCTGGGTATACTATTCCGCTATCTATTATTGATCTGCGGACATCAGATTCAATTCGTAAGGATCACGCCCTTCGCTTGCAAAATGAGGAAATAAGAAGCTTTAAGCTGCTTCGTTCTATTGAGTTATTTTCATCTCTCAGTGATAATGAGATTTGGGATATTATTAACAAGGATCGTCTTATTGGATTTGGCTCTGGAGAAATGGTTGTTGAGAAGGGGGAGGTGGGAGGCTCAATGTATGTTATTCTTGAAGGTAAATGCTCAGTCTTAATTGATAACCCTTCTGAAGAAGGAGGTATGGTTGAAATTACTCAACTCAATCCGGGTACTATTTTTGGTGAGATTTCGGCCCTTACTAATGATCCACGCACAGCTTCTGTGAAGGCAGTATCTCATTTAAGGCTGCAGGAAATTAGTCAGCAACAGATTGAGGATTTGTTCCTCAATAATCACGAAGCAATGGCCGAATTTGCCAGGGTGATGTCGGCTCGTGAAGAGGCTCGCAGCACCTTCACCCCCCAGCAGAAGGAGTCGTTTGAGGAAAATCTTCTCCAACGCATGGTCAAGACTTTCAATCTTTTTCAGTCTTCTTAAAGGCTATGATGCTGAGCCTTGCTTTTGGAAGCTTTACTAAGATTTATTGGCAAACCTTCCCTAGATTTGGCACTATTAAAAAATTCTCTATCGTTACAGATGTTCAGAATCACTTTTAAAGCAGTTTTTTTTCTGATAACTGGTATTGGTTTGACAGTGGGGGCACTTCCATCGCCCACGTTTGCTCAAGCGAACCTTCGCAGCACATTTCCGGGGCGTCGCGTTGGTGGTGGAACACGGGGTGAATGTAGTTCCAGGATCCTTGCTCATCTGGTTCCAGGCGACAGCGTGTATTCACCGGGGGAGTTCGGTGATCTTGGACTGGTGCAGGGTCCTATAGCAAATCCGGTCAGCTTGACGATGACCTTTAGTCCAAATGAAGGTGAGGGTGTTGAAAGTAGTCGTGTTCTGGATGCGTCCTCGGTTGGTTTAATTCTTGTTCGTGGTGCAGGGGTCAATAGGCCAACTATTTGGGAATCGACCTTTGACTGCAATGCTGATGATCAATCAGCCAGTGCAGACCCTCTTTCATTTATTGAGACAGTGTCTCCCCCAGCGATTAGTTTGCTACTCCCCGAACAAGAGCCCAGCGATGTTTCGGTTCAAAACGCTTTAATAAATCTACGTCAAAATTGCGGATCCACTGTGCCAGCTCAAGCGACATTAGCTCAATTTGGCTTGGCTGATCTACTTACGAAAGATTGGCCAACTCAGATTCCTGTTCGTTGTCCATCTTAAGTTCACTTACCTCTAGAGGTTTATTGCGTCCTTTGACTTGAACAGCGCCCCAGCTTTCTAAAATTAAACTATTTCGGAACTGCGGATCAAGTAGCTCAAGAGTGTTGTTCGACATTAGGACTCGAAGCACCCCATTATGTCGATGTTTATCTAAACTTTCCAGCCTTGAAGCGCAGTTTACTGAATCACCAATCACCGCATACTCGATCCTCTCTGCGCTTCCCATCGATCCCACCAAGGCATCACCTGAGTGGATGCCTAATCGAATCAACATCTCGGGCAAACCTTCTGATCTGAATTCCATATTCAGCTTCTCAATCCCCTCTTTGATTTCCTTGGAAGCCTCAATTGCGGCTTGGGCATCTGCAGAAATGTCCTGCTTGATAGGCACCCCGAACACTGCGAGCATGCCGTCGCCAGTGAATTTATTGACCATCCCACCTCGTTTGGTGACAGCTGGAACACAGATCGCCATCCCGCGATTCAGCCAGTCCATGAGTTCGCGCGGATTTAGTTTCTCGGAGACTGAAGTGAACGAAACCGTGTCTGTGAAAATGACAGTGATAGGTAGTTCCCGCCCTTCAAAACGTCCATCGCTTAATAACTCATCTCGTTGTTCCCAAAGCTGTTGAGCTACTGCAGGGGAGGTGGTTTGGCCAAGCAACTGTTTTATTTGTTCTGAATGCTGTTGACTCATCGCGCCGCGTCGTAGCCAAGCGGCGCCGCCCATACTCACTAGCCCTGTGAGAGGCATGGCTATACCGACCCAGATTTGGTTCCAAAGCAGCCATCCGAGACCGCTAGCGAGTCCAATACTGATCAGCCCTACAAACAGAACACTGCGCCGAATCGATCCGATCGATTCGGCCAAGAGCAGTCCGCCAATGGAGCAGGTAAGCACCAGGAGCAGATTGCCCCATCCAGGAATGATCCAGCCGACGTTGAGACGGCCTTCATGGTGATCCAGGAGTGTGGCAACGCGGTTGGCATGAATTTCCACACCAGAAATTTTGAATAGGGATTCGCCGCTCTTAAAGCGACTATGGGGCACTTCAAACAGATCCCTCAGTGACGGTGCGGTGCTCCCGATGAGTGCGATTTGGTCTTGGATCGCATCCGCAGGGACCTCGCCATCAAGGAGCTCTGCCAGGGAGAATTTCCGGTAACTATGAGGTTCTCGAAAGGTAAGTAATCTTTGAAACCCGAAACCTGCATCGAGTTCATTGTGATAACCGCCGCCATTCGCGCTGAGCCAGGCATCCTCATAATTCCCACTATCAATCGCCCTTCGTAATGAGTCGTCCCCGGTGGCGACCTCCATCACTCTCATGGCGAAAGAGACGGTCGCTTCGTCTTGGCCGGTGACATGTACGAGGTCCCTACGCAGCACCCCATCACTATCGAGACTTAGATCGTTGTAAGACTGCCTCTCAATCGGGGTTCCTGGTACCGAATTGATCCCAGCCGCGATATTGAAAATCGATATAAGTTTTGGGTCATCCCGGAAGCGATCGCGGAGGCATTGTTGGTTGCTTCCAACTCCTTTGTCTCGGTAAATATCTAAGCCAATCGCAGTTACGCCATTGCTATTGAGATTGTCAAAGGCTTGGCAGAACAGGCCGTCATCAATCGGCCAGCCAAACCGTTGAATGTCACTTTCTTCAATCCCTATAAGTGTAATTTTAGTGTTTGTACCCAAAGGTGCTTTGCGCTCATTGGTGACCAAGTCGTAGATCAGCAGGTCGATAGTTTGTGCAACACCAGTGCTGCGCAGCAAGATCAATACGATTAGGGCTCCAAGAAATGGCCCGACGCGTTGAAGTAACTGGTTAGCTTGTTTCATTTCTGTAGGTAGGTCGTCTGATCGAGACTTGTTAATAAATGATCCATGAGACGTTGGGCGTCTTCAATTCGTAAATCTCCACGTTGAATTGCCGCCTCTGTGGACTGTCGAAGACGTTCTAACATTAACCCTGGATCGTGTTGCATCATTTCCAATACGTCTGAGTTGGTGTCTCCTTTAAGAACATGGTCGAGGACGTATCCGTTGCCGCGTTGATTCATTCTTACGTGTACTGCATTTGTGCTGCCAAATAGGTTGTGCAGATTGCCCATCACTTCCTGATAAGCACCACCTAAAAACATACCTATCACGTAGGGCTCTTCATCTTTTAAGGGATGGAGTTCAAGTAGGTGTTTGGATTGACCGGAGTCAATAAATCGAGCCAATTTTCCGTCTGAGTCGCAAGTTAGGTCGGCGAAATGACCAAGTTCTGTTGGTTGTTCATCCAGCCGATGGATTGGCATTAATGGAAAAACCTGATCGATAGCCCAGGTGTCTGGTGCAGACCGAAACACTGACAAGTTGGCGTAGTAAGTACAAGCCATGGCTTGCTGTAATCCGCGCAGGTCTTCATGAATGGGTGTGTGAGCTGGAAGAAGGTCATTTATGGCTCTTGCGCAAGTCCATGTGAGTTGCTCAGCCATGGCTCGTTGTTCAAGCCTGATGTAGCCCAGACGAAAAGCGGCAAGGGCATCATCGCGAAATTTCACTGCATCGTTCCATGCCTCCTGTAGCAGCCGCATGTCAGCGTCTGGTTCCTCATCAATGTTGCGGATGTGGTTAAGCGTTTCCCGAAGATTTCGGACAGGCAGAGGTTCGTCGTGTTGTTTGGGTGGCTCCTCTTCGGGAGTCCTCCCGCAGCCCAGCACGTTGAACAACAGCACAGAAAAGTGGCTGGAGATTGCCCGGCCACTTTCACTGACAAGTGTTGGTACAGGGACGTGGTGAGGGTCACAACATTCCTGCACAGTTGCTACCACGTCGTTGGCGTAGTTCTGCAAGGAGTAATTCGTAGAAGCTGCGGAGGACGTGTGGCTTCCGTCGTAGTCGACTGCGAGACCACCTCCTACATCCAGGAAACCCATTGGAGCGCCGAGGCGCGTGAGCTCAACGTAGATATGCCCGGCTTCTTGAAGTGCATCCTTGAGCACGGCAATGTCGTTGATCTGGCTTCCGATATGGAAGTGGAGTAGCCGTAAGTCTTGAAGGAGTTCCGCTGCCTCAAGAGCGCGAACCGTCTGCAATATTTCCGTGAGGTCGAGGCCGAATTTTGCTCTCTCCCCAACGGAACTTCCCCAGCGGCCGGTACTCCGGCTCGAGAGCTTGGCCCGGATCCCAATTAAAGGAGATGCTCCGAGGG
>QCVD01000042.1 GCA_003208835.1 Synechococcus sp. AG-683-C23 | reverse complement strand
GTTGTCGTGGACAGGGCCTCAGCCAAGGGGACCCGGGGGATGCTGTCGTCGCTGGTGATTTCCAAAATCCTTCCAATCGAGCTTGGTGTTTCAAGTGCATCCACACAGCATCGAGCCACAAGCCGTCTCGGAATGGAATCGCTTTCCTGCTGATCCGGACCTGTCAGTCGAATCCCCTCACGGTCCAAACCGGACTCTCGTTCAGACAGCCCACCTGGACGAATAACAGTCCAGGCCAAACCACTTCTCTCTAAGGCTCGTTCACCAATCCTTTTCCACACCAGAATCAGTCCGAAGAGATTGAGCGGATGACGCCAGCGTCCTGCACAGAGCGAACTGACCAACACCACGCGGTTGACGTTGACCCGTTGGCAACTTTCAATCTGACGCTTCACCCCCCAAGCATCAACACGCAAGGGGCCACTGAGGTCGATCGAAGGACGGGCGCCCGTAGCAATGACTAGAGCCTCAGCTCCCACCAACGCTTGATCGAGCGCATCAACATTCTCGATGTTGAGACGGACCTGCTCGCAATGCGTCAGAGACGGCGGAACGGCAGATTCGGAACGGAGCAAAAGGCGTGGATGAATTCCCACCGCCAACAACTCCTCAGCAATCCGATATCCGGTTTTGCCAGAAGCACCGCTTACAGCGACAACGCGTGCCATGTCCAATAGCCAAGTTTAAAAAAGTTAGGGGATGAGTGGCCAATTCAGTCGTCACAAACGAGGCATTCGGGCTTGCCTGGGGTTGCTCACAGAAGAACTTCAAAGATGAGGTGTCGTGGAAGTCGTTGGGAATTCTTTTTTGTGATCAAGCAGCCGCTTCAGTTCTTCTGTGAGATCGCGAACCATTCCATGGTTGTGGTCTGACAACGCTTGTAGGAATGCGCTTTAAACCTTCTCGATGTGTTCATCGATTGTTTTCATTGGTGGAGCTGAGCCCTTTTGCCGGTTCATTAATCAGCGGCAGTCCGCAGAATTATTCACCAGGTATTTCTACCTTTATGACCAAAGGAACACACTAAAATGATCAACAGATCACGAGCTGTGACACAACTATCGTCAAAACCATGGATCTCATGGAGAGTTTGATGGCGAGCTCTTAAACCATGCCCTTTACAGATCGAATCGCACTCACCGGCGCCATCCTGTTTGGCATGGGCCTTGTCTTAGGGGTTGGGATTGGTTCCTTCACCACGATGGCTTCACTTATCCAAGGAGGACCCGATGTACTGCAAACTTGGTCTGGTGTGGTAGCACTGCCATAAAAGGTTGACTCAGAAAGGAAATTTACCTAACAAATATTCAGCTGCAATGAGATTGACGATGGAGCGAAATGTCTTTCGTCGTGAAAACCTTAAAACAAAATCGATCCGTTGGATGATTAATACATTACAGAGAATGCTGTTTGGTGCAAGCCTTACTTCATCGTGAGCCGATACTAATTGTTCCACAACTGATCAGACTTTCAAGTCGGGCAGAGAGCTTCAACTCAGTTCTGTCGAAACAATCCTGGTTCCCTGCCACATAGGCCAATTCCTCATTTGTGATCACCTGATGGGTCACAGCATCCAGATAGATTTTCACAAGTGACATTGCCAAACCAGCAGAGCCCAACAACTCTGGCAAGAGTTCCCGAAGATCGACGTCCGGCACCGTGCTCAATAGACCAGTGATGGAGAAACAAATTATTCAGGCTTTGATCAAAAAATGCGCACTGGGTCTGTTTGATCTGGCCTGTGCAGTGAGTGGAAAACCAAGTTGGGACTTGAGTTTGCCCATCGGAGTGATCGATGCCAGACGCGATGCACCAAAGCTGGTGGTGACGTCAGTGGGGACGATTAACTCAACATTGCGAGCGTCCGCAACGATCGGACATCCGCTGATGCAGCAGTTCTTTGCTCGCTTTGACCAAGTGGGCGTCGAAAAAGCCCTCGCTGAAATGAAACAGGGTGAACAAGCCGATGCTTTCACTGATGTTTGGGAGGCTTATCGGGACGAACGACGGCATGGAGAGGCACCGATGTGGAGCGTTGAGGATGCAACAGCGTTCGTTTTGAAATCAAAGGAAGCTCACGCTGATCGCGAAGTGGCCTGTGTGGCCATTCTTCCGGGAGAGCCACATCGGATTGTCACTTTTTCTGTGCCGATCGCCTTCCTGACAAATCCCAGCGAATGATCACGGCAGACCTGCCGGTGCAACTTGCCCTGGCTGCGGTGGCGTTGATCTCCAATGGTTTATCTGCCTTCGCTGGTGGTGGTGCTGGATTGGTTCAGCTTCCAGCATTAATTTTGCTGGGACTGAACTTTTCGACAGCATTGGCCACCCACAAAGTGGCAAGTGTGGCCCTTGGCGTCGGGGCCGCCGGTCGGCACATGCGAGCCAGCAGCTTGGATCGACGCCTGTCGGCTCTTGTGCTTTGTGCTGGGCTCCCAGGGGTTTGTATCGGTGCCAACCTTGTTCTGGCGATACCCGATCAGGTGGCCACAATTGGCCTCGCTGTTCTCACGTTGGGCTTGGGGCTGTATTCCTCACGTCGACCACAACTAGGCAACGATGAACATTTAAAGGCTGTAACTGGAAAAACCCTTTGGGTTGGAGCGTTCGGACTCTTCACCATTGGGATCATCAACGGATCCCTCACATCTGGCACAGGATTATTCGTGACGCTTTGGTTGGTGCGCTGGTTCGGATTGAGTTACATCCGAGCTGTAGCCCATACGTTGATTCTTGTCGGACTGGGTTGGAACGGCACTGGTGCCCTCGCCCTTGGACTCAAGGGCGACATCCACTGGCAATGGCTCCCCGCCCTCATCATTGGGTCATTGGTCGGTGGCTATATCGGAGCGCATTGGTCGATCAAACAGGGCGAAACGATCGTGAAGCAAGCCTTTGAAATTTTGGCTCTCGTGATGGGCCTTTCACTCCTCATTCGAGGGCTTCTGCTCTGAATCAGAATTCATATCTCCAAGGAACCGGCTCGAAAAGCGAGTTGCCAAAACAACCGTTGCAGCGCCATAGGCGATGAATGTAAACAGTTGGCCTGAGGTTCCCTCGGAATACACCTCCTCCACGAGCAGCATCCAATCCATGAGTGAGGCCACCGTGCCCCAAACCACCACACAGACAGAGACGTAAACAATGCCTCGAACTGTTGAATTCATACCGAAGGTTGCGCCGAGGCCAAGGCTAGGGGCAGGGGCTCTCGTAATCTCACTGATGCAAGGACCTGATGATGCCGAAAAAGCGCCGCAAGCTCAGCAAAGAGATGGAAGCGGACATAGCCGCAGCGAAACGCAAGATCGAATTGGTCGGCGCCCTCATCAATGACATCCGTAATGAGGACATCCAAGGTGAATACCTCGGGGCCTTCACCCAAATTCGCTCAGCCGTAGTGAGCCTGATTGCTAAGTACACGACCGATGGATTTTGCGAAGAAACCGAGGGTCTTCTAGCCCTCTACCAAGGACTCATCAAAAATTTTGAAGAAGAGTACGAGCTCTAATAACCGAGAGGATGCTTCGAGGCAGTTGCCCCAGTCCTTTAATGTCAGCTGGCTCTGCTTGCACCATTATGGCCCTTCGCGAAAACCGAAAGCAGGTTTCACCACTTCGACTCAAAATCACATTGATCGCTGCTGGCTTAGGCCCACTGATCGCAGTAGGGATTTGGCTGCAGTCGAAAGGATTTTTTAATTAACGGTTTCAGTGAAACAGCATCTCTTATTAACAATATTGCTCTTCACTGCCGGTATAACTCAGGCTGAGACCGTCACCCTTGAACTGCTCAACGGCGATAGCCTCACAGGGGCAATTGTGGAAGAGCTCAGCAACGGTCAAGACAAGGTCTTGGATCACCCGCAGCTTGGACGACTAACCATTGGCGCTAGCTCACTGAAACCAAAATCAGAACCATCGGCATGGAAGACGTCGATTTCAGCAGGACTAATTGGCAATGAAAAGGATGGATATTCCTCATAATCAACAAGTCTTAGCGCTGATAGTAAGTACACGAGAGACAAGAATATTCTTTTACTTAAAGCTGGACTCAACACCAATCAAAGCCAAGACAAGGGTGAACCATTAGAAATCAAGACTCAAAAAGGTTTAGCAGAATTTAGATACGACTATATGCTGGACGAAAACTTAGGAATCTATTCATTAACTGACTACAACTACGACGGAAAAACAATGCAGGTGTTCACAGCGTATTGAGTGGATTCGGAATCGGAACTCCCCTCACCCAAACGACACAACAGTTTTCATGTTATCCCTTGGCCCCTCGATGCAATGGACGAATGGAGGCAGCCAATGCGGAAAGGACACCTATTGCGGCAATACCTACGCAGGTGCAGTTTTGATAAGCGATTTATCCTGGAAACCCAATCACTTTTCAAGCTAGGATTCAACAACAAGCTATCAACAGCGTTCACTCCCACATTGAAGCCCGGCAATTCCTTTATTGCAAAATTAAAGGTTTATCCATCAATCTACTCAAAACTATTCACATCTCTTCAATAAACCTCGACGTACCAAAGCATGAGCACTCCAGAGCTGAACAATTCAGCATCAATGCAGTTGGGAACTGAGTTATGAAGAGCGCAAGTATGGACCAATCACCTAACGAGGCGCAGATTAAGCTGCTTTTCACGAAATCCTATGGCCAATCAGGTCCAACACCAGATCAATGGAAAGCCATTTACGCAAACAATGTTCATTTCATTGATCCGACCCAAGAACGCCATGGAATCGATGCATATATTTTGGCTCAAAATAATTTAATCCAGCGATGTGATGATGTTTACCTAAAACCCCACGCGATAGCACTGAATGATGACGTAGCCTTCATAGAATGGACCATGGGATTAAAGATAAAAGGGATCGAATTTATCTATCCAGGAGCCACCAGAATGACCTTTGGAATCGATGGAAAAATCATCGAACATCGTGACTACTTCGACTTCATTGGGCCTACTTTTGGCCCCGTGCCAATTCTTGGCAACGTTGTACGCTTGCTTTACAAACGCTTTGTCGCCTAAACCAAATACGGTATTGACGAAGATCCAATATTCAACAAAACTTGCTTACAACAAGAACTTACTTTTATTACATAAATTTATTACGATGAAAACATAGGCAAGTCATCACTCAAGAATTCGAAGGAGTCTTGAGCGCCAAGTCTCCTCTGGGAAGTCTTCATCAAAGGATGAACAATGGGAAGCAATGCTTTCAAAATGGGGATTATGGATTCAAATCATGCGACTGAGATGACGTGAACTATGAAAGGCAAACCACTAGCGAGATTCATCCATCAGTAGTCATTCATCGTCCAGCACAACGTGCCTAGACAATGCACGAGAGAACGGTCAAACTTTGCTCTTGCCCCGGACGGTTTCAGCATGTAATGCATAGGGCTCCCCTCAATAAAAATGAGGCAATCAAATGCATCTCTTCAGCCGGTCCTACCCCGCACATGAAGAAAGGTAAGAGGTTTCTGCACAAACTGAAGCGACTCATCAACGTATATGAAACTTTGGAGCCAATATGAGCTTGGGAACACTGTTTCTTGAAGCCCTGTCAACGGGTGTGATTACCAGAAGTGAAGTGAATTGGGTCACCGCACGACAAAACACTTTTAATCGCACTGAAGAGGCGGCAGCACAACGCCTTGGCCGATTAATAGACCAAGGCTGCATTCAACTGGGTAACCGGACGAGCCAAAAGACTGGTAATTTTCAAGGCATAACATCAAGCAACATCGGCATGGCCCATGGCAGACCATCCTTCCCATGAAGATGTTTTGAATTTCTGGTTTGAAGAATTACGGCCAGCAGAATGGTTTCGCATCAATCAAAAATTGGATCAAAGAATCATCAATCGATTTCAAGATTTAATCGATCATGCTCTGCAAGGACACTTAACCAGTTGATCTAAGAATCCTTCATCAGCTTTGGCGCTAGTTCTTCTTTTGGATCAATTTCCAAGACATCGATGGCGTGGGCAAGTCAAGGCTTTTTCAGGTGATTCGCAGGCTCTATCTCTCAGTATCAAGGCTGAAGAACAAGGTTGGATCCAGGATGAACCAGAACGAGCTAAACGTCAGTTTTGGTTAATGCCACGGCTTCACAGTGAACAGCTCGATGTCCACACCCATGCCTTGCTGCTTTTTGAGCGTTGGACAGACCCACGCACATTCGGGCTTGCACAGCATTATTGGCAACTCATCTCCACCCACGGTCATTTTCCCCATCGCGACGGAGCAGGAGCAAAAACATACTCATCCAATTGATAAATACATAGTTTTTAAAAGTCAAATTTTTATCGATATTTCCAACTAGCTTAATGATCAAGCTTAATAAAAACGACCAGACTCGTTTTAATCGAGAGTGACTGATTTGACGGTTATTGAATGTTCTTACACAGGGCAACTCCATTGCGATGCGAAGCATGTGCTCTCTGGGACACAGCTTTATACAGATGCACCCACCGACCATGACGGTTTAGCTCAAAGTTTTTCGCCAACCGATCTGCTTGCCACAGCCCTCGGAACATGTGTTCTCACCATCATGGGAATTGCCGCCAAGCGTCAAGGCTGGGAGCTTGGACAGGCAAGCGCCATCGTTGAAAAAACAATGACAAGCGAGGGGCCACGCAAAATTCAAAATTTAAAGGTCGTGATCAGCCTGCCAACGAACACCACGGATGCACAACGAAGGGTGCTCAAGCATGTCGTCAACGACTGCCCCGTCAAAAGGAATCTGGATCCATCGATAACGATTGATCTGATCTGGAGTTAACGATGTTTTTTTCGGGTTTAAGGGGATTAGATCAGAATCGAACCATTGATGAGGCGGCGCATGAGATTCCATTTCATGCCCATTCATGTCTTCAGGGAAACCCCTTCCGTCACGTTCTTTAATGCTGGAATGGCTGGTAGCAACCGAACCGACGTTGTGGCTCACCACGGAGCGGCTACATCACCTCCTCACCACGACGATTCTGAGCAGTTTTATGTGCATGAGCACCTGGTTGATCACAACCTGGTGCTCTAAGGACATCGAATTTTCACCCTATTGAACCCTCTCTGGGATAAACCGCACCAAGTTATTTATCTCGAACGTGCGATGGGTGCTCTCCAAATTCTCATAGGAACATTCCATCGCTCAGTATCTGGCGAAGCGGGAAGCATGGTTCTGAACCAATCCATTCGCGACCGAGATTTCAATTCTCAAACAGAATTCAATCCCGTGAGCCTGCGAAATAGAACCGATTTACGGGAGGCTCACTCTTGTGAACCCTGGATCTGGAGTTGGAGGAATGGACATATCTGCCGCCAACACAGTGCCTAGTGACGGTGCCTAGTGATGGTGCTTGCGGCGTTTACTGCGCTGACGCTGACGCTTGACGTATGGGAGGCGACCAGAATTAGCCCACACGACTTCTAACTGATTCCAACGCCAGCCCAACCAAGACAGCGCAACCAGAAAAAAGAGCAGAACAAACCAACTCATAGCGACAAATCAAAGACAGAGACTGGTCTGCCAAAGCTCATGCTCCAGTCCAAGGTGAGGACGAACGCAAGTGGTGACAAGTTCACCATCATCAACTGGGCACGTCATGACACACTCCATGGGCTTGAGTTGCACTTACTTATTTTGTAGGTCTGAGGGCTGCAATTGTCCGTAAAAACATGAAGTGCCATATCGCATCAGCACGCATTAGCGCTGTCCATCTTGACCAAAGGAACATTCCAACAGTGCTGCCGTAAGCAATGTTTTCATGCGGACCAGCGCCTGCTGCTCCCGTGGATCAGGGCCACCTGGCCATTTCTCAAGGTGGAAACTTACGGAGCGATGCAGGACGCGAATCGCCTCAACGTCCAACTCAAACTGAAGTGTTGGTAAAGGGTCAGTCGTCACTCCTTGCTCCATCAGACAAGCTGCAGCCAGCAACGCCAGCCACACCACAGACTACGTGGAAGGCATGAAATCCGAGACGCGAAATGAATGAGAAAGATGCAAATCGACCCAGCTGGAACCATCAAGATTCTCAGGTGTAGAAATCCATCGAAAAGAGTTTCCCCAACTTGATCGCAATATTGGAATAAATTCAATGGACCAACAAAAAGATTAAACAAGTATTTTGATCTTATATAAATTATAGGCAAATCTTTTAATTAAATAGCAGGCATTCGAAGCCTC
>QCVD01000041.1 GCA_003208835.1 Synechococcus sp. AG-683-C23 | reverse complement strand
CCTCCATCCAATGTAAAGCAATATTGCGTTCTGTGTTCATGGCTTTACGTAGCATTTGTGAAGAGGTCGAGCGCGCTGCTGGCGGATGCGCTTGTTAGCGTCCCGGAACCACTGCAGCAGCAGCTTTGTCTCCACAACAGGAACGGGTGCTGCTGGTGCGGCTGCCTTGCAACCCAATTTTTCCAATCGGCCCGGTGTACTTGGCCGATCACTTGCACAAGTGTTTTCCAGGGATGCCTCAACGCATCCTTGATTTAGCGGCCCTTCCTGTGCTCGATGTGCAGAGAGTGTTGCTGACCACTGTTGACCAGTTTCGTCCCACCCTGTTGGTGTTTTCTTGGAGGGACATACAGATTTATGCCCCGGTTGATGGACGTGGGGGCAACCCTCTTCAAAACTCTTTCGAAGTTTTTTACGCCAGTAATCCCCTCAAGCGGCTTCGCGGCGCTCTAGGCGGTTTGCGATTGATGACCAGTCATTACGGCGAGTTGCATCGCAACAAGTTGCTTGTTCGCCATGGTCTCAAGCGTGCGCGTCGCCATCATCCAGAAGCCCGTGCCGTCCTTGGCGGTGGGGCTGTCAGCGTTTTTTACGAGCAGTTGAGTCGTTCACTGCCGAAGGGCACGATTGTGTCTGTGGGAGAGGGAGAGCCCTTACTTGAGAAACTTCTTTCAGGGCAGCCTCTGGATGGCGAGCGGTGCTTTCAAGTCGGTGAGCCTCCTCGTCCGGGACTGATCCACGAACAGCCGGAGAGTCGGCCAAAAACAGCCTGTGATTACTCCTATATCGCTTCGATTTGGCCCCAGCTCAACTGGTACTTAGAGGCTGGAGATTTTTATGTTGGCGTGCAAACCAAGCGTGGTTGCCCACATAACTGTTGTTATTGCATCTATACAGTTGTTGAAGGTAAACAAGTTCGGCTGAATCCTGTTGAGGAAGTAGTTGCTGAAATGCGTCAGCTTTACGACCGTGGCGTTCGCGGCTTTTGGTTTACTGATGCACAATTTATTCCTGCACGACGTTACATAGAAGATGCGAAAGAGCTTCTTCGTGCGATCAAAGCCGAAGGATTAACTGGCATTCGGTGGGCTGCGTATATCCGTGCCGATAACCTTGATGCAGAGTTGGCTCAACTCATGGTGGAAACTGGGATGAGCTATTTCGAGATCGGTATTACTTCAGGCTCTCAAGAGTTGGTTCGCAAGATGCGTATGGGATACAACCTTCGAACGGTTCTTGAAAGTTGTCGGATGTTGGCGGAGGCTGGATTTAAAGATCATGTGTCAGTGAACTATTCATTCAATGTGATTGATGAGAGGCCGGAAACGATTCGTCAAACAGTGGCGTATCACAGAGAGCTTGAAAAGATTTTTGGTGCGGATCGAGTGGAGCCTGCAATTTTCTTTATTGGATTACAGCCTCATACCCATCTCGAGCAGTATGGGTTTGATCAGGGTTTGATCAAGCCTGGATATAACCCCATGAGCATGATGCCTTGGACCGCGAGAAAATTGTTGTGGAATCCCGAGCCCATGGGCAGCACTTTTGGACGAGTGTGCTTGGAGGCCTTTGATCGAAATTCGGCAGATTTTGGTCGAACAGTGATGGCTATTCTTGAACGAGATTATGGAATTTCTCCAATTCAAGAAGCTCTTCGTGCTCCTGTTCAAGGTAAGTCAGCTCTTGCTAAAGCTATTCGTTGAGCGTAGAAAATCAGCTATTCGTTGCCAGATATTTTTGGATGATTTGATTGTGGTATTTATAATCATTGCTTAGAAATTTTTTCATGAAATTTATTTCTTCAATAGTTAGGTCGTTCACTTTTGTGAATTTGTCGTGGCGGTAGCGATTTTGATAGTTGCTTTTCGTTCGGTTGACGTCAGTTTTATGTTTAGTTTTAAGACATGGAAACCGATTCTCAAGATCGTGAATGCATCGCTCGTAGTCGTAGGCGATGTGTTCTGTGCGAATGACAGAAGTTTGTGAAGTAGATAATTTGTCTATTGGGAATCTTTCGAGATACCAGGCTTGCCCCATCCGCATATGTCCACATGCTAAGTGATGGAAACTACTAAGTTCAAAAGCTGCTTCTTTATTCCTAATTAGGCCTTTTATTAGTTTTTTTGCGTTTTTGTATTTTTGCATCAAGTGCTTGAAGTGTGCATGACAGTAAAGGTGGCTGTTGATTGAGAAAATATGCTTATCCCAGTTGAAGGCTGATATCCATCGCGTTAATGGGTCCCGCGTAAGGATTATCCAATGAATATTTGTACATTGCAGAGTCGTATGGAAGAAGGTTGGTAGAATCATGTTGGCATCAAAAATATGAAACTCAATAATTCTTGCTTTCTTCTTGGTAATGTTATTTTGAAGTGTATTTAGGATCGACTCGCCTGCACATTTTCCGATATGGATAATGCAGATTGCGATTTGTTCTTGCAAGCTTCCTGTATCTATATGGATCGGATTGAAGTCTTTGTTAAAATGGCTATAAACTTTTAATGCTGAAAGTGTTGAGCGAGTGTTCGACGAGATAATGCTATGGGTATCTTCTTCGAGTAGAAATTTGATTGTACTTTCAATTTGGGTGCGATCGCAGACTGTCGAGGGTAGTTTCGTTATGCGAGAGTCTTTAAGGTGGCCAAGTGCTATTAGATCAGAGGCTTCATCTAGAAGGTTGGTATCTGTTTCACCAAATAGATTGCACATCCTGGTGGAGAGGGTAAGTGATTTTTTGCGGTTTCCGATCCTTCGATAAAAATCTCTTGCTTGGCAAATAGGCTCTGGAGTATTTGGGTGGATATGTTGTAGCTTTTTAATGATTTTTTCTGCATCTTTGAGTTTGCCAAGCTCAGTGAGGTCTCTCGATATATTTAAGTATCCATGGTATTCATTGGGCAGTAGTGATATTAATGCCTTTCCATATTCGATGGCTGATTTATGATTTTTATTGGATCTTGATGCTTCGATCCCTGCCTGAATTAACTGAATACTTTTTGGATATTTTGTAAGTCCTTCTTCTATGCGGACAAGTGCTTCGTCGGGCCTTGATAGATCAATGAGGTCTCTTGCGGTGGTGAAGTAAGCCGTTGCTTCGTTGGTTAAAATTGAAAGCAGGTCTTCACCAAAGGCGAGTGATTGGGAGGTCTCCCCGAAAGATCTTGCGCTTTCAATTCCCAGCTGTAGTAGTAAAGGATTATTTGGGTGTCGAGTTAATCCTTCTTTGATGGTATAGAGCGCTTGGGTTGAGTTTTGATTGTGAAGGTATGACTGAGCTGAGCATGTAAATCCTGAGGGGTCCTCAGGATGAAATATCTTGAGCTGATTAGAAAGGTCTAGTACTTGATCTATATCCTTGTTGGCTCGTGCGGCCTCGATTCCAAGTTGTAGAAGATAGAGGTCTCCTTTGTGTCTATCAAGGCCGTCTCTAGCGGTATGGATGCATTCAGTAAATTTATTGAGCTTCAGTAAATCTTTTGAGGTGTAATGAAACCCAATTAGACGGTCTGGTGAAACTTTTATTAATGCTCGACTGTACTGAAGCGCTTTAAGCAAATTTCCGTTTTCTCTGTATGCCTGTGCTGCAACTTGAAGTAATAATTGGTTCTCGGGATGGCTTCTTATGATTTCCTCGACAATCTGAATCGCTTGCTCCAAGTATCCCAGGGTTAATAAATCCTGAGCTACCTTCGCATGGCCGATTGGTCGGGTTGGAAATTTGTCTTGCAGAAGTTGAGCATAAGAGAGTGCCTTCTCTCTATTCCCTAGAACGCGTTCTGTTTCGTTGGCTAGCTGTAGAAATAAGGCATTCGAAAGGTCTTCTTCTGATGCTTTGGCTAAAATATCTTGGCAAAGATCTATTTCTCTAAGCTTCAGTAATTCTTTTAGCTTCTGGTTTTTAAGGCTTGTATTCATCTGATTGCTCTTCTCTTAAAAGCCCCTGCAATTAGAAGTGCTGATAGAAGCGTACATCCAGTCATTCCTCCAATGGGATTTGGATTCTCGCCGCCTGGGCCAATCAACCAGGTGGGTGTTTCGGCTGAAAAATTCACGAGGCCGTTGTCGATGAGAAACCAAATGGATACAAGGCCTCCATGAAGGCCGATGCTTTCCCATAGAGACCCATTATTTCGATGTCTCATTCGTGCAAGAACGATCCCAAGGAGAAACAGCCCGATCAGTAAACCCAGTGTTGATAAAAGACCAATGTTGAAGCGTGTGTGTACCAAACTAAAAATTATTGCCTGGATCAGCGCACCATTTCTGGGTTGTAGATCATGGTTCAGTTCATTCCATAGCCATCCTCGGAAAATAAGTTCTTCCGCACAACCCACTCCCAAGCCAAGCAGAAGACTGTTGATCAAGTTCTTTCCGTTGATCACTCCAAGCCATTGCCCCCACGGGCCAACTAGCGTTACTAAGACGATCAGGCTTAACAACCCCGTTGCCACTAAGAGTCCTTTAAGGAGCTCTGCCCACCAACAGGGGTGATTGTTATCTCTTGGGTCCTGGATGCCTAAGGCGCACCAAGCTGATTGTGCCGACCATCGCAGGGCTGCCCACCGGGGCATCATCCCCAAAAACATCCCAAAACTCAAAATTGTTCCCGTCAGAGAGACTTGGCTCTCGGGAAGGCCAACCAGCATCAGGGGAACTGCTGTTACCCAGCCCACGACATATAGCAGTGGGATGACCAAAATTGTGGGCAACCAGCGCGGATGAAGCCTTAAAAACCTATCCAGTAGCGCTGAGAACAAGCTCAGTCCTCGGGTTCGATGGAACTGGTCAGCCCTTTGGATTTCAATGTTTCGCAGTAAAACTCTGCTGGCTCGATGTCGCAGACGATGACCAGGCCCAGACCTGTGTTGTGCGCTTCCAACATGACGGCCATCGCATCTTGTTCACTCAGCTGAGGAACCACTTGGCGCAACGTCGTAATGACGTATTCCATGCTGTTCACAGGGTCGTTGTGAAGCAGAACCTTGTAGCGAGGTGAACGTTTGCGAACGCGCTCAGGTGCTTTGTCGAGAACCGCAGCCCCGCCTGGACTGCGGTTGGGTGTTTCCTCTGCCATGGCTCGGCAAATCATTGATGGAAATGTAAGGGAAATTGGATCACGCGCGCTCACAGGGATTTGATTCTTGCCATGGCTTCATTGACGTTCTTGCGGCTGTTAAAAGCGGAAAGACGGAAATAGCCTTCGCCTGCAGCACCAAAGCCACTTCCCGGCGTTCCCACCACATTCGCCTTGTTGAGAAGGTGATCGAAGAATCCCCAGGAATCCATGCCGTCAGGGGTTTTAATCCAGACGTAAGGGGCATGTTCACCGCCGTAAATCTGGAGGCCGAGAGCAGTGAGCTCTTGGCGAATGATGGCTGCGTTTTCCATATAAAAGCTCACTAGCGACTTCACCTCGGCTTGACCTGCTGCGGAGTAAACCGCTTCGGCACCGCGTTGAATGATGTAGCTAACGCCATTGAACTTGGTGCTCTGACGTCGATTCCACAATCCCCATAGTTCCACCAGCTCTCCATTTGCTGCGGTTCCTTTCAAGCCTTTGGGAATAACGGTGAAAGCACAGCGGGTTCCGGTGAAGCCGGCATTTTTCGAGAACGAACGGAATTCAATCGCACAATCCCGCGCTCCTTCAATTTCAAAAATTGAATGGGGTAGCTCTGGATCTTGGATGAAGGCCTCATAGGCCGCATCAAACAAAATCAGCGCGTTGTTGCTGCGGGCGTAATCCACCCATGCTTTCAGTTGGCTCTTAGTGGCTACGGCTCCGGTTGGGTTATTGGGGAAACAGAGGTAGATCAAATCCACCGGTTCGCTAGGAATTTCGGCTGTGAATGCGTTGTCTGCGCTGATGGGTAGATAGGTCAGACCGGCGTAGCGCCCCTCATCACCAGCATCTCCCGTGCGGCCAGCCATCACATTGCTATCCACATACACGGGATAGACCGGATCTGTTACTGCAACTTTGTTGCCCTCACCAAGGATGTCGAGGATGTTGCTGCTATCGCATTTGGAACCGTCGGAAACAAAAATCTCGTTCGCGTTGATATCGCAACCACGTGATTGGAAATCTTGCTTAGCAATTGCGTCTCTGAGCCAGGCATAACCCTGCTCAGGTCCATAACCATGAAAGCCCTCCGCCGTGCCCATTGCGTCGATGGCCGTTTTCATCGCTTCACGACAAGCCAGAGGGAGCGGCTCGGTGACGTCGCCGATACCGAGACGAATTAAATCTGCGTCTGGGTGCGCTGCGCTGAATGCTTTAACCCGTCGTCCGATTTCCGGGAAGAGATATCCCGCCTTGAGCTTGAGGTAATTGCCGTTGACCTTCACCACGGAACCGGAGGGGGCTTGTATCTATGCATTTTGCCGTGTCGACAGCTCCATACGATGAAGGTGTGAGCGAGGTCATCGTCTGTGGTCGTATCTGCTGTAGAGCACCCGGTTGATTTTCACGCTCTGGTTGATCAAGGCATCAACAAGCCTGCCCGGTACATGGGGCACGAGTTGGGGGTTGTCCCACGGGACTGGGACCAGGCTTGCGTGCGCTGGGCTTTGACCTATCCAGAAATTTATGAGGTTGGTTCCAGCAATCTGGGACACATCATTTTGTATTCGATCCTCAATGCCGTTCCTGGGCAGTTGTGTGATCGCGCTTATTTACCCGCTCCGGATTTGGCAGAGCGCCTGAGGGAGCGTGATCAACCGTTGTTTGCGGTCGAAAGTCGTCGTCCCTTATTGGCGTTTGATGTTCTTGGTTTCAGCCTGAGCTATGAGCTGGGAGCGACCAACATTCTTGAAATGTTGGACCTTTGCCAGGTTCCGATTCGAGCGGCTGACCGTGCTGATTTGCCACTCAACGATCCGGATTCAGTTCCGTTGATTTTTGCGGGTGGTCCAACCGCCACAAGTAATCCAGAGCCCTATGCGCCCTTTTTCGACTTCATCGCTTTGGGGGATGGAGAGGAACTCCTGCCAGAGATTGGTTTGGTGGTGGCAGAGGCGAAATCCAATGGATGGTGTCGCTCTCAGCTGTTAAGGGATTTGGCCCAGGTGCCAGGTGTTTATGTGCCGTCGCTCTATGACGTCTCCGCTGATGGGGTGTCTCTGAGACCCTTGCATTCGGATTTGCCACCACGGGTGATTCGTCGCGTCGCTACACCGATGCCCCATTACGCCATGGGCCTGGTTCCCCACGTGGAGACAGTTCATGACCGACTCACGGTGGAAATTCGACGGGGCTGCACCCGTGGCTGCCGTTTTTGCCAGCCCGGAATGCTCACGCGCCCCGCAAGGGATGTGGAGCCTGAAGCCGTGATCGAGGCAGTGGAAAAGGGGATGAAGCAGACGGGGTACAGCGATTTTTCGCTGCTTTCCTTGAGCTGCAGCGACTACCTGGCCTTGCCCGCCGTTGGTGTTGAGCTGCGCAATCGATTGGCTGATCAGAACGTCACCTTGCAGCTCCCTAGCCAACGGGTGGACCGTTTTGATGAGGACATTGCTCACATTCTCGGCGGGACGCGTCAATCCGGTCTCACCTTTGCCCCGGAGGCAGGTACGCAGCGCTTGCGCGACATCGTGAACAAGGGGCTAACAGATGACGATCTTTTGAAGGGCATCCGTGTTGCGATGCAAAACGGTTACCGCAAAGTGAAGCTCTATTTCATGATCGGATTGCCCGGGGAGATGGACTCCGATGTCCTCGGAATCGTTGAAACTTGCACGATGTTGCAGCAGAGCTGTCGTGATTTGGGACGGCTCAATCTCAACATCACCATCAGTAATTTCACTCCGAAACCGCATACACCGTTTCAGTGGCACAGCGTCTCGACGGTGGAGTTTCAGCGCCGTCAAGAGCTTCTACGTGGAGCGTTTAAGCGTCTGCGGGGTTTCAAGGTGAATTTCACGGATGTGCGTCTCTCCGCAATGGAGGATTTTGTTGGACGGGGTGACCGTCGTCTTGCTCCGGTGATTGAGGCCGCCTGGCGAGCTGGGGCTGGAATGGATGCGTGGTTTGAATCGCTTGAGCGCACGTACGCGGCTTGGACAGGTGCGATCTCAGAAGCCGGTCTTGAGGGGCGCTATCGGGAGATGGAAGTTGGCAGTTGGAGTGCCGTGAATGCTTTGGATCGAAAGGATCTCGAAGTGTTTTGTCGCCAGCCTCTGCCTTGGGATCACATCGATACCGGGATCGATAAGACATGGCTGATGGAGGATCTGCAACGAGCTTTGGAGGCCTCCGTTGTCCCCGATTGCTCCTTCCATGGCTGCAGCAGTTGCGGAGTCTGTGGACCTGATCTCGGTCACAACGTGGTGGTGCAAGCGCCCGTAGTACCCACGCAAGTGCCCACGCAAGCGCCTCCCAGTGAACGGATTTGCCGATTGCGAATTCAATTTGCAAAAACTGGGTCGATGGCGTTGCTCAGCCACCTCGACCTCATGCGTCTGTTGGAGCGAGCTTTGCGCCGAAGTGGCCTGCCCATCAGCTTCACTGGTGGATTTCATCCGTTGCCCAGGGTTCAAATCGCTTTGGCGTTGCCCTTAGGGGCGGAAGCCGATGGTGAATGGATGGATATGGAATTCACCGAAGCCTTGGATCCGCTGCAACTTCAGCAGGGCTTGCAGCCGCTGCTCCCTCCAGGGATCACCTTGCTCTCAGTCGCCGAGGTGCCTGTGAGTAGCCCGAGTTTGTCGCAGGAGATTCGAGCCGCAGTATGGAGTTTTGATGTGGAACTCGAAAGTGGAATGACGTTTGATTGGTCCCCTGCCATTGCCGCTCTTCTGGCCGCGGATCAGCTGATGTGGCACGACACAGATAAAAAAGGACGGCCTCGCTCCCGTGATTGTCGATCTGTGCTGCGCC
>QCVD01000040.1 GCA_003208835.1 Synechococcus sp. AG-683-C23 | reverse complement strand
GTATGGGACTCAATCGTTCCTCCATCGCGGGAACACACCACCGGCCATGCTTTATGAATGTGGACCTCGAGGCCATGGTTGGGCCCCAATAGATCGATCAAATAAAGCGACACCTGCTCTGCGATCTGCTGATTGAGCCAGAAAAATGCATCCATCCGATGCAACTGATCCAATCCAGCAATCCCTAATAGGTCTCCGGTGAGGTTGTTGCGATTGGAAAACTGTGGATCACCAAACATGTCGCGGTCAAACACTTCCAACTGCTAGTGCAACGCCGCAGCAATGCCGTCGTCAGGAGTGAGATCCACCTGCATCACAGGGGTGGGGAACAACCAATGGAGCGGCATCAACCCGCTAGCTCAGGAGATCAGCGAGATCATGGTCAACTCCATGGCGGCGACACCAGGCCACAACGGTGTTCACCAACAGCATGGTGACGGTCATCGGACCGACGCCGCCAGGCACCGGGGACAACACCGCTGCAATGGCTTCCACTTCTTCAGCACGCACATCGCCACAGAGCCCCCCTTCTGGCTTGCGATGGATGCCGACGTCGATCACCGCAGCCCCAGGCTTGATGTGCTCCGCCCCCACCATCCTTGGGCGACCTGCCGCGACCACCACAATGTCGGCCTCTCGGGTGTGCGCCACTAGATCCGCCGTGCGGGAGTGAACCACCGTGACGGTGGAATTAGCGGCTTGAAGCATCAACGCCATGGGCTGTCCCACAAGAATGCTGCGACCAATGACGACAGCCCGTTGACCAGCCGGGTCGATGCCCTGACTGCGCAACATGGCCATCACGCCAGCCGGGGTGCAACTGCGCGGTCCCTGTTCTCCTTTGAGCAATCGCCCCAAGTTGAGAGTGTGCAGTCCATCGGCATCCTTTTCCGGATCAATCGCCATCAACAACGGCCCCTCATCCAACCCATTAGGTAATGGAAGCTGCAGCAGGATGCCATCCACCCGGGGATCAGCATTGAGCTGTTGGATCGTGCTCAACACCTCAGCGAAAGGGGTGGAACTGGGGAGATAGGCGCCATAGCTAGCCACCCCGATGCGAGCACAGGCCTTCTCCTTATTTAAGACATACACCGCACTGGCGGGATCATCGCCAACACGAAGCACCGCTAACCCAGGCGGACGCTCCGCCTGGGGGAGATGCGATTCGATCTGAGCTTGAAGACGACTCTCCACGGCCTTCGCCAGTGCCTTGCCATCGAGACGCAGGGCCATGCCTTGGATCATTGCTTCATCCAGCATGCCTCTCGAGGAGAGCTAGCGTTAGAGCACTGATGTGTCGTGTTTGGTTCGCTTTCCACGCGGTAGCAGCCTCTGGGGACGTTGGCTACGTCTTCAATCACCAACCCGACGGTTGTTGCGATGGACGCGGTTGCAAACGGCTTTTGTTTTGCTCGTTTGCCTTGCGGTCGCCGTGGCGTCGAGCCTGCCGTGGCTGATTAAACCCGACCTGCAGCCTGGAGTCATCGCCCCCTTTGACGCGATTGCACCGAAAGATGTCTTGGTGCAAGACAGCACGGCGCTCGAACAAAAACGCTCATCATTGGTGGCGCAGTCGGTGGTGCAGGTCATTGACCCAGCACAAACCAAGCTGCTGAAAGAACGACTGGAACAGCAGTTAATCCAACTGCAACAGCTCGCCAAGAGCGGATCAGCGGCGCGGGTTGGCCCGGTGAACATGAGTCGTGCCGAACAACAGTGGCTCTCACAACGAACAGCGCAGGAGCGTTTGGACTGGGATTCAGCCCTTCGCGAAGCAGCGAATCGAATGCTTAGCCAAGGGTTGGTGAGCAACTTGGCGATGAATCAATTGCGCCAAGCCTCCAAGGTGCAACTCGGGCAGGAAGCGATTACCAATCCCGCTGCACGCTCTCTAGCGAGCAAGGTCTTAGCGAGGACACTGCGGGGCAGTAGCAACCTGCGCACCGATCCCAATCTGAGCAAACAGCTGATTGAGGAGCAGCTCACAAAACAGGTGATCCCCACTATCGAAGTGCGGAAGGGCGATCTGATCACTCGCAAGGGGGAAGCGATTAGTCCCCAGGCCTACGACGTCCTCGATCATTTCGGCAGGGTGCGGCGTGAACCGCAACCCGGAATCTGGTTTCAGCACTTCATCGAGGCCCTGGCCGCCTCTGGAGTGATGGTTTTGGTGATGCGCCGAGAACGCCCCTGTCTGGAGGTTCGCCATGCCCTCCTCGCGGTTGGAATTTTGTTTCTTGTGCAAGTGGCGAAGCTTTGGTTTCAGGGAAGTGTCAGTCCCCTCGCGCTGTTGGTACCACCCACCCTCGTCTTGGCCGAAGGCCTGGGCACAGGCTGCGGTTTGGTGTGGATGAGTGTCGCGGCTCTTTTATGGCCTGAACCGGTTCATGGCTTAAGCGACGGACGCTTGTTGATCGCGGCCGTTGTTGCTGCAACGGGAGCCTTGATCGCTGTCCGTCAACGCAGCCGCGGACAAATTCTTCAGCTCACGGTGTTCCTACCCGTTGGAGCCTTAATCGGCCAGTGGCTACTCCTGCAGCTACAGCCCCTTACAGGCTGGAAAGCCTGGGGAAACCTGAATCCAACCCTGGATGAGTTAGCCACCGAATCGCTGCTGTTGGGCTTCTTACTGATGCTCACGTTGCTCGCCATTCCCTTGCTGGAAAGCTCTTTTGGCCTCCTCACCCGCGCCCGCTTGTTGGAGCTTGCTGATCAAGAACGGCCGTTACTGCGGCGCCTCTCCTGCGAAGCCCCCGGCACGTTTGAGCACACCTTGATGATCTGCAGCCTGGCCGAAGAAGGAGCTCGAGCCATTGAAGCTGATGTGGATCTGATTCGCACTGGCTCGCTCTATCACGACGTCGGCAAACTGCACGCCCCGGGGTGGTTCATTGAGAACCAAAAGGACGAACCCAACCCCCATGATTCCCTGAATGATCCATTTGGTAGTGCAGCGGTACTGCAAGCGCATGTGGATGAAGGACTTAAATTGGCGCGTCGTCACCGACTTCCCCGCCCTATTGCCGATTTCATCCCAGAACATCAAGGGACCCTGAAAATGGGCTACTTCCTTCATGAAGCGCGGGAGCGCGATCCCAACGTTGATGAGAGTTTGTTCCGCTATCGAGGTCCTGCGCCTCGATCACGCGAAACGGCCGTATTGATGCTGGCCGATGGCTGCGAAGCAGCCTTGCGATCACTCCCCCCCGACACGTCCGATGAACAGGCCCGCGAAACGGTGCGTCGCCTAGTGGGTGCCCGTCAACGGGATGGACAGCTCCGCAAAAGCAGCCTGAGCCGCAGCGAAGTGGAGCTTGTGATCCGCGCCTTTGTGCAGGTGTGGAGGCGAATGCGGCACCGTCGCATCCCTTACCCGATCCCTGCCCGTCGCGGATTTCCGGCCTAACTCTGAGGCCAAGGGTCGGCGGACAAAAGGCGCAGCCGCTGCCCTGTGAACGGATGGCAGAAACTCAAAGCGATGGCGTGCAAATAAAGGCGCTGCGAAGGATGGTGATCCAAAGAGAAGTGATCCGCGGGTTGATCTTCATAAATCGGATCGCCAATAATCGGGTGAGCGATGCCCGCAAGATGGGTTCTCAATTGATGGGAGCGACCGGTGATGGGTCGCAACCAAACCTGGGTGATCCCTGCGGCGCTGCTGCGCACACGCCAGAGGGTGCACGCCTCACGCCCCTCTGGATGGGGGCCATAGCGTGGCGGCTGACGCTGCAGCCGTGCCAAACGGTTGCGGATGCATCCATGACCTGCCATGACGCCGCGGACATGGGCCAAATAAAGCTTGTTGACGCATCTGTTCGAAAACAAAGCACTGGTGCGTCGCAGCGCCTCCAACCCAACCGCCAACAACAGCACCCCTGAGGTGTCTCGATCCAAGCGATGCACAAGCCGCCAAGCACAATCCTCTGCCTGCACCCTGGAGATCAAGGAATCGCCCTGATCCGGCCCCAAGCCAGGCTGCGACAACAGCCCAGAGGGCTTGTCTACGGCTAGGAGCCAACGATCCCGATAGAGAACTCGGTATCCCTGGGCCGTCAAGGAGATAGGGGTTTACTGCAGTGCTTCACGAACAACGCTTCCACCTGAGTGGGGGGAAGCACCTGCACCAAACGGGCCTCCGCTTCAGCATGGTGCTGGGTGGAGTCGTAGAGCTGAAGCTCAAGAAAAGCCGCAGGGTCAGTGCGTCGCGCGTGATCCATCTCTTGTGCCATGAGACCTGGAGGCATCAAGTAATCGCCCTTGCAATCCTGCATCACGTGGGCTGATTCATGGGCTCGTACCACCTGAACCGGATCGTCTTGAAGATTGTTGCCGCACATCAACAGAGCCTGCTTGCCTTGATGGAAGGCCCCCATTAATCCCGCGGGACAGTCCTGCGCCACAAGCGCTTCGATGCCAGCCTCTTTGATCGAACTCAGATAACTAGTAATGCGATCCCAGGTGGTGGCCTGTGCGCTACCAGCAGAGGTCAACAGTTCCGTGGAGATCAAGGCCGCCCACCCCAAAGACCGAGGCATTGGGGACCAACGCATTAGGCAAACAAAGAGCTTATTTTATTGATCTCTACCGTCGATATCTACAGTCTACAAACCTTGGAATTTCTTCAGATTTCAACCCTGAAGTTGTTGCTCAACGGATGCCACTTTGTCGAGAAACGACTGTTCACGATCGATTCGGGTGTTCAACTTCAAGGTGGTGAAAATCCTGGGGGCACCCATGGCATGCAGAGCGTCGTGGCAGGCACGAACACAGGCCATCACTGCATCCCAAGGGCCTTCAATCGCCATGCCGTTGGGGCTCAGTTGATGGGTCAGACCGGCAGCACGAATCACTTTTCGCAAGTGGCGATGTAAGGCGAAAGGCTGACCCCCACCCCAATCGGCACCACACACAGGTCAACACTGACCCACATCAAGCCGGTGCCATTGGTGATGGCATCAGGCAATTCATCGGGTAATCGATCGTGCGCCATTCCCCATTGGGCGTCCAAACCTCTACAGCAATGCCCCCCTGGCCAGGGGAGCAGCGAGACCCTTGGCCGTTGCACCAATGCTGGCTTCCGCCAAAGCGAGCTCGAGGGTCTCGTAGGGGGTATCTAAAACAGGGTGGAGGCGCCCATCCAGGCCAACTAATCGGTAGCAGGAGCGACAAAGAACCATGGCGGTCCAATCCCGAAAGCGTCACTAGGCTCCCATGGCGGCTGGCGCTCTTGGGGGGGGGGCAGCTTTGTTATTCGAGACACTCTTATTCGAGACACTGGAGTCAACATCGATGGACCCCTGCCATGGGTGAGACATTGCTATCGGCCTACACCACCCTGATGGAAAAAGCGCCGGGGGCTGCCTTCCTACGGGCTCGGGAGCTCTATCTGAATAAATACTGCGTGCCCCAAGGCAACACCAATCACCCGCTGCGCTTGTTCGTTTGCGACGAACAAACCGACGAAAGCGAGGCTCCAGCCCCCGACGGACAACCCGGGCACCGGCTGGTAACGCTGACCAGCCGGCCTGGGCAGCTCGCCATCGTGCACTGGCAACAAACCTCTCCACCCACGCCGCTGATGCTCGAGAGCTACCTCGCAGAGGAATGGCAACTCAGCGCTAAAGACATTGATCTAGTGGCCGGTTCCACCCCTTGGTTTCGCGATGGAGGTCACCAAACCCGGTTCAGCCCTCCGGCCAATCTGATCTTCCAGCAGCAGAGCTTATTAACCCTCAAGGAATGAAAACAACAACAATTCCGTAGTTGGAGGCAAGCGCCTTGTCTCTACAGCTACCGCTGAGGAAGAGATCCCCCTCGCCACTGTGATGCTGACCAACTACGCCGAGCGCTATGTGCTGCGCTCCTCCTCCATCGGGGGCTACCTGTCGGTGAATTCGGCAGATCAGCAGATCGAACGCAAAACATCACCAGATGAAGCCTGGATCTTCCACACCCACAATGGCGCCGTCACCCATGCCCGCTAGATCGGGGAAGTGCACGGGGAAACACCCGATGTCATGAGGCTCAACCGTTGAGTAAAGCCAGGCTCAGGCCTGGCTTATCCATGAATGAAATTGCGAAGCGGCCGGGACTCCTCAGCCTGCTGCTGTTGCAGAGCATGGGCCGTTTTGGACTGGGCTTCGCGCTGCTGAGCAGCGAACACATTCGACTCATCCAGACTGAAGCTAAATTGGGCAGCTAAGGCAAGGGAATCCCTCGAGATCCATGGGTTTCGACAAGCGCTCATGGAGTGCTTGGTTCTTCTCTAGCAAACGTAAAAAACGATCGAGCTCATCGAGGGCCATGAATCAGGGCAGATGCAATTGTTTTAGATCAAGCCCTATAAAACTGATCGCTGTTGTTTGCAGACTCAACCCTTCACGGCATCGCCACTTGCGTTGGGAAGGATGAAGTGCTGTAGCAGCAAAAACAAAGCCATAACAGGAAGAATCGACACCACAGATCCCGCAGCCACAATCCGCCAATCGAGCGAAAAACTGCTGGAAAGCTGTTGTAAGCCGAGCGGCAAGGTGTAGAGATTGGGATCATCCAAAATCACCAACGGCCAGAGAAAATCACTCCAGGTTCCGATGAACACAAACATCGCCAGGGTGATCAGATCAGCCCGCGCCGCAGGAATCATCACGTTCCACCACTCGCCAAGGCGCGTACAGCCATCAATCCGTGCGGCTTCCTCCAACTCCTTTGGAACTCCAAGGAAGCTTTGACGCAATAAGTACAAGCCGAATGCAGTGGCGGCCTGAGGAATTACCAACGCCAACAACGTGTTACGCAATCCCAGCTGAACCATCAAGAGGTACAGCGGAATCATGACCACTTGAAACGGGATCAAAATCGTGGCGATAACTAGGGCTAATACCAAACCCCGACCGGCGAACTGCAGCCTCGCCAAGGGGTAGGCCGCCAACGAACAGAAGAGCAAATTGACGACTACCGCCAGACCACTCACCACGGCGCTGTTGATGAGATAGGTCGTGAGCGGGTTGTCTTGAAACAGGCGCAAGTAGGCGTCAACACTCGGTTCCGCTGGCAAGAGTGCCGGCGGACTTACGAAGATGTCTTCCGCAGGTCCTTTCAAAGAGGTGCTTACCAACCAAAGCAAGGGGGTCAGTACCAACAGAGCCAAAAGGATGAGCAGCATCAACTGCACAGCCCTGGGGAGGAGACGGCTCATGCGTTGTTAGGTCAGAGAGTCGGCCTGGCGTTCAACACCACTGGATCCTTTTGCGGATGCAAAGGCTGACGCTCCTGACCCGCGACCAAACGATTCAGGGCGTTCACAAAGGCCATCGCAGCTGCAACCACCACATCGGTGTCGGCAGCATGTCCGGAATACAGCGATCCATCACGCCGCAGGCGAATGGTGACTTCACCGATCGCATCAATCCCTTCGGTAACCGACTTCACGGAGAACTCGATCAAGTCGTTGGGCACGTCAGCGAGACGATTCAGAGCACGGCACACCGCATCAACCGGACCAGTACCCACCGCTGAAGCAGTGCTTTCACCACCCTCTTCATCCATCAAGGTGACCGTGGCGGTGGGGCGAGAGCTGCTGCCACAGCTCACCTGCACAAACTTGAGTTGAAAACGAGCCTCCGGTTGTTGCACCTGCTCACTCACGATCGCTTCGAGATCCCGGTCGGTGATCTCGCGTTTGCGATCCGCTAAATCCTTGAAACGCGCAAAGGCTTCATCGAGATCATCTCGAGTGAGGTTGTAGCCCAACTCTTCCAAACGCGCCCGTACAGCACTTCGACCGCTGAGCTTGCCTAGTGAGATGCGGTTATCGCTGAGACCCACTGTGCGGGCATCGATTATCTCGTAGGTGAGTCGATTTTTTAAAACGCCATCTTGGTGAATGCCCGACTCATGGGCAAAGGCATTGGCACCAACGATCGCTTTGTTGGGCTGCACCACCATGCCGGTGAGGTTCGAGACCAAACGCGAGGTTTTGGTGAGCTCCTCTGTGCGCACGGCCGTCAGCGGGGTAGGGCTGTCCTCTTCACGCCCCAAGAAAGGATTGAAGTAGCGGCGACGCACATGCATCGCCATCACCAACTCTTCTAAAGACGCATTCCCGGCCCGTTCTCCGATGCCATTTATGGTGCATTCCAACTGTCGAGCACCATTTTTAACGGCCTCAAGGAAATTGGCGACGGCCAGTCCAAGATCGTTATGACCATGGACTGAAATCACCGCCTCATCAATATTCGGAACATGCTTATTAATGCCTGCGATGAGGCCACCAAACTCCGAGGGCGTGGTGTAACCGACGGTGTCGGGAATGTTGATAGTGGTGGCACCAGCTGAGATCGCCGCTTCGATCACCTCGTAAAGAAACTCGGGATCACTTCGCCCAGCGTCTTCACAAGAGAATTCGACGTCTTCGATCAGGGAGCGGGCATAGCTCACCATGTCGGGCACGATCGCGAGTATCTCCTTGCGGCTCTTGCGCAATTTGTGCTCGAGATGAATGTCGCTGGTGGCAATGAACGTGTGGATCCTGCCCCGGGGAGCTGGGGCCACGGCATCGGCACAGGCCTTGATATCAGCATTGGAGGCGCGGGCTAACCCACAAATGATCGGACCGTTTTCACCGCCCACCTGCTGAGCAATGCGTTGAACCGCAGCAAAGTCGCCAGCACTCGCAAAAGGAAAACCTGCCTCGATCACATCCACGCCCAGGCGTGCCAGTTGCTGAGCGATCGCCAGCTTCTCTTCAAGATTGAGACTGGCTCCTGGAGACTGTTCACCATCCCGAAGGGTGGTGTCGAAAATCAGGACGCGACCTGGGTCATTAGCCATGACGACGCTCCGTCGACGGTCTTAGTCGAAGTGGGTATGAGTTACCTATTATAGTTGAGTCAATTCAACTGTTTTCAAAATCTATTCCAGCAACAGAACCAGACTAAATTTAGGTATTAGTACGGTCGATCTTTGACCAAAGGCGCTGTCGCCCTTGTTCTGCACGCCCATCTGCCTTACGTCCGTTCGGCAGAACCAGGGTCTCTGGAGGAAGACTGGTTTTTCCAGGCACTGGTTGAGTGTTATCTCCCCCTGCTGGAAACCCTTGAGCGGGCAGCGAAACATCCGGATTGCCAGCCGAAGCTGACGATGGGCCTGTCGCCCACCCTGCTCACCCTGCTCGATGCGCCCGACCTCAAGCAACGTTTCCCGACATGGCTGGCGC
>QCVD01000039.1 GCA_003208835.1 Synechococcus sp. AG-683-C23 | reverse complement strand
TTTGCCATGCGGAGGATTGAAGGTGGCGGGGAACGGTTTGAGCTCATCATCGAAGGAAGTGAGGGAAGTCATCTCCGCGGCGGGCCTGAAAACTTGGTGTATCGAGCTGCTCAGAGAGTCTGGAAAGCAGCGGGCTTAGAACCAGTGGCCCTCGAAGCGCGCGTGCGGCTTGCCGTGCCACCGGCTCGAGGCCTAGGAAGTAGTGCGACGGCGATCGTGGCGGGATTAATGGGAGCCAATGCTCTCGTGGGAGAGCCCCTGAGCAAGGAAAAGCTTTTAGAACTCGCAATCGACATCGAAGGGCATCCAGACAATGTGGTGCCGTCCCTCCTCGGAGGCCTTTGCATGACGGCGAAAGCAGCCTCTCAACGCTGGCGTGTCGTGCGATGCGAATGGACCAGCACAGTGAAGGCTGTGGTGGCAATCCCCTCCATCCGCTTGAGCACAAGCGAAGCAAGACGTGCCATGCCGAAGACCATCCCCGTCAGTGATGCGGTCGTCAATCTCGGTGCCCTCACCCTTTTGCTGCAAGGACTTCGCACCGGCAATGGGGATCTGATTTCCGATGGAATGCACGATCGTCTCCACGAGCCCTACCGATGGCGCTTGATCAAGGGCGGCGACCAGGTGAAACAAGCCGCCATGGATGCTGGCGCGTGGGGATGTGCCATCAGCGGAGCCGGTCCGAGTGTCTTGGCCCTATGCGCCGAAGACAAGGGCATGGCAGTCAGTCGAGCAATGGTGAGAGCCTGGGAGGCGGCAGGCGTCGCCAGCAGGGCACCGGTGCTGAATGTGCAGACCACCGGCAGCCACTGGCAACCAGCAGACGATGAGTAGAACTACCCAGAAAACGATTCTCGCCCTGTTAGATTTGTTAAAGATTGCGGACACGGCATGGGTGATGGGATAGCAGCAATGGCCGAGACAGGGGCTGCCTTCCCATGGCTGTCTTTGATTGTGCTTTTGCCAGCTGCATCAGCTCTTTTCCTGCCGTTGTTGCCCGCTGAAGACAACAAGCCATCCCCATGGCCTCGGAATGTCGCCTTCGGCGTTCTTTTGGTGGACCTACTTCTGATGATAGGAGTTCTGGCCACACGATTTGACCCAACGCAGTCCGGCCTTCAGCTGGTGGAACGCGTCAGCTGGGTGCCATCGATCGGACTCGAATGGTCCCTTGGTGTGGATGGTCTTTCAGCGCCCTTGGTTGTCCTAAGTGGCTTAGTCACTCTGTTGTCGGTTTGGGCGAGCTGGACCATTGAGCGAAAGTCACGGTTGTATTTCGCGTTACTGCTCGTCCAAGCATCAGCACAAGGTCTTGTTTTTCTCTCACAAGATTTTCTTCTGTTCTTCTTGGCTTGGGAGCTGGAACTTGTCCCCGTCTATTTGCTTATTGCGATTTGGGGAGGTCAAAACCGTCAATATGCCGCGACAAAATTCATTCTCTATACCGCCGTTGCATCGCTACTGATTTTGATCAGTGGCCTCGCGCTAGCGCTATCGGGGGATGTGTTCACGCTGAATCTGAGTGAGCTCATTTCCCGTTCTGCGGGAGGCAGCTTTGGCTTGCTTTGTTATCTCGGATTCTTGGTGGGATTCGGTGTGAAGTTACCGATGTTTCCCTTACATACTTGGCTACCAGACGCCCATGGGGAAGCAAATGCCCCGGTGTCGATGCTGCTGGCTGGTGTATTGCTGAAAATGGGTGGCTATGCGCTTCTCCGTTTCAACGTTCAGATGTTGCCCGAAGCGCACCAGACCCTGGCGCCGGCCCTGGTGATCTTGGGCATCGTCAACATCGTTTATGGCGCACTCAATGCGTTTGCCCAAGACAACGTGAAACGGCGCATTGCCTGCAGTTCCGTCAGCCATATGGGCTTTGTTTTGGTTGGAATTGGTGCCGTTGATGCGCTCGGGATCAGTGGAGCAATGCTCCAAATGGTGAGTCACGGGCTCATTGCAGCTGCAATGTTCTTCGTCACTGGTGTGTTTTACGAACGCACCAAAACCCTTTCCATTCCAAACATGGGAGGCCTGGCGAAAGCCCTACCCATCACCTTTGCTTTTTTCCTCGCTAGCTCATTAGCATCTTTAGCCCTACCCGGCATGAGCGGGTTCATTAGCGAAATCACAGTGTTTTTAGGCATCACAAGCCAGGAAGCATTTACCTCCACTTTCCGCTCGATCACAGTGCTTCTTGCTGCAATCGGCTTGGTCCTCACTCCGATGTATTTGCTGTCCATGTGCCGACGCATCTTCTTTGGCCCACGGATTCCAGCTCTCGCGAGTGTTGAAGACATGCGTCCCCGTGAATTGGTCATCGGATTGAGCCTGCTTGTGCCCACCCTCGTGATTGGTATTTGGCCCCGAATCGCCATGGACCTCTACGAAGCATCAACGGATGCCATCGCCCTGCCTCTCCTCATCGGCTGATTGATATGCCTCAAACCTCCTCACCTCTTCTCCAAGGACAAGGCCTCCCTGAGTTTGGCGCCATCACCTGCGACCGGGTAAAGCAAGACATTCCGGTGATCCTGAATCAAGTGGATGAAGCCTTCACCGCTTATGAACGGCGCTTAGAAGGAATCCTCGGCAGCCAAACCAACTTGGATTGGACCACCGTGATGGGTCCATTGCAGGAGTTCGGCGAGCGACTTCGGTGGAGTTGGGGTGTTGTCTCCCATCTCAATGGCGTGTGCAATTCATCCGAACTCCGCGCAGCCCATGCGGAACAGCAACCCGAGGTCGTTCGGCTTGGTAATCGCCTTGGACAAAGCCAAGTTCTTCATTCGGCCCTAAAAAGCCTTCAAGAATCGTCAGTCCATCCACTCACTCACACCCAATCGCGAATTCTTCGATCTGAATTGCTGTCGATGCAACACCGTGGAGTTGGACTCTGCGGCGACGACAAAGCCAAATTCAACGAGGCCAGCGAACGATTGGCTGCCCTCTCCACAGAATTTGGGAATCATGTTTTGGATGCCACCCAGCAATGGACCCTGAAGCTGACCCACCCTGAAGAAGTGGTCGGACTGCCTCAACGGGCCCTAGAAGCCCTTGCATCAGCAGCACGAGATGCCGGCGACAGCGGTGCCGCTGCCGATGAAGGTCCATGGTTGCTTGGCCTCGACATGCCCCGCTACCTACCGTTTCTGACCCATGCCACGAATCGATCGGTACGCGAAAAGGCCTATCGAGCGCACGTGGGTCGTGCCAGCAGCGGCGAGCACGACAACCGCTCACAGATCAAAGAAATTCTTTCCCTCAAAGGGCAACAAGCCGCTCGCTTGGGCTATGCCCATTGGGCGGATGTGAGCCTCGCTAGCAAGATGGCGAAGGATGTGGATGAGGTGGAAGAGTTACTCGAGGAATTGCGGGTTGCCGCTTTTCCTGCTGCAGAACGTGAGCTCGACGATCTCAAGGCCTTAGCCCGAAGGCACGGTGCAGCCGAAGCTGAGAATCTCGCCCCTTGGGATCTCCCATTCTGGAGCGAAAAATTACGCCAAGAACGTTTCGATTTGGATCAAGAGACGCTCCGCCCTTGGTTTCCATTGCCACAAGTTCTGGACGGCCTATTTGGACTCTGCAATCGCCTGTTTGATGTGGTGATCGAAGCCGCCGATGGGGAAGCTCCGATCTGGCATCAAGACGTTCGTTACTTCCGCGTTCAACGGCAAGACGGCACCCCACTCGCATCGTTTTATCTCGATCCCTACAGCCGACCAGCCAGCAAACGTGGTGGGGCCTGGATGGATGAATGCCTTGGCAGAAAAACGAACCCCGATGGCAGTTGTGTTTTGCCTGTGGCCTATTTGATTTGCAATCAAACACCACCGGTGGGAGACACGCCGAGCTTGATGAGCTTCGAGGAAGTGGAAACGCTCTTCCATGAATTTGGCCATGGTTTGCAGCACATGCTCACCACGGTTGATGAACCTGAAGCCGCCGGCATCAGCAATGTGGAGTGGGATGCCGTTGAGCTCCCAAGCCAGTTCATGGAGAACTGGTGCCTTGATCGCACCACCTTGATGGGCATGGCACGCCATTGGCAAACCAACGAACCCTTACCCGAAGAAGAGTTCCAAAAACTATGCAAGAGCCGCACATTCAATGCCGGACTAGCAACCCTCCGCCAAGTGCACTTCGCCCTCAGCGATCTTCGCCTCCACAGCCGCTGGACACCCGAACTTGGCATCACTCCTGATGAGTTGCGCAGGGACGTTGCAACCACCACCACGGTGATACCGCCCATTCCGGAAGATCATTTTCTCTGCGCCTTTGGCCACATTTTTGCCGGAGGTTACGCAGCTGGGTATTACTCCTACAAGTGGGCTGAGGTCTTAAGCGCCGATGCATTCGCGGCCTTTGAAGATGCCGGTCTCGACGATGAACAAAAGGTTAAATCCACTGGCGCTCTCTTCCGAGACACGGTGCTCAGCCTTGGCGGAAGTCGTTCACCATCTGAGGTCTTCGAAGCCTTCCGTGGGCGTCCTGCCAGCACTGAAGCGTTAATCCGCCACTCCGGCCTGGTGAGCGCCTAAGACAGTTCATCAGGATTGTCGTAGTGCTTGGCCAAGAATCTTCAAGGCATTCGGATGCGTCATCAGTTGTTGGTGCGTCCAAACAGGAATGGCTTGAATCGATCCCTGCGGGAGCACAGCCTTCCATCCGGGACACACCATCAAATCCCAACGGCAAAAAAAACTGTGGCACTGCACCAACGACAACTCATCCGAATGGCGATTTAACTGATGCAGCAGAGGGCTTCCTATTTTCATATCAGCTGCTCCTGCAAGGAGCAAACGCGGAATGGCTTGGGCAGTGATCGTGCCTTGATGTGGACTTCCCACACTGAAAAAGCGGCGAGTCCGAGCGGCTCCCCGCAACTCCTGAAGCCAAATCCGCCCGATAATTCCACCCATCGAAAAACTCAATAAATCGACGGTGTTCTCAGCACCAAAGCGATTGATGATCTGCTCGTCCAATCGATGCGCCAGCTCACGCAGGGGTATATCCCCAAGACCGTGGGGAAGATGAGGCGCCAACAAATCGCGTTGCGGTTGATCCATGGCCTGAATCAATCGATGAAACATCCTCGGCCGGTCCCAAAGACCATGGACCAAAACGAGGGGAATCATTTCGTTGGTGGTGTCCCACCACCACGCGATCGCTCGACGGCAACAAGGCCACGAAATCCAGGCACTGGCGCCGCACACTTCGTTAGACGCAACCCAATCGGTACAGGGCCGTAGAGCTCCTGCAGCCGATCGAGCACCCGTTCACTGAAATGCTCAATGGTTAGACAGCAGATCTCTCGGCCCAACATCTGCAAGGCCTGAATCGCCAGGCTGTAATCCAGGCTCGCGCTCAAATTATCCGCAACGGCCGCTGAGCTGAGATCAAGCTCAAATTTGATGTCTAAACGAAACCACTGGCCATCCCGACGTTCTTGCTCAAGCACACCCACATGCGCCCAAAGCTCTAAATCACGGATATGGATGGCATCCATCAAAGCGGAAGATCCTGATGGGTAAACGACCGACGTCCAGCGGCATAATCCGCTGCAATATGGCCATCCCCTCGAAGTCGATAGCGATAGGTCACTAATCCCTCAAGACCGACTGGGCCCCGCGGCGGCAATGTTTGCGTGCTGATGCCAACTTCTGCTCCAAACCCGTAACGAAAACCATCGGCAAATCGGCTGGAGCAGTTGTGATACACCCCAGCACTATCCACAGCAGACAGGAACCGATCAGCCATGGCAGGGTCCTCGGTCAGGATGACTTCGGTGTGACGAGAGCCATACCGGCGGATGTGTTCAGTGGCCGCGGCCAAGTCGTCCACGACCCGCACCGACAGGGTGAGATCGAGATACTCCGTCGCCCAGTCTTCCTCCGCTGCTGGGTGAATCACCCCCAAGGATTGGCTCGCAGCATCTCCCCGGATCGTGACCCCTGCCGCTTGCAATGCGGGGACGGCCTCCGCCAAGAAAGCAGCGGCGATGCTGTGGTGCACCAATAGCGTTTCGATGGCATTGCACGCCGCTGGATATTGGGTCTTGCTATCCACAGCTACGCGGGTGGCCTTATTCACATCAGCAGTCGCATCGACATACAAATGACAAACCCCATCGGCATGACCCAACACAGGAATGCGTGTGTTGTCTTGGATAAAGCGCACCAACTCATTGCTTCCCCGAGGAATAATCAGGTCCACAAGCCCATCGAGACGTAGCAGCCCCAAACTTTCCTGTCGGGTTGTTAGCAGCGCCAGAGCATCGGGCGAAACATCGCTCTCTTCTCGAGCCAAACCTGCTTTGAGAGCATCCATCACCGCCTCGTTGGTGCAACGGGCCTCACTTCCCCCTTTGAGCAGGGCACCGTTACCAGACCGAATGGCCAAAGACGCAATTTGAACCACGGCGTCGGGACGCGCCTCAAAAATGACGCCTAAAACACCAAGGGGAACCGTGATGCGCTCCAACACCAAATCAGTATCGAGCTCCCGGTGTAGTTGGCGAAGGCCAAGGGGATCAGGAAGCGAAGCGACTTTTCGAACGCCATCAATCGCTGCCTGAAGTTTGGTGGCATCAAGCTTCAGACGAGCCATCAGTGATGAAGCAAGCCCTTCTTCCGCAGAGCGCTCCAAATCCTGGCTATTGGCCGCCACGATCAATGAAGAGCGCTCCTGCACAGCATCCGCCATGCAATGAAGGGCGCGAGATCTCTGCCCGTTGTCGGTTTGGCCAAGCTCAACAGCGGCCAAGCGCACCGCCCCCGCCCGAGCTAGCAGTTCAGCTGAGGGCTCTGGAACGGTGTTCATCACGGCGTTCATGCATCACGATCCACATCATCGTCTGCAGAGATTGCGCACGATTGGGAACGCTCATGTCCAGGGTTCAGCCACTGAGACGCTGCAACGCCAAACGAGCAGCTCCGAGACGACCCGCACCATTCCCAAGCGCACAAGGCTCAATCGAGAGCCCTTCCCTTGAGACTGCCTGAACACGCGTCAACACCTCATGCCGGACGGCAGGGAGAAAATGCACCGATGCAGCGGCCAAGCCACCGCCTAGGAGCACGCGCTGAGGGGTGAACATATAAACCAACGAGGCGATCCCAACGCCAAGATTTGTCCCGTATTGCTGCCAGATGGACTGCGCCTCAAGATCTCCCGCGTCAGCCCGATCACTCAACTCCTTGGGATCAACATCACAAAGACGGCGCAACGCCGCAATGCTGGCGAACTGCTCAAAGGATCCCTTATTGCCACTGTTGCAAGACGGGCCATCCGGCTGAAGTCCAATCAAACCGGGCTCAGCCGCAGCACCGTTATGGCCGGTGAATAGCGCACCACCAAGCAGAACTCCACCCCCAACGCCGGTGCCAAGGGTAATCAGAACTACATCATCGAACCCCCTTGCGGCCCCAAGCCAGGCTTCCCCCACCACGGCACAGTTCCCGTCATTGGCAAGGGTGACTTGACGTTGCAATCGAGGTTCCAACCAATCCGCCAAGGGGACCTCCTCCCAACCCGATAAGTTGATGCAAATGCGTGCTACACGAGCATTCGCATCCATCGGCCCCGGTAAACCAACACCGACGAAAGCGGCGAGGCGATCCGGGTCTAGCTGTTCGATCGCTTCGCACAAGGCCATCGTTACCGACCCAGGAACTGGGGGTTGAGGCGTCGGAATCTGTCGTTCTGCCAGCACATCTCCAGCACGGTTGAAACGCGCCAACTTGATCGCCGTACCACCCAGATCGATACCGATGACCTGATCAGACGACATCGTCAAAACCGGAAGAACAGCTGAAATTGGCTTTGCCAAGTGCCGTTCGTATCCATCGAACCGGTCACATTCGTATTGGGGGTGAGTTGATAGCTCACCGTCGCCTGAGGAGGAACACCAGTGTTGTTCGGCGCCGCGATCACGGACAGGTCAAAACGATCGCTGACATCTAAACCAATTTCAGTCACCACGGTGAAAGTGGGTGGGACGCGGCCGGAGGTGCGTTCCTCTTCTGATTTGACTTCAGGCGTGACGTAGGTGGGGAAGAGAGCGATCTGCATTCTTTGCCCCAAAGCATCCGTGAGTGTTCCAATCACTGGCGACAGCAACGACTGTCCAACAACCGCGGCTAAGGCCGCGCCCCCGCCTCCAGCCAAACCGGTTAAGGAGTTGCCACCGATTAATCCCAAAAGCTCAGATTCACCCATAGGGGGAGAACTACGCAGCTTGAGATCCCCCATCAAGCGATCAGCCCGACCGGTTGCTTCCACAGTGATACGCACCAGATTCAATTGCCCACCACCGATTGATAACGCTCCAAGTCCATTGGTCTCAAACACGTTGGAGGTGGTTGCCCGGTCGGACTCTCCGATGCTGACGCCATCCGAAACACGCGACTTCATGGCGACATCGACGTAGGGGATGAGCCCCAAGGAGGGGGTAAACACCGCCACATTCGATGCCTTTGGATCCAAGATGAACGACGTGGTGAACAGGCTGACGCGTCCTGCGTCCAGTCGAATCAAACCGCGCGCTTGAAGTGATGGATCTAACTGTCCATTGAGTAAAAGCTGGCCACTACCGCGGAAGCTGAGGAAGGGAGGCATCCTCACCTCCAAGTCCGGCCCCAGAATCAACCTGAGATTTTGAAAGCGCAAGGCGGGCAGGTTCGGCATCATTTCTTTGAGCCGCTCCTGCGAAGAAGGCAAGGGTGTTCCAGGCCCCATCAACACCAGGGGCTTCTTGAAATCCCACTTCTCTTCAACAAGTTTGGTGATTGACACTTCCGACAAAGTTTCGTCCGACGCACCGAGCTGATTAGCCCGTGAGAGCCCAGCTCTTAGACCACCTTGTCCTGCTCGTGCCACCCCCCCCGATCGCGGCGTGATCAATCCATGAGACAAGCTGAGTTCGCCACCGATTGTCGGCCGTGCCAGGGCACCCTTGACGATCAGTGTTCCATCGGCCTGATAACGCGCAATCTCCTGCTGAATTTTGACCTTCGTGAGCGCAAAGGTGAGCGGACTCTCAACCTTTTGCTCTTGCAACAGACCAATGGAGCCAGCCCCACGCAGAATGCCGTCCGACCCCATTTGAGCCTCCAGCCGCTGAAGCTCAACACGATCGAAATCAAAGAGCATCGAGGCGTTAATTCGGCTCACGCTCTTTTCACCCAAAGTGATGCTGCCGTCCGACACAACAACGAAGCCATTCGCCACAGGCTGATTCAGCGATCCCCGCAACATCAGACGGAGATCTGAACGACCCGACTGAATCTTGACGCTGCCACCCGATAAGGCCGCCAGGGGGGTCAAGGCATCTCCATGGCTTTCCACCTGAAGATTGAGCTCAGAGGAAGAATCAAACGGGATGGAGCCATTGATCACCACAACTTCATCGCTTTGACCACACCTCAGGGCCAAATCAAGCCGAAGGTCTTGATCTTCGACGACCAACGAATCACGCTCGAAACGCAGCGGCTGATCTCCAAGGGTCGTGGACTCCAAGGTCAGGGAGGAACTGATCAGCGGCGATTCACCGCTGAGGTCGTAACGCCCCCTGCCCCCCAAAGCTCCCTTCAACATCGGAGGGACAGGGGCAATCAGCGCCAGCAAGGAAAAGGGCAGATGCAAAAAGCTGAAGGTTCCCGCCCCACCAAAAAGAGGACCCTTCAGCGTGGCCACAACCGGTTCCAGCTGGAGCGCTTGGGCTTGATCATCACCATCCGTCCAGAGATGCGCTTTGGCTTGAACATCAGCCACAAGCTGCCTCAAGCGCGGTCCCTGCAATGTGGCGACTGCATCAAGCCGTCCTTCAAGACGCTCGACCTGAGGCCCTTGATCCGGATGGGCTAAGGCATACAACCTCAACGCGTGACGCGCTTCGTTGAGGGCCTTCAGCTGACCGTCTAACGATCCTCCAAACGTATTGATGACCAATGTGCCCAGATCATCCACACGACCCAAAGGCAATCCATCGGGACGGTCTTCACCGCGCAATTGTCGAGACACATTCAAGAGCCAATTCACGTCAAGTCCATTGGCTTCAACGCGGGCGCTTGACGGACCATTCACCAATCCCTTGGTGTTGATGGTGAACGATCCAAGCGGAGGGGTCAGAACGGCATCCGCTTCAAACCGGGTGTTCTGCAGACCCCCCTCCAAAGCCACTTTTTGCAACGAAAAAGCGCCCATGCGTGGTGCATTGACCGTGACCCTGCCGTTCAGGCTGAGGGGCGCGAAAGCCAGTTGACCGGAACCACTGAGCTGCCCCCCAACGGACTCAAAACGTTGTTGCGATGGAAAGACCAGCTGGACTCCATCGAGCCTCAGTCCAGCAGCGTCCCATCGGTATCCCCAGCCCACATCAATGTTGCAGGGTCCATTTTCGCTTCAGGGTGAGGGATCGGTAGGTGTTGACGCATCCGATCAGCGTCACTTGGTGATTCGAAACCTGGGCTTGCAGGCTCCCGGGTTGCGTCTAGCTGTATCCGGCGAATTGGGACAACGCACGCAGCTTCGAAGTACTGAGTTTTTGATGCTCCCCGAGTTGTGGACACAGGTGCCGTCCCTCCAGACAACGTTGGGTTTGGCGTCTCCCG
>QCVD01000038.1 GCA_003208835.1 Synechococcus sp. AG-683-C23 | reverse complement strand
ATGGCAGTACGTTAATCAATGCAGCTTCAGAACTAAAGTCATGGGATCTAGAAAAAATTGCACTTTGGGCATGCGAGGTAGGCGCTGATCGTGATTTTATAAGCCTTTGGGAAGAGCTGACGGGTGCTCAAATTTGGTCAAGTTCCAGCCGGCTAGGGCAAGTTGAATCAGGCCATCAAAATTGGACGCTGCATTCTTCCGGAAATGATATTCAGCCTCGCTTGCCGGTGCCTTCAGCTCAATTACTGAATTGGCCACACCAATTAGTCATTACCGCTGATGTCGTATTCGGTGGTGCTAACGAAACGACAACTGTTACTTTTACAGAAGATGTTGTTTTTAATGATTACGATGATTCAGTACGGGGTTTTGTATTAAAAGGCGTAGCTGCAGACCCCGTTGCAACTGGGAATGAATATTATTGGACGCCTGGTTCGTCGGGTGATCCTAGTGGTACCTACGTTGCATTACCTGGTAGTGGTACTGGTAGTGATGTTAGATCATGGGACCGTCTTGGCTGGATCAGCACCGGCGATGTCACCCGCAATGATCTTTTTCTTTACCTAAATGGTGTTTTCGATATAGGGGCTTCATTTACAATTCCTAAAGATACAGTTATTACGGGAGTCGGTCGAAGCGCGGGAAGTTCCGCTACTGGCACTCCTGTAAACGGAACTTACAATATTCAGCCCTTTAACGCTGGTTTTAATTTTTTTAAGCCCACGGTTGCATCACCCTTTTCCCCTATTGATGGAAACGATGCTGTCGCTGTTGATAGTAATTTTGTTATTACTTTCAGCGAAAGTATTAGTTTTGATACCGGAAATATTGTCGTCTACGATTCTTCGGATAATGCTGCTTTTACGATTGATGTAACCAATCCAGGCGCGCAAGCCAGCATCAGTGGCAATGTGTTAACCATAAATCCCAGCGCTGATTTAACCGCAGGAGAAAGTTATTATATTCAAATCGCCAGCACTGCCTTAAAGGATTCAGACAATAATAATTATGCTGGTATTGTTGATAAAACCACTTATAACTTTTCCGCATTAGCTGTAAATGTTGCACCTACTATCTCTGGTGCTGCCGGTACTCTCGCTTTCACAGAAGGTGATGGCGCCACTGCTATTGATGCAGCGCTAACGCTTGCTGATGCTGACGACACCAATATTGAATCAGCAACGGTTTCGATCTCCTCTGGTTTTGTTGCAGCAGAAGATGTTCTTGCCATTGCTAATACGTCTGAAATTACTGGCTCTTATAACGCTGCCACTGGTGTTCTATCTCTAACCGGTACAGCTACCAAAGCCCAATACGAAACGGCTCTCGAATCCGTTACTTATAACAATTCATCAGATAATGCAAATACCTCAAATCGCACTATTTCTTGGGTCGTCAATGATGGCGACGCTAACTCTTCTGCCGTTACATCCACGATCACAATCGCTGCGGTTAGCGACATAGCTGAACCAACCCCTACTCCAACTCCTGAACCAACCCCCACTCCAACTCCTGAACCAACCCCAGAGCCAACGCCAACTCCTTCTCCAAAGCTAGATCTAACACCTGCCGATCCAGCTCCAGAAGGAACCAACATCCAAATCTCCGATGATGATGGTGACGGACTGAAGGAAGTTGTTACTGCAAAAGACGGCAAGATTGTTGATGGCAATGGTGACGGCATCAGTGATGCCGAACAGTCGGGTGTCGTTGGCCTACGCATGATCAATCAAGGCGTTGCAAGCACAGATTTCGGCGCCCTAGAAATAAATGACAACTTGCAATTCACTGATGTCTCTTTCTTAAGTCCCAAAGACACACAACGAGGCGACTCAGGAATCAACGACAACACGCCCGACAGCTTCGACGTGTCCACACGCAATGGGCAGACCCAGACCATTGCTTTACCGGACGGCATCGATAACTCCTTCGCTGGTCTGCTCGCCTTCAAGGTGTCTGGAGCGAACATCGGTGGCTCGACATCAGCCACCCTTTCCTTGCCGCAAGGTCTTGGCGACCTCAACCCAGATCAAACCGCTTATTGCAAGTTCAACTACAGCACCAAACGCTTTGAGGATTACCTCGATGCCAATGGCATCCCTCTCTATTCCTTCCAGGACAGCAACGGTGACGGCCAATCGAATTCCATTGTTTTACAGCTTATTGATGGTGATCCGGCCTGGGATGGTGATGGCATCGCCAACGGCACAATCGTTGATCCAGGCTTCCTAGGAACCGGTGAACGCAGCATCAAGGGCAGCCGTAAAAAGGACACTCTCACTGGCAATGTTCTTGCCAACACTCTGAAGGGTAAAAAGGGTGAAGATCGTCTTTATGGCGATCTTGGTAACGATCTTTTGTACGGAGATGCCCAAAATGATCGACTGTATGGAGGTGAACATGACGACATCCTTATGGGTGGAACCGGACATGATCGTCTGTATGGAGGTAAACACGACGACATCCTTAAGGGAAGAATTGGCCATGATCGGTTACGGGGTGGTTCCGGCCAAGATCATCTTTATGGCGGCTATGGAAATGACAGGCTCACTGGAGGATCAGATGCCGATCGCTTCCGTTTATCCAAAGGAAACGATGTAATCAAAGATTTTTCAATGGATGATGGCGACCAGATCGTTATTGGTGAAAATGTAAATCTAGTCATCACTAAATCTGGCAAGAACCTTTTATTGGCCGATAGTGATAAAGGCATTAATACTATTTTGGTCAATACACAAATCAATAAGTTGATGTCATATCAGCCCGATCTTTTTCTTGAATAGATGTAAATTTGATTCAATTGCTATTGATGAATTCCCGTTGCCCCACTCCTCCAGTTACCTGTTGAAATTTCAAGACAAACTTAAAGCGTTCATTTCAATATCTTCGTTCACTTTGCAGTTGTCGTTTGGGTAAGGACAAGTGCTTCTGGTTGAAGTCTTTGTTATGTCTTTTTTCTAGTCTTCGCTCTTGCGCGAAACCGATCAAAAGGAGTGGCCTGTGTGCTTTTTGCGGCAAGACACAATTCTTAACTCCGCTGGCCTAGTCTTGCCTCGTCAGCAAACGGCTGTTTTTTGAGTGGAATCAGTGGGTTTGGCTCAACTTTCATTTCTCAAGGCGTCAGGCGATGACTGATAGTTCTGTTCTGTGCCTGCCGGCCTTGATGCAGCCTCAGCCCAAGAATCCCTCTCAGGAACTGCATCCCCTGGTGTCGACCCTCGCCGCAACCATGCGTGCTGCTTGGCAAAAACTCCCAGAACTTGAGCCTCTAAGCACCGTTGAGGATTTAAGGGCCATTCATGGAGAACTGGATGGCGAAACTCTTTTCATTGGTAATGAGTTGTACCAATGCAGGGGGTTTCGCAAAATCCATCTCGAAATCGCGAAACTCGGCAACGGCTTACAGATTCTTCACTGCGTTTGGTTTCCTGATCCGCGCTTCGATTTACCGATTTTTGGTGCCGACATCGTTGCAGGTCCTGCGGGTATTTCGGCCGCGATTGTGGATCTATCTCCGACATCGAGTCAGCTGCCAGATTCAATTTTAGAAAACCTTGAGGCGATTGAAATTCCGGCGTTTCGACAGGTGCGGGACCTTCCCGGCTGGGGGACAATCTTTTCAAGCAAGGTGTGTTTTATCCGGCCTGATGGCGTCGAAGAAGAGGCTTTATTTAATCAAGTCGTATCGGATTACCTCAACGTTCTCTCCGATTGCACAGCTCAGGCGATTCCCGAATCCCGAACGGCTGTTTCTACGATCAACCGGTACGAGGGGCAACTGAACTATTGCCTTCAACAGAAGCGCAACGACAAGACCCGCCGGGTGCTCGAGAAAGCCTTCGATCCCGATTGGGCCGATCGTTACATCGAGCTTCTGCTGTTTGATAATCCGCCAACTCCTTAATGCCCCAGATTTCTCGTCCTCTGATCGCAGCCACCGCTGTCGCTGTTGCGGCAGGGGGTTGGTTTCTCCTGCGTCCAAAGGCCCCAGAGCTGCAAAGCACACCAGTTGTCCCCGTACTGGCATCGCCAGCGAAAGCAGAAGCGGTGGCGGCTCTCGGTCAATTGGAGCCCTCTGGCGATATTCGAAGTCTTGCGGCACCTACCGCAGGAATCGCGGGAACGCCCCGAATTGCAGCCCTTCATGTGAAAGAAGGTGCGGTGATTCAACGCGGTGAGGTGTTAGCCACCTTTGATCACCGTCAGGGACTCTTGGCAGAACTCGAGGAAATAAACGCAAAATTACAAAGCCTTCAGCAGCAAATTGCTTTACAAACAGTTGAGGTTCGTCGGTTTCAAAAAGCAGCTGAGTGGGGAGCTGCTGAACAAGTGTTGGTGGATAACAAGCGGGAAGAGCTCATTCGGATGCAGGGTCAGCGCTTAGAGGCTTTGGCCAGTCAAAAGGGTCTGCAATTCGATCTTGCTTTGAGCCAACTCACCTCACCCATGGATGGTTTGGTGCTTGAAATTCATGCCCGTGAGGGAGAGCGCCCCGGTAGCGATGGCGTGATGGACGTTGGGGCAAGCCAAAAGATGGAAGCCAAAATTGAGGTTTATGAGTCGGATGTTGCCAGAATCCGCTTGGGACAGATCGTGCGATTAACGAGTGAAAACGGTGGTTTCAAAGGCGATTTGAATGGAAGCGTGATTCGGATCAGCCCCCAGGTTGAGCAGCGTGCTGTGCTGTCGACGGATCCCACCGGCGATGCGGATGCCCGTGTGGTGCAAGTTGATGTTGCTTTGGATCCTGCTGATGCCAAAAAGGTCATGCGCTTGGCAGGTTTGAAAGTGATTGCCCGTTTCCAGCCCAACTCATGAAGTCGCCATGGCAGGGACGCCAAATTCCACTCTCCTGGATGTTGCTCACCCGACAACCAGTGCGGTTGTTGGTTGCTCTCGCTGGCATCAGTTTCGCCGGGATTCTGATGTTTATGCAGCTCGGTTTTCGAGATGGCTTATTCGATGCCAGTGTCACGGTTCACCGGCTGTTTGATGCCGACTTGGTTCTGATCAGTCCCCGCTCGGCGAGCTCGGTGCGGATGTCGGGATTTCCCCGTCGGCGCCTCATTCAAACCTTGGCTGATCCGTCGGTTGAAGGCGTTACTCCCGTTCATTGGGGTCTGATGTTGTGGCGCAATCCTGAAACCCGTCGCAATCGGGCCATCCTTGCCCTGGGTTTCAATCCCGATGATCCGTTCTTCTTGGACCCTGGACTGGCGGAACAAACCGGGGTGTTGAAGCAGAAAGGCCGAATTTTGTTCGATCGGTTGTCGCGTCCTGAATTTGGTCCGATTGCCGATTGGTACAACGACGGAAGAGTTGTGGAAACAGAAATAGCCGGTAATCGCGTCCGAGTGGAGGGGTTGGTGAGCTTGGGCACCAGCTTCGGAGCTGATGGCAATTTGCTCACCAGTACCGAAACGTTTTTGGACTTGATGCCTCAGAAATCCCCCGGTGGGATTGAGGTGGGCTTGATTCGTTTGCAGCCTGGAACCGATCCCGACCTCGCTGTGGAGCGTCTTCAGCAGCGCTTACCCGACGACGTCACGGTGTTGACGAAGCAAGGTTTTATTGATTTCGAGCAGAACTACTGGAAAAGCAGCACCTCCATTGGCTTCATTTTCACCCTCGGGGCTGCCATGGGCTTTGTGGTGGGTTGTGTGATCGTTTATCAGGTGTTGTACACGGATGTGAGTGATCATCTGCCCGAATACGCCACCTTGATGGCCATGGGATATCGCGTCAGTCACTTGCTTGGCGTTGTGATGCGAGAAGGTTTTTATCTAGCGGCCCTTGGTTATGTACCCGCCTATATCGCTGGACAAGGGCTGTATTGGTTTGTTCGTGACGCGACAAAACTCCCGGTGGGAATGGATCCTGCCCGCGCCATCACCGTCCTGGTGATGATTCTTGTGATGTGCATGTTGTCGTCGCTGTTGGCCATGCGCCGGTTGATCGATGCCGATCCTGCGGAGATCTTCTGACATGGCTGTTGATGACGACTTTGATCCGGTGCCCCCGGCGGTGTCGATTGAGACCTTGAGCCATTGCTTTGGTCAAGGTTCGATGCGCCGTCAGGTTTTGGAGAATATTTCCCTCCGCATCGATCCGGGAGAGGTGGTGTTGCTGACTGGTCCCTCCGGATGTGGCAAAACCACCCTGCTGACCTTGATTGGTGCTCTACGCACGGTTCAACAGGGGTCGGTGAATGTTCTCGGTCAACGTTTAGACGGCGCTGGACGTCGCAGCCGCCAACAAGTGCGCCGTCGCATCGGCATGATTTTTCAGGGCCACAACCTGTTGCGCTGCCTAACAGCAGAACAGAACGTTCAAATGGGTGCTGACCTGTTGCCGGATCTCAGTTATCGGGCGCGAAGGAACGAAGCCCGGACGTGGCTGAGGGCGGTTGGTTTGGATGATCATCAAATGGGTCAGTTGCCCCATGATTTGTCTGGTGGCCAAAAACAGCGTGTGGCAATTGCCCGTGCCCTCGCCGCCCATCCACGTCTGCTGTTGGCTGATGAACCCACCGCAGCATTGGACAGCAGAACGGGGCGTGAAGTGGTGGATCTCCTTAAGAAACTGGCCCGAGAGCAAGCCTGTGCGGTGCTGATGGTGACCCATGATCCGCGCATTCTTGATGTGGCCGACCGTCTTCTTCAAATGGAAGATGGCTGTTTATTGCCTGCTGTTCAGTAAGCTGGATGCACTTGAAAGTGACATCAACGGATGGCCAAGCGCAGGAACCTGAAAAAAGAGAAACAGGAGCGCAACCGCGCTTATGCGCGCAAGTTCAAAAAGCGCAAAATGCGTAACGATGGCCGTGGCGAAGGCGCAGGTAACGGAGTTACGGGTACAGCAAATAACGGCGGTGCCGCTGATTGATCGCCCTTTGGCGATTTTCAAAAAGCGATTTTGCAAAAGGGGGCGCTCAGCCCCCTTTTTTTGTGTCCGTAGGCTGGAGGTCCCCTTGCTTCGGCCGTCGCGATGTTCGTGAGCGTCGTCATTCCGACCTACAACCGCCGGCCGATTCTCGAGAAGTGTCTCGATGCACTGGAAAGGCAGCGTTTCGAGGGCGGCCTTGATCAGTACGAGGTGGTCGTTGTCGATGACGGCTCCACCGATGACACTCCCGCTTGGTTACGGGAGCAAGTGGGTCGTTTCCCCCATGTTCGATTGGTGGAACAGCAACACGGCGGCCCTGCGGAAGGGCGTAATCGCGGAGTTGATCACGCCAAGGGCGATGTGATCGTTTTTATCGATAGTGATCTGGTGGTGACCGAGTCGTTTTTGGCATGTCACGCCAAAGCGTTGCAACGGAGTTGGGAGCAGCGTGGCAATCGGCTTTGCTTCACCTACGGGGCTGTGGTGAATACCGCGAATTTTGCAGACCCCACATCGGAACGACACAAGCTCCGAGATCTTTCGTGGGCTTATTTCGCCACAGGCAATGTGGCCATTGATCGAGGGGTTTTGGAGCGCTCTGGGCTGTTTGATTGCTCGTTTCGTTTGTATGGATGGGAAGACTTGGAATTGGGGGAACGGTTAAGGCGTATGGGGGTTGCGTTGATCAAATGCCCAGAGGCCGTTGGTTATCACTGGCATCCAGCGCTCACCCTCGACCAGATTCCAAACTTGATTCGTGTTGAGGGAGAGCGGGCTCGGATGGGTCTGGTCTTTTTTCGAAAGCATCCCACCCGTCGTGTGCGCTTCATCATTCAGTTCACTTGGCTGCATCGACTGCTCTGGGAGGTCTTAACCCTTGGGGGTTTGGTCAATCAGCACAGTCTTCGGCCGTTGTTGCGATGGTTAATTCACAACGGCTATTCGGGTATGGCGATGGAGGTGTTGAGGCTCCCGTTGAACAGGATTGGCGTTCGTACTCTTTTCCAAGTGGCAAAGGCGGAAGGACTGCGCTGACGGCAATCGATTTGGTACCGTCAAGAGGTTCCTTATTCCGCACACTTGCCCGTTTCGGGTGTACTTGGACAATTTTTTGGCTTTTGGCCGTGATTGTTCAGTCCCTGGCAGGTGGAGGCGAACCCGAAACCCTCAAACCATGGCTGTTGTCACTCTCTCCGAAATGATGGAGGCGGGTGCCCACTTTGGGCACCAAACCCGTCGTTGGAACCCCAAGATGTCGCGCTACATCTATTGCGCGCGCAATGGTGTCCACATCATTGATTTGGTTAAAACCGCTGTATGCATGAACAATGCGTACAAGTGGACGCGTTCTGCTGCTCGTAGCGGCAAGCGTTTTCTATTCGTCGGCACCAAGAAGCAGGCCTCCGAAGTGGTGGCCTTGGAAGCCGCTCGTTGTGGAGCGGCTTATGTCAACCAGCGTTGGCTGGGCGGCATGCTCACTAACTGGACCACGATGAAAGCGCGAATCGATCGTCTGAAAGACCTCGAACGCATGGAATCCAGTGGTGCCATCGCGATGCGCCCCAAAAAGGAAGGTGCTGTTTTACGCCGTGAGCTCGAGCGGCTCCAGAAGTACCTGGGTGGACTGAAGACGATGCGTCGTCTTCCTGATGTTGTTGTTCTGGTCGACCAACGCAGGGAATCCAATGCGGTTCTCGAAGCTCGCAAACTCGACATCCCCTTGGTGTCGATGTTGGATACCAACTGCGATCCGGATCTTTGCGAGGTTCCGATTCCTTGCAACGATGATGCGGTCCGGTCTGTTCAACTTGTCCTTGGTCGTTTGGCGGATGCCATCAATGAAGGTCGCCATGGCTCGAATGAACAGAGAGGCGGCGACGATTACGAGGGCTAAGGCCTTCTTCCGCTAAGTTTTCGCCGCCGGTCTGCTCAGCAGATTGGTGGCGATTCATGTTTCCTTTTTATCTTTCTTAAATCCGATGGCTGCCGTAACCGCAAAGCTTGTCAAAGAACTGCGCGACAAGACAGGCGCGGGAATGATGGACTGCAAGAAAGCTCTTGGGGCCACCGATGGTGATACCGAAAAGGCTGTCGAGTGGTTGCGTCAGAAGGGCATTGCCAGCGCCGAGAAAAAATCTAGCCGGACCGCCGCAGAGGGTTCCATTGGCAGCTACATCCACACCGGTGCCCGGGTGGGAGTTTTGATAGAAATCAACTGCGAAACAGATTTTGTCGCCCGTGGCGACATGTTCCAAGAGCTGCTTCGGGATGTATCGATGCAGGTTGCAGCCTGTCCCAATGTTGAATACGTCACCACCGATGAGATCCCAGCGGAGATCGGTGAGCGCGAGAAAGCCATTGAGATGGGTCGGGACGACCTGGAAGGCAAGCCGGAGAAGATGAAAGAAAAAATTGTCGAAGGTCGGATTGCTAAGCGCTTGAAAGAGTTGGCTCTAATGGAACAGCCGTTCATTAAGGACAGCTCCATCACCGTTGCCGAATTGGTGAAGCAGGCTGCTGGCAAGATCGGTGAGAACGTCAAAGTACGTCGTTTCACGCGCTACACCCTGGGTGAGGGCATTGAAGTCGAAGACAACGACTTTGCCGCCGAAGTGGCGTCCATGCAGAACGCCGGCTGATCCCAGTGGCTGTTCCGGACATCAAGTCCGCTTACGAACCCTCTGAACAGCTGGCACGCCTTCAACGGCAGTGTCGGCTTTGTTCGGTTGCGATTTATCGGGATCAAGCGCTGTACCTTCAGGTCTTGCGCGACGAGGTTCAAGCTGCCACGCGCCAGGCGCTGTTCAGTTTGTTGAGCGAAGTTGATCCGGGAAGGTTTAGCCGACTGAGTGCTGGTGAGCGCGACCGTTTTCACTTGGCAGTTGAGGACATAACCAAGCGGTGCTCCGTCTTGCTGACGGTGGAGCAACTCATGCATCTCGTCACACAGATGCACGATGAACAACGCCGCCAACAGGCGAATGCGAGTCGTGAGATGTTGCAAGGTCTCTCCAAAAATTTTCAAGACACCAAATCAGCTCCACAACCTGACCAACCTGATCCGCCGCCTTTGAACCAAAGCGAGCCTTCGGGCTCCGTGCATTTGAGTTTGGCCTCTCCTTTGGGTCCTCCCCCAGTGGCAAGGTCCAAGTCTCCCGATGAAAGCCACACCGGAGCCAGTGATGAGTCGCAGGAGGCCGTTCTGTCTGGTGACGACGAGGACCAACAGAGTTCTGATCTCGACGTCTTGCAATCGTTATTTCAGCTGGCTGGTGATGTGATGCAATCGCCTGGTTCTGTTGAGGATTGGATGCTGGATCCTTCCATTAGTGCATCTCTCGACAGAGACGACTACCTGCTCCCAACCCGTCCTGATGCCTTGCTGCATTGGATGCAATCCATGGATTTGGCCCTCTCCCGACGGCTACGGAATCTGTCCCACGCCGTTAATGTTCAGATGTTGAAAGCGGGTCTGGCTCAAGCCCTTCTTCCCATATCCCTTTTGGAGGCCGTTCAGCGGGGACAAATGGAAACTCAGCCGACGGCCAGCAATGTTTTGCGGATTCGGTTGCCCTTGGCCATGGGTGAGCTTGAGCCAGGCATGGATGTCTTTTCGATTTTGATTCGCACGAGTGAGTTGGAATTCGACAGCCATCGGTTGCGCCGTTGCCGTAGCCGTCTACGCGAGCACCATCACGCGTTGACCAAAATGGTTGGACAGCAACGTCACTGGGAGCGTCGCTCCCTGGATCGCGAGGCCCGGACCCATTGGCAGACCCCACCCCATGGACAGACAGTGCAAGGGTTCTGGGAATTGGAGTCGCCGTCATCGTGAGCAGATGCGGCTGCAGACCTTTATTCAGCAGTCGGTCCCGTTGATGAACTCCAAAGCGATGTTGCTCATCAACCACCACCAGCCCAAGGCGTTCAAACACCACGGGATCTTCCAAAAGGGCGTGGGTTCCCACCAGTAATTTCAACGAGCCGCTGGCGAGGTCATCCAGAAGCTGACGCCGACGAGGACGGGGGGTTGAGCCCGTGAGCAGCTCCACCGTGATGTGAAGTTGGGGCAGCCAACGACAAAGATTGCGATGGTGCTGCTCAGCTAACACTTCGGTGGGTGCCATGAAGGCGCCTTGCCAACCCGACGCGATGGTGCTGAGCAAAGCCGCAATCGCAACGACCGTTTTACCCGAGCCCACATCGCCTTGGACGAGTCGAGCCATGGGTTTGGACTGAGACAAATCTCCTTCAATTTCCTGCAACACCCGCTGTTGAGCCTCTGTGAATTGAAACGAAAGCAAGTCTTTGAAATCCTGAACAAGTCCCTGACTCGAGGGGAGAAGGCTGAGCTCAGGACCAGGACGGGAGCGCAACGCCTGGCGACGCCTCAGCAAGCCCAGCTGCAACAGCAGAAATTCGTCAAACACCAAACGATGACGGCCACGATCCAGCGTGTCCCGATCCTTCGGAGCATGAAGGGCCTTCAACGCCTCAGAAACGGACAAAAGACCAAACGTCTGTCGCAATGCCTCAGGCAGAGGCTCAGTCCATTGATCTGTAAGGGGTAAGACCTGCTCAATCAAGCCTCGAAATCGATCTGCCCCCACACCCTCTGTGAGGGCATACACCGGAAAAAGACGTCCAATACTGGCCGACCTGACCGGCGAGGAGGGATTCTCGAGAACCTCAATCAAAGGATTCTGAAACGTCAGGCCGTAGGCGCCGTCTTTCACAAGACCGCTGACAGCCACGCTGGCCCCAGCCGGATATAAGCGTTGCTGGCCTTTGAGGTAAGCCTGCGAACTAAAGCGTTTCCCCGCGAGAAAGCGCGTCACTTTCAGCCGTCCTGTCGGGTCCTGCAGCTGCAGTTCAAGAATGGCGAGGTTGGGATTCCGGGGGCTTACAAAGCCATTGCAACGGCGAATCGTGGCCACGATGGTTGCTGTTTCCCCTGCAACCAATGCCTCAATACGTCGCATTGCCGAGTAATCGACATGGTCGCGAGGGTAATGACGCAACAGATCTTTCACCAACAACAAATTGAGTGAGGCCAAGCGACTAGCCAACTTCGGTCCAACCCCCTTGATGCGGGTGATCGGACTCTCAAGATCAAGGCTGGAATGATCGGGCGATCCTTGCCCAGCAGCCGATTGCAGTTTTAAACGCGGAGGGGCCATCGGAGCCGATGGTTCTAAGCGATGGCGCAACTCATACAGCCACTGACGGACGTCACTAACGAGCCGCCGACGGGAGGCATCTGTGAGCTGCGGATAATCTTCAAAGGAGCTTTGCAACCGCTCCATGCGTTCAACAGAGCCACGGGGCATCGGTATCGACGGGGGTGCCGACAACTGTTGCGACAGGAATTGATGAAATTGCTGTTGACGTCCCTGAAGATTTTGAAAACCGCGATCCGCTTCAAGACCTAACGATTGCTGCA
>QCVD01000037.1 GCA_003208835.1 Synechococcus sp. AG-683-C23 | reverse complement strand
TGACCACGACGCGAATTGGAATCTCTCAGGGACAAGAGCTCCCCTGGCGTTGGTATTTGCAGCTGAGTCGCAGTATTAGTCGTCGTGCCTTGGGGGATCGCCAGCCGTCCTTTGATCAGGCTTGGTCACCGTGTGATGAGGGGTCGGTATGAGCGGTTGGCACCACCGTCACATTCTTGATCTGGCCTCATTCTCTCGGGATGATTTTGCTTCGATCCTTGAACTGGCTCAACGGTTTCGATCCCTTCCGGTCACGGGTGTTCGTAAGTTGCCGGCGCTGCAGGGACGTCTTGTGGCCACGCTGTTTTTTGAGCCCAGCACCCGCACGCGCAGCAGTTTCGAGTTGGCTGCAAAGCGGCTTTCAGCCGATGTCATGAGTTTTTCTCCCTCCAGTAGTTCGCTGAGTAAGGGGGAAAGCGTTTTGGATACAGCCCGCACCTACGTCGCCATGGGCGCTGACGTGCTGGTGGTTCGTCATCGCTCTACATCTGTTCCCCAGCAACTCGCCGCTGATTTGGATCGGCTTGGGGAGCGCACCGTGGTGCTGAATGGGGGAGATGGTCTCCACAGCCATCCGAGTCAGGGACTGTTGGATCTGCTCACCCTGGCTCGCCACTTCGATGCACAGAAGCCAACACCTCAAGCCTTAGCTGGTAAAAAAATCGTGATTGTTGGAGACATCCTGCATTCTCGTGTGGCCCGCTCCAATCTCTGGGCACTCACTGGCTGTGGCGCAGATGTGGTGCTGTGTGGACCCAGAAGTTTGTTGCCAGAGGATTTTGCTGCGTTTGTTGATGCTCCTCCGCCTGGGCTGTCCTGCGATCCCGTTGCTCAACGAGGAAGGGTCACCGTTGAACGCCGTCTTGAACAAGCTCTACCTGGTGCAGATGCTGTGATGACACTGCGACTGCAGAAGGAACGCATGACACAGCAGTTATTGACCAGCCTTGAGCGTTACCACCGGGACTATGGCTTGAGCCATGCGCGGCTTCAGTTGTGTGGACGGCAGGTTCCCGTCCTTCATCCTGGACCCGTCAATCGTGGCGTCGAGATGACGAGTCGGTTGTTGGATGACCCATCCATTTGCCTCGTGGAGGAGCAAGTGAGGAATGGGGTTCCTGTCCGGATGGCGTTGCTCTATTTGATGGCGGCAGCTGAGTCCGCTGCGGAATCCTCATTGGTGTCGATCAGCTCTTGAGTGTTCGACTTTTGAGTGTTCGACAGTCCTGAGATTTCCTTGGAGTAGTACTCCATGGCTGCTTGCAAGGCCGCATCTGGGGAAGCATTTGAAGGCCCTTCACCGCTCCGCATCGGAAAGTGTGCGTCAGCTGCATTGAGAGCCATGTGCTGGCTGGGCATGCCCGTTAGCAACATGGATTCCCGCTGCCGGGTTGACAGGCTAAAAATCCAATTTGTGGCGAGAGAGACCCGTTGTTGCATGTCGTGGATAAGTCCTAGATGCACTCCAGCCCAAAGCAGTACTCCGATTAGGCCTGAGAACTTGAGCCCTCGCAAGTCGGCAACGGCGCTGGACCCATCGACAATGGCCATGCTCCCGAGATCTAAATATTGAAATTTTGGGCGTGGACGACCGGCCACCACAGCGGCAATGTCCTTGCCAATAAAGCTGCCCGCCTGTTTGGCAGGCGCTGCCATGCCAGGTAGGGGTTGGCCATCTTTGGTATGGCTGTAGCTGCAGAGATCACCAGCGATGCGAATTTCGGGATAGCTGGCAATGGAAAAATCAGATTCCACCACAACACGTCCGCCGCGATCGAGGCTGCATCCTGTTGTGGCTTCCAAGGCATGACCAAGGTGTGAGGCACGGACGCCTGCGGTCCAGATCACGGTGGCGGCGCGAATGCATTGCTCTCCATCAGGAGTGCTTACCACCACTTCGCCTGGGCGCATACTTTCCACACGACTCTGCTGAAGGAAGTCGACCCCCACTTTTTGCAGGGCTTGTAGTGCTTGTTTGGAGAGCTCCTCAGGCATGCTTCGCAGCACCGTTTCGCCTGGATCAATCAAAAGAATTCGGGTCTTTGTTGGATCCAGCTATTGGTAGGCATTTTTTAGGGACCATCGCAGCATTCGAGAGGCGGCTCCCGCCATCTCGCAGCCGCTCGGACCACTCCCGATCACAACAACGGTTTGAAGAAATTGCCTTGCTTCGGGGTCTGGAGTTTGTTCCGCTTGCTCCATCGCCATGAGGAGGCGTCTGCGGATTTCTTCGGCGTGCTCGAGGATTTTCATCGGTGGCGCAAAAGTGCGTCAGTCGTCTTTCCCGAAAAAGCTGCTGCCGGAGCCTGTTGCGAGTACGAGATGGTCGTAACTGAATGTTTTTCCGTTGAACACTATTTGGTGTTTGGCCGGGATCAATTGGGTGACTTCGCCGAGCAGGATTTGCACGTTTGGTTGCTTCCCCACGAGCTCGCGTAGGGGTGTTGCAATGTCGCCGCTTGCGACCAATCCCGTTGCCACTTGATAAAGCAACGGCTGAAATAAATTGAAGTTGCGTTTGTCGATCAGGGTGATGCGCACCTCTGATTGAGCCAAGGCTCGACAGGCCTGAATTCCAGCAAATCCGCCACCAACAATCACCACATGGGGCGCATGGCGAAGCCGCTCTGCAGGCGGTTCGAGTTCTAAAAATTAGTGATCGCCGGCCATAGATGGCAGCAGAGGAGCCAATCTGAAGGGTATGTAGCCCCCCAGGATTTGTCTGTGTTCATGACTTGTACGCCGTTAAAGCAGCTTGAACGCCTCAAGAAAGAGCCCATACAGAAAGCCGATCCGACTGAGATCGAGAAGTTGTTCTAAGAGCGTTCGTGACGATCCCGACCTGCGAACGCGGCGCATAGTGAGTTCGGTCCCAAGAACCACGATGAGCGCAGCCACGGGATCCATTTGGGAGAGAACACCCGCTACAGAGGTAACGGCACTACCCAGCAAAAAGCCACTGAACAGTGCAATCGCCAGTAACGACAATCTCCTCCATGGATTTTGTGTCCAATCCTCAAGACGATGGATGGCTTCGCCCCATTGGGTTTGAAGACGAGTGGATTGAAGCCGTCGCAAGATTCAAACTCCAGAGTCAGATGAAGCCAATCAGCCAGGGATTCATCTGATCCGGCCAGTGTTTCGACCCCTTGTTTACCTCAGGTGTAAACACTTGACCGGCTTCATTCCCGATGAAACGACAATCCCATCAAAAAAACCGGCTGATACCGGGCTTTTTGATGGGATGAACGAAGCCAACCCAGAGGGAATCGGTTGTGAAGTGGCTTGTGGGCGGATCTATTTGGACTCAGCTTTTGCTTTGCGGGATGATTTGCCCTCCAGAAGCTCCAATAGAGCCTCCATTTGTGCCATCACACCGCGCACTTCTCCGGCTTCAGGCAAGAGACCGTCTTCCATGACTCCTTGGTGCATCTCACGAAGCTCCTGTCGGATGTAGCGCAGGTGGCTCACGACCTGCTCGCGTTTCGACTGCGACATCGATAACAGGGGGATTTACTCTCCACCCTTTTACCCCATAGAGGGTTAATGGCGTCGGATTTGTTTGTGACCAACAGCCCAAGCCATGGCTAGAGCTGTGAAGGTCAGCAGTGCTGCTGGACGGGCCAAGGTGCTCAGTAGAACTACAGAGCCGAGCGCCAGCAGGAGGGGAATGTGGCGTCTCATTTGAGTGGAGAATAGGGGACTCGAACCCCTGACCTCTGCGGTGCGATCGCAGCGCTCTACCAGCTGAGCTAAATCCCCTTCAGCAAAAGCTAGCTGTCAGGGGTTGCGTCAAACTGAAGCCAGGAGCTTTGCCGAAACTGATGGTTACTCCGGAACAGCTCGCCTCATTTGATGACGACACGACGGCAGAGCTGGCACGGCGCCTTGAAGAAGACGATTACTGCACCCCCTTCGACAGCCTGAAGGATTGGCATTTATTGCGCGCCTTGGCCATTCATCGGCCTGAGTTGACACTTCTGTATCACCACCTTGTGGATCAGGAACCTTTTGATGAGGACTGATGCCATGCCTGGTCCGTTGGTTGGACGGCATGTGCTCGTGGCGGCGAGCGGCAGCATCGCTGCGGTGAAAACACCTTTATTGGTAAGTGCCCTCGTCAAAGCTGGTGCTGTTGTGCGCTGTTTGGTCACCCCCAGTGCTGAGCGCTTGGTGAGTGCAGTCGCGTTAGCAAGTTTGAGTCGACATCCCTGTTATTGCGATGGCGATCAATGGGATCCGTCCAGAAGCCGACCACTGCACATTGAGTTGGCTGAATGGGCAGAGCTGGTTATTGTTGCTCCGATGAGCGCCAGCACGCTGAGCCGCTGGTCACAGGGATCGGGAGAGGGGCTATTGGCCAGTGTTCTCCTGGCGACTGATGTGCCTGTTTTGGTCGCTGCAGCGATGAATACGGCCATGTGGCATCACCCTGCTGTTCAGAAGAACTGGGATGTCGTTCAAGCCTTCCCGGGCTTTGTTGGGCTTCTGCCCTCGTCTGGGTTACTGGCTTGCGATCGCCGCGGGGATGGCCGGATGGCGGATCCAGCGTTGATCGAATTGGCCGCGGCAGCCTTGTTCAGCCGGGGAAAGGAGTGTGCCGTTGCTGATCGTGATTGGGAGGGAAAGCATCTGTTGGTGACCGCTGGGGCCACCCATGAGCCCATTGATCAAGCCAGGGTGATGACCAATCGAAGTACGGGGCAAATGGGGGTTTTGTTGGCCCAGGTCGCGCGTTTGCGCGGAGCCACTGTTCAGCTGGTTCATGGCCCGCTCTCTGTGCCAGAGCCCTGGTGCGAGGGGGTCGCTTGCATCCCCGTAACCACTGCTGATGATATGCAGCGGGTGCTTGCTGATAATCAGCCGTCTATGGATGCCATTGCAATGGTGGCTGCCATAGCTGATCTACGTCGTGTGGAGAGCTCAGAATCCAAGGTGTCAAAGCAGCAGTTGCCCGAGTTGCTGGCCACAGGCTGGAGCCAGGTTCCAGATTTGTTGGCGGCACTATCGAGGCGTCGGCCCCACGGACAGACGCTGCTTGGTTTTGCCGCCTTGGCAGGCGAGGACGCAGCCTTGATCGCCCAAGGCAAGGCCAAGCTCCTTGCAAAAGGGTGCGATTTGTTGATGGTGAATCCTATTGATCGGCTTGGCCAGGGATTCGGTGACCAGGCCAATGGCGGTTGGTTGTTGGGCCATGACTGGATCCGCGAGATGCCATTGATGTCGAAACTGTCGATGGCTCACCAGCTTCTCGATGCGATGCATCAGTTCCATATCGCTACGGTGGCCTCAGTCGAGGCTCGTAATCAAACGAGTTGTTGAGACCTGCAAAAGCTGGCTCTGTATTGAGTTTTAAGCCCTGTAAGATCGAGATTCGACGGCATCGCCGTTCGTTAAAGCGTTAAGTCGTCAGGCTCCTTTCATGCGCATTCGTTCCCTGCTGGCAGTAGTGCTGGCCTTATGCCTCACCTTTTTCACTACGGCTTGCAGCGGTGGCAACGAGGCAAACCGTGGTGGGTCCAACGTCACTTATGACGACATTCGCAACACGGGTAAAGCCAATGATTGCCCCACAATTGGCGATTCAGCTCGTGGCTCCATTCCGCTAGTTGCAGGCCAGAAGTACGAACTTCGCGGGATCTGCATGCACCCTGTGCAGGTTTATGCCAAGGAAGAGCCTAAAAATGCTCGCCAGCAGGCTGAATTCGTTGAGGGCAAAATTCTCACCCGTTACACCTCAAGCCTCGATGAGGTGTACGGCGACCTGACGGTGACGGAATCTGGCCTTCAGTTCCAGGAAAAAGGCGGTATCGACTTTCAGCCGATCACCGTGCTTGTTCCCGGTGGCGAAGAATTCCCGTTCTCGTTCTCGAGTAAGTCTTTGAAGGCCAATGCTGACGGTGTGGCGATCACAACCAGCACTGATTTTGAAGGCACCTACCGCACGCCGAGTTATCGCACGAGCAACTTCATCGACCCCAAGGGACGTGCTCTCACCACGGGTGTTCAGTACGCCCAAGGTTTGATTGCTCTCGGCGGTGATGAGAAAGATCTCGAGAAAGACAACAACAAGCGCTACATCGATGGAGTCGGCACGATGAGCATGTCGATCACCAAGGTGGATCCCGAAACCGGTGAGTTCGCTGGAGTCTTTACTGCGATTCAACCCTCCGACTCCGATATGGGCGGTCGTGAAGTGGTTGATATCAAAGTGACGGGCGAACTTTATGGGCGCTTAGAAGAAGCTTGATCCCGGGGTTTGATCAAGCAATTTTTTTTGGGGGGGGATGACCCCCTTTTTTTTTGGGGCTGTGCGTTTCAGCGTTCATCTGTGAGAATCGCGCGGTCTTAGTGAGTTGTCATGACCGCCAGTGCTTCTGCCTCAGCCCAGAGATCCGGAGTGATCGCGCCCTATGGCGGCACACTTGTGGATCTATTGGTGCAGAGCGCAGAGCAAGCTGCGCTCAAGGCATCAGCAACCAAAACGTTGGAATGCTCCGACCGCAACGCCTGTGACGTGGAGTTGCTGGTGGTGGGAGGCTTTTCTCCTCTGCGTGGTTTCATGCACCAAGAGGACTACGACGCTGTTGTGTCCGGTCATCGCACTTCGGCAGGCCATCTATTCGGTTTGCCAATCGTGATGGACACCGATCGCAAGGATGTGGTGGTGGGAGACAAACTTTTGCTGACTTACAAGGGACAAGAGCTTGCTCTCCTTGAGGTTGAGGACAAGTGGGAACCCAGCAAAGTGTCTGAGGCGCAGGGGTGTTATGGCACGACATCGCTTGAGCACCCCGCTGTTCGCATGATCGCGATGGAGCGCAAATGCTTTTACCTAGGCGGAACGCTCAAGGGATTGGAGCTGCCAACCCGCGTTTTCCCATGCAAAACCCCTGCTGAAGTTCGATCTGGTTTGCCCCATGGGGAAGACGTGGTGGCCTTCCAATGCCGCAACCCCATTCACCGTGCGCACTATGAACTGTTTACCAGGGCCCTACACGCACAAAATGTGAGCGAAAACGCTGTGGTGTTAGTGCATCCCACCTGTGGACCAACCCAACAGGACGACATTCCAGGTGCTGTGCGTTTTGAAACCTATGAGCGCTTGGCTGCCGAGGTGAACAATGATCGGATTCGTTGGGCTTATCTGCCCTATGCGATGCACATGGCTGGACCACGGGAGGCCTTGCAGCACATGATCATTCGCCGCAATTATGGATGCACCCACTTCATCATTGGCCGCGATATGGCCGGTTGTAAGTCATCGCTCAGTGGCGACGATTTTTATGGCCCCTATGACGCTCAGAACTTTGCGAAGGAGTGCGCACCGGAGCTCACCATGGAGACGGTTCCGTCCTTGAATCTCGTCTACACACAGGAAGAGGGCTACGTCACCGCTGAACATGCGGAAGCTCGTGGCCTCCACGTTAAAAAGCTCAGCGGTACCCAGTTCCGCAAGATGCTGCGAGGTGGCGAGGAGATTCCTGAGTGGTTTGCCTTCAAGAGCGTCGTTGACGTGCTTCGTTCCTCTTGAATCCCTAACCCCCGGTTAACATTCCTTCATCTTGTAGAGGCAACCTGTGAACAAGCGTTGGCGAAACATCGGGCTTGGCGCCCTATTGGTCTTGGCAATTGTCGTGATTGCACCAGCCTTTTTCGGGGGTGGTGGCGGAAATCAGCCCCAGGTCAACACCATTCGCTATAGCGAATTTGTCGAGGCTGTTAAAGACGATCAGATCAGCCGTGTGCTGATCGCACCTGATCAAGGCACGGCTCAAGTTGTTGAGAACGACGGACGTAGAGCGCAAGTCAACCTTGCTCCTGATCGTGAGTTGCTTGGTCTGCTGACTCAACACAACGTCGACATCGCTGTACAGCCGTCCCGCCAAACACCCGGTTGGCAGCAGGCTGCAGGAAGTTTGATCTTCCCGCTTCTGCTCTTAGGTGGATTGTTTTTCTTGTTCCGCCGTGCCCAGGGTGGCGGTGGTGGTAACCCCGCCATGCAATTCGGTAAGAGCAAAGCCCGGGTCCAAATGGAACCCTCCACGCAAATCACGTTTAGCGATGTCGCAGGTATTGAAGGCGCCAAGCTCGAACTCACCGAGGTTGTCGATTTCCTTAAAAACCCTGACCGCTTCACCGCTGTAGGAGCCAAGATTCCTAAAGGTGTACTTCTGGTTGGCCCTCCAGGAACCGGTAAGACCCTTCTTGCCAAAGCAGTCGCTGGTGAGGCGGGTACTCCTTTCTTCTCGATCTCCGGTTCAGAATTTGTCGAAATGTTCGTCGGCGTTGGTGCAAGCCGTGTGCGCGACTTGTTCGAACAGGCGAAAAAGAATGCTCCCTGCATCGTCTTCATTGACGAGATTGACGCCGTTGGACGTCAACGAGGTGCTGGCCTAGGTGGTGGCAACGACGAACGGGAACAAACTCTGAACCAACTCCTGACGGAGATGGATGGTTTTGAGGGCAACACCGGCATCATCATTGTTGCTGCCACCAACCGTCCTGATGTACTTGATGCTGCACTGATGCGCCCAGGTCGTTTCGATCGTCAGGTCACTGTCGATCGCCCTGATTATTCCGGTCGTCTTCAGATCTTGGGGGTTCATGCCCGCGGCAAGACTTTGGCGAAGGACGTTGACTTGGACAAAGTTGCGCGTCGTACTCCTGGGTACACCGGTGCTGACCTCGCCAACCTCTTAAATGAGGCCGCAATTTTGGCAGCCCGCCGTGAGTTGACAGAAGTCAGCAACGACGAAATCAGTGATGCGATCGAGCGCGTCATGGCTGGTCCTGAGAAAAAGGACCGCGTGATGAGTGAACGCCGTGCTCGTTTAGTGGCTTATCACGAGGCGGGTCATGCCTTGGTCGGTGCTCTGATGCCCGATTACGACCCCGTGCAAAAGATTTCGATCATTCCAAGAGGTAACGCAGGTGGCCTCACCTTCTTCACCCCAAGTGAAGAACGGATGGAATCGGGTTTGTATTCACGCGCCTATCTCCAAAATCAAATGGCGGTTGCCCTCGGAGGGCGTGTTGCCGAAGAGATCGTCTACGGGGAAGACGAAGTCACCACTGGTGCTTCGAACGACCTTCAACAGGTTGCATCCACTGCACGCCAGATGATCACGCGCTTTGGCATGAGTGATGTTCTGGGACCGGTGGCCTTGGGCCGTGCGCAAGGCGGCATGTTTCTGGGTCGAGATATCGCTGCTGAACGGGATTTCTCAGAGGAGACCGCGGCCACCATCGATCAGGAGGTTTCTGAACTTGTTGATGTCGCCTACAAGCGTGCCACCAAGGTTTTGGTTGATAATCGCGCTGTTCTTGATGAGCTTGCGGGGATGTTGATCGAGCAGGAAACTGTTGATGCCGAAGAGCTTCAAGAGCTCTTGATCAAACGAGACGTACGGGTTGCTGAATACGTCTGATTCCGACCATTCCATGTGGCTGGCGCGGCAGGAGGCATTGATTGCCTCTCTGCGGTGTCAGCCTTTTTTATTGGTGGTGCGTCCACAGTTGGATGATCCTTTGAGCTGCCAACGTCTCCTCGATCAACTGAAGGATCTGCATGAAGCAGGCCTTCGTCACCTTGAGGTGGCTTGGAGCTCACATGCGGGTTGGCGCCGTTTTGTGCAAGAGATCCAAGAGTGCTGCCCTCGCTTTGCTCTTGGAGCTGCTTCCGTTGTGGCGATCGAGGCTCTTGACGACTTGCAGTCTCTTGATCTTGCCTATGCAATGGCTCCCTGTTGGGACCCTGCGTTAGTGGGTGCGGCGCGGGATCTGGGACAGTTGCTCATTCCGGGAGTCTTAAGTCCGACTGAAGTCCAACAGACCACCGCATTTGGCTGTCGCCTCGTCAAGTTGTTCCCGGCCGCAACGGTTGGCGTTGCGTATTGGAAAAGGCTTGAGGCTCCCCTGGGGCCGTTGCCTTTTGTGATAGCCGCAGGTGGCCTTACGACGATCGATCTCTCGGCTTGGCTTGGCGCAGGCCACGACGCCATTGCTCTTGGGCGTCGAACTATCGGCGATCACGGCGTCGATCCAGTACTGCTTGGCTGGCTAAACCGGTCGTCAAATCCAGCTTGAAGCAACCTGGGTAGTCGCAGTAAATCTGGAAAGCTACAGATGAGATGGTCGATGTTTTGCGTGATGTCGCAGATCACTACCAAGCTCAGCGATAAAGCTGATGCCCTGATTGCTCAGCTTCAGAAAGAGATCTTCAACCGCCGCCGCAAAAAGGTCACTGCGGCAGGAGTTGTAGAAACTCTTGTCGAGAGTGGCGCGAAATCTCAGTCGGATAAAAGGTTTGCCACGTCCTGGTCAAACTTGATCAAAGACATCGAGAAAGCCGCCAAGTTGGCTTATGCCTATGGCAGCAAACCCTCCACCCTCACCGACGAGGAATGGGCGTTAGTGCTGAGTCATCGCAGTCGATCTACTGCCTTTCGTTCGCGAAAGACGGTCACCAAGAAGCTTGCTACCAAGAAACCTGCGCGTCGAACACGGATGCGCAGCTCCTCTAAATCAGCGGCTGAATTGTCTCAAGCCACTCGCGATCAAGCTGCTGCGCTGAAGGCTGGCTGAGCTTCATACACCACAGGCTGTACTTCACCACAGGCTGCATTGGCCCTGTTGTCTGAGCAGATGATCTGCCAACGTTAGGGCCACCATGGCTTCAACCATGGGTACGGCCCGAGGCAGTACGCATGGGTCGTGACGTCCTTTGGCGGCCAGAGTTGTGGGGTTGCCGTCAGAGTCGATGGTCTGCTGTTCTTTGCGAATGGTAGCGGTTGGCTTGAATCCAACTCTGAGCACGATCGGTTCCCCGTTGCTGATCCCGCCTTGGATGCCTCCAGAGTTATTCGTTGCGGTATGCAAGCGACCATCGTCTCCTGGAATGAAGGCGTCATTGTGTTCGCTGCCCTTCAAGAGCGTTCCTCCAAAACCTGAGCCGATCTCAAATCCCTTCGTGGCCGGTAGGGACATCACCGCCTTGGCTAGGTCGGCTTCCAATTTGTCGAAGACCGGCATCCCGAGGCCCATGGCAGGGTGCCTGACAACACATTCGATGACACCACCGCAGGAATCACCGTCTCGACCAATCGCTTCAATGCGCTCGATCATCTGGCTGGCTACGGCTGCATCTGGGCAGCGAACAATATTGGCCTCGATGTCATCCATCGAAACTGTGGATGGGTTGATGCCATTGGCTTCGATGGAGTGAATTCGTTTTACCCATGCCAAAACTTCTGTTCCGCTTGCTTTGCGTAAGAGTTGTTTGGCAATAGCGCCAGCTGCCACTCTGCCGATGGTTTCTCGGGCAGATGCTCGTCCACCGCCACTACGGGCTTGGATGCCGTATTTGGATTGATAGGTGGCATCTGCATGGGAGGGTCGAAAGGCCACGGCCATGTCCGTGTAATCCCCTGGTCGCTGATCTTTATTGCGTACCAACATCGCAATGGGAGTACCAAGGGTGGTTTTCCCATCCAGCAGGCCACTCAGAATCTCCACCTGATCGGCTTCTTTTCGCGGCGTGGTGATGTGACTTTGTCCTGGTTTGCGACGGTTCAGTTCTGCTTGGATTTCGTTTAAATCCAGTTCCAGCCTTGGCGGGCAGCCCTCAACAATCACGCCAATGCCTCCGCCGTGTGATTCACCGAAGGTGCTGATGCGGAAGAGATCGCCGAAGCTGCTGCCCATGGCTGATAGTCGATCAAAGAGAGGCTACGAAGCCATCGACGTCTCCGCTCACCTTGTGCGGGCTTTAAACCAGTTCTGGATGGGGCAATACCGGGCGTTTCGATTCCAGTTGTTGCCGCAACATTTCAAAATCGGCGAAGTCGAAGCCTGGGCCCACGCAGCAGCTAACCAACGCATAAGAACCGTTGCTTTGGGCGGCCTGCCACCACCCAGCAGGCACCACATGGAGTGGATTCTCCCCATTCAGCACGATCTCCTGCAGTCCCGAACCATCGGGTGTGCACTGAAACAGGTTGAGATCAGCTCCATCGATGTGGATCCATGCTTCATCGGCGCCAGTAACCCGATGCCAGCAACTGATTTCTTCTTTCGGTAAAAGGAACAAAATGGCGGTTAAGCCAGGGCGTTTCACCGCATCAGATCGTTCGACCTGCGTTGTGCTGCGATGCATTTCTCGATACCAACCCCCTTCTGGATGGCGCTTGAGCTGATGCTGTTCGATAAGTTCCTCGAGGTTGCTCATCGAAGCAGTGCGCGCTCGCGCATATTTTGAAGGTGTTGCCAAATCTGGGCGACCCAGATGAAGACCCAGTTCATGCCGATCAACCAAAATGGCTGGTCATGCCGGAAGACATCGAATAACAGAACCTCTTTCGGATGCTCAGAGCTATTGATGGCGGAGTGCAGAAATGTGTCATCCCAAAGGAATCCCTCTTTTCCCTGGAGGTGATAAGTGAATCCATCGATCATGAGCTCATAAGACGTTGTGTTGTTCTCCAGCATTCCCATGTACAGCGGAAGGTGAAAACGCCGCACTCATTTGAATCAACCTTTGTGTGGGTGCAATATTTTCCCGGATGGGAACAGGCTTATTGCAGCAGACACCACATCGGGGTGTCGTTTTAAAAGGATTTAAGAGTTGGGATGAGGTCTTGATGAGCGGGGTAGCCGTAGCCCCGCATCAGCATCCCCCAAGCTTTGCGATTAAATTCATAAAGTGTGCGTTCCTGCTCCATAATCTGGTGGATTGCCGGCAGCTGACCGGAAAGCGCGATTTCTAAAGTTTCTCGACGAATGGCGTCGTATTTCTGTAAAAGTTCGCCTTGGGCTCCAAATACCAGAGCCGCATCAACAACACCAGTGTTGTGTAGGGATTGCTTGTAATACCAACGGGCGATTTCTCGCTAAAAGCGATATTGCCAAGGGCCCAGCTGATAACACCGTTCAATGGGTGATCGCTTTGGCTTTCTGCGCTGCTTTGTGGTTATTGCGTCATCTGGCGAGGTCAGCATTGACAGAGCATCTGTCATCCCTGGAGCTTTGTAGATCGGATTCACATCAGAGTTTCTGCCGCATGGGCTTCAGAGCTACAAATCAGCGATACAGGGTTGGTACTCGTGTGTCGCTTTTGAGCTGTTATCGAGCAACAAAAAGCGC
>QCVD01000036.1 GCA_003208835.1 Synechococcus sp. AG-683-C23 | reverse complement strand
GTTTGTTCTTTGGCGTTGTTCCAGCACGACGGGCTGCTCGCCTCGATCCAATCGTTGCGCTGAGAAGCCTTTAAAGACACCCTCGGGGATCTAAGGATTCCCTTTACACTTAGACATTCTTAAAAAGGCTCATGAATCAGCGCTGGCGCCTCCTTGCCCTATGGCTTTTGCCAATAGGCGTTGTGCTGCTGATCGGCTGGCAGGTCGTTAGCAATGGTGGGATCAATGGTCTGAGCCAAAACAACAGTGGCGGCAATAGCACCACGGTGGCTCCACGCAACGCTGCTGTTGCCCGTATGAGCTACGGCCGGTTCCTGGATTACGTGGAAGCGGGGCGCATTACAGCAGTTGATATTTACGACGGTGGTCGCAATGCAGTTGTTGAAGCTGTGGATCCCGATTTGGATAATCGCGTTCAGCGCCTACGTGTTGACTTGCCAGGTTTGGCGCCTGAATTGATCAACACCCTTAAGGAAGAAGGGATCAGTTTCGACGTGCATCCGCCAAGGAGCACTCCTCCTGCCCTCGGCCTTTTGGGCAACCTGTTGTTCCCTTTGCTCTTGATTGGAGCGCTGATCTTCCTGGCTCGTCGCAACAGCAACATGCCCGGTGGCCCTGGACAGGCCATGCAGTTCGGCAAGAGCAAAGCCAAATTCATGATGGAGGCCGAAACTGGTGTGATGTTTGACGATGTGGCGGGAGTCACAGAAGCCAAGCAAGAGCTGGAAGAGGTCGTCACGTTTCTGAAGCAGCCCGAACGCTTCACATCCGTCGGAGCTCAAATCCCTCGGGGACTACTACTTGTCGGACCGCCAGGTACTGGCAAAACGTTGTTAGCCAAAGCAATCGCCGGAGAAGCTGGAGTTCCGTTCTTTGCGCTTTCGGGTTCTGAGTTTGTTGAAATGTTTGTTGGCGTTGGTGCCAGCCGTGTGCGCGATCTGTTCAAAAAGGCAAAAGAAAACAGCCCTTGCTTGATCTTTATTGATGAGATTGATGCCGTTGGTCGTCAACGCGGCGCTGGTATCGGTGGTGGCAACGACGAGAGAGAGCAAACTCTCAACCAACTCCTCACAGAGATGGATGGTTTCGAGGGAAATAATGGAATCATCATCATCGCGGCAACAAACCGTCCTGATGTCCTTGATTCGGCGTTAATGCGTCCCGGTCGTTTTGATCGTCAAGTCACTGTTGATGCCCCAGACATCAAAGGTCGCCTAGCCATTCTTGCTGTCCACTCTAAAAATAAGAAACTCGATGGTGAACTTTCACTTGAAAGTATTGCTCGACGTACTCCCGGCTTCACTGGTGCTGATCTAGCCAACTTGATGAACGAAGCGGCAATCCTCACAGCACGTCGCCGCAAAGAGGCAATCGGCTTGGGTGAAATTGATGATGCAGTCGATCGCATTATCGCCGGCATGGAAGGTCGTCCCCTCACCGATGGTCGCAGCAAGCGACTTATTGCTTATCACGAAGTTGGACATGCTCTTATCGGAACCCTGGTCAAAGCCCATGACCCGGTCCAAAAAGTCACCCTTGTGCCACGCGGCCAAGCACAAGGCCTTACATGGTTCTCCCCGGACGAAGAACAGACGCTGGTTACCCGCGCCCAGCTCAAAGCGCGCATCATGGGTGCTCTTGGTGGTCGTGCTGCGGAAGACGTGGTATTCGGTCATCAGGAAATCACCACGGGTGCCGGTAGCGACATCCAGCTAGTCGCCTCGATGGCTCGCAATATGGTGACACGGCTTGGCATGAGTGATCTCGGTCCTGTCGCCCTCGAGGGTGGCAGTCAAGAGGTCTTCCTCGGCAGGGATTTAATGTCCCGCAGTGAAATTTCCGAGTCGATATCCCAACAAGTGGATATACAAGTTCGCAGCATGGTTAAGCGCTGTTACGAAGAAACTGTTGCTCTCGTTGCTGCCAATCGTGAAGCCATGGATCGGTTGGTTGAAATTCTGATTGAGAAAGAAACTATGGATGGTGACGAATTCATATCCATCGTTGCTGAATTCACTGCAGTTCCTGAGAAAGACCGCACAGTTCCAATCCTCAATTAAATCTCTACAAATCCTTCAACAACAACCAACATCCCAATCATTTCCATAATGGTTGGGATATTTTTTGACCATTTAAACAATTAGACCATTTGATCGGTGCATCAAAAACAATCAAGTCTGCAGCCGACGATCAAACGTAAAAGAACAATCGGGCATGGCACCAGGCAAAGTTCAATCAAATAAATCTGAAGCCAATCTTGATCAACAAAGTAGCTACTAATTAGGAAACATTCAGCAAACATCATTGACCCGGCCAATCCATCAATAAAAAAATCGACCATAGAAATGATTGGCTCAGTATTTTTAAACGAATTCAGCTACTCAAGAATTGAAATCTTTTGAAATTTCTATCGACTTACTCGTATTTTTCCTGCGTCGACAACGTTCTGAGCAGTACACCACATCATCCCAGCATTTTTTCCATGCCTTTCGCCATTCGAATGGACGCTGACAAACGGGGCAAATTTTAGAAGGACGTTGAGTCTTACTCAAGCCACCGGTTTCACAGGGCGCTTATCAATCACAGAATCAATCAATCCATAATCGACAGCCTCCCTCGGAGACATAAAGAAGTCGCGATCTGTGTCTTGCTGGATGCGATCGAGAGGCTGACCTGTGCGGTCAGACAATTCTGTATTCAGACGATCCTTGAGGTAAAGAATTTCGTTGGCCTGAATCCGGATATCACTGGCCTGACCCCTTGCCCCGCCGAGCGGCTGGTGGATCATGATTCGTGAGTGCTGGAGGCTACTGCGCTTTCCTTTTGTACCTGCACAAAGTAGGAATGCACCCATACTCGCCGCAAGGCCAACACACACTGTTTGCACATCAGGTTTGACGTGCTGCATGGTGTCAAAAATCCCCAAACCGTCATAAACGGATCCACCAGGAGAATTGATATACAAATAAATATCTTTCTCTGGATCCTCTGCCTCGAGGAACAACATTTGCGCCACGATGCGATTCGCAGAATCGCTCGTGACGGCTTCGCCTAAGAAAATAATTCTCTCACGAAGGAGTCGTGAGTAAATATCAAAGGCCCTTTCCCCCCGGCCGGACTCCTCGATCACGATCGGGATCATTTATGCATTAGCGAACTCAATAATCCTAACGGGGACGGCTTCGACGCTAGGGTTTCGCCATTCATTCGGGGAGCCACCGTTGGGCGAACGTCAGACCATCGCAGACAGCAAGCGGGCGTTTCACCAGGCCTTCCCATATGTCATCTCACCGCTCTACAGGCGACTGGCTGATGAATTGCTTGTGGAGCTGCACCTTCTGAGTCATCAGAGCAGTTTTGAACCCACCCCTCTCTTCGCTGTGGGCTTGTGCACCGTTTTCGACACCTTTTCCGAGGGATATCGACCTGAAGAGCACATCAGCGGTCTTCTTGCCGCTCTCTGCAGCAGTAACGGGTACGACGCAGACATTTTTAGGAATGAATCCAAAACGTGCATCGAAGCAGCCAGGTCCAAATCCATCGACGGAATGGAGTCCCACCTAGCTAGGCACAAACTTGGTGAGGAGAGCCACTATTCCAGGCTGATGTCGATTGGTGTGCTCCGGCTTTTTGAAGAAGCCAAGGGTGATGCTGAACAACCTGATGAGGCTGAATTAAGAAAGCGTTGCAAGGAGCTAGCAACCGCCCTGAATTTCCCAGCAGAGAGGGTCGAAAAAGACCTAAGCCTTTTTGCCTCCAACAGTGAGCGCATGTCCATGGCCGTGGAACTCGTCCAAGAAACCATTGCAGCGGAACGGCGGAAGAAAGAGCGTCGTCAGGCAGAGCAGGCTCAACGCAGTGAAAACTGACCCTTAAGCAAATACCAAGTCTCTGCTTGGCCAGATCTGGTGCCCATCATCGGATTGAGCAGAAATTCGCCCTGGCCAGCCTGTTGCACCAAAGTGAGCCATGTTGACTTCAACCAACCCAAACCACCCAATTCCTGGGCCTCAACTCGAACACGCAAGCCTGAATCTGGCTTCAGTCTGAAGGGAGAAAGAACCGAATCTGACGGCCCACTCAGGGACATTTTTAGTGAGATCTGATCTGGCGTCGGCGACACCACGGACCAACTGCCAAGAATATCTTGTTGCGAGTCTTCCCAGATGAAGACTGTTGATCAATCCCTTGATTGATCCCTGTTCGTTCCAGCTTTCGATTGACTCACTTGAGGCCGCAAACCTCGCTGTTCAAGACTTGAAGAAAGGGACGCCAACCACTTGTTTAGTGTCTCAGCTTGTCGTGCGGGGAACGCCAAGCTGAGCTGGATCGATGCCTTAAAAGGACCTTTATTACTGGTCCGAAGCTGAAAATCTACTGGGTCTACTAACCATTGAGCCTGAAATTTTGGAATGAGGCAATAGGTTTTTTTTCAATCTCATCTGCAATCAATCGGCGTTGCAAAATTGATCCAAAGAGCGGCTTTGTTGAAGCGCCTTGCCAATGGAGAGCAAGCCGATTGTTCGTCGGGGAGGAATCAACAAACGTCTTAAATGCGTATTCCGTATAAGGGGAGCACCCTACATAACGTGGTGCTGAAGACAGTGGTCTTGAAGAAACAGCTCCATCGAACATCAACGTCCGACGATCATCCAGCCTCAGGGTCAAGCAGCCATAGGAAGCGCTTTGCAACGCAAAGGCAAGAGGTCCTGCGATGGACGACAAACCTGAGGGATTCCATGCCACTGCTGTGGGTTGACTTAGCCGGTCAATGCATTGGTTTTCAACGCTTGAAGGCGTGGAAGGCCTGGAAGGGAGTGAGTAGAAAAAGCTTTTTCGATGAAGTTCATCTGCGAAAAGAAGTTCAACATCAGGAAACGACGATGAATTGCTCTATGGCTCACTAGCTTCTGTCGAAGGAAGCACTAGCAAGGGCGCGCCGTCCTGCAACCACACCATCCCCCAACGCTGTCCGTCGGATGACTGCCATCGCTGAGCGGCAGCACTAGAACCGAGTCGTTTCAGCCAAACATCAGGGGGCGCCTTTGCGGAATCAACATCGAAGCTCTGAATCAGGCGCGATTGCTTACAAAAACAATGCAGGCTTCCTTGATTGGAAAACCTGGGCGCAAGCCAACGGCCTGAAATCAACAAGCTCGCTGTTGACCATCAAATTAAGAGGACGATCAGAGCAGCTGTAATCGGATGGTCCCGAAAACAACGGGGAACAGACGGGGTCAACGCCCAGGGTGAGAAGGGAGCTGTCTACGACGACGATCTCGCCATTCAACGGCGGAGAGATAAATCACCGAGACACTGACGAAAACCAATAAAAATGTTGCGGCTATTGCGAGCGATTGACTCAACAACGGTGAATCTGAAAGCACAACTCGCTCAGAACTTCAGTGTGCCGTCACCGTTACGTCCCCACACGACCATCGCTATTGAGAAACTGAACATTGCGGCGAGAGATGCCCAGGCAACGGTGAATAACACTGATTACAGCTCTTTTTCTAAAATCTTACCTAGGTTTGCATTTGTTCTAGCACCATTGAAAATTACTGTCATGAAGAGCTCCAGCCCTTCTTCCTCGACGCTTCTGGAGCGGCAGAAAACCAACCAGCGCTATCCAGAGGCCAGGGTCATCGTTCTCGACGATGACGTCAACACTTACCAGCACGTCGTGGATTGTCTGCGAAAGATCATCCCCGGCATGGATGAAGACAAAGCCTGGGGCTTGGCCCGTCGCATTGATGGTCAAGGATCTGCCGAGGTGTGGCGTGGCCCGCTTGAGCAGGCTGAGCTCTATCACCAACAATTGCAATCGGAGGGACTCACCATGGCCCCCTTAGATCGCTGTTAGGTCACGCCGCAGGCTTCCTGGTCGATTAGGCGAGTCTTAGATGATCCATGGTCTTGAACTGTTCATTCCGTGCATCGAAGACGAAGCGAAGCACGCCTACAGGACAAAGCGCGAGGCCCCGAACCTCTGGACCGTGAACTTCGGCCGTGAGCAGTCGAGTCGTCGGGCCACAGGCCTTTGTCAGAGGTCCATGAACAGCAATGTGCACAGCATCGACAGATTTCAACATCACGACCGAAAACACCTCTCTTCGGCATAACCATTCCCGCTAACTTTCACCAGTTATCGGGTTTTGATTCAGATTTGGGACGGGTCGTCATTACCCACAGCACCTATGTAGAGGGTTTAATCCCTTGGTTGAAATCGCTTGCGTGCGAAAAGGACATCCAAACCATTACCCCAGCTGTGATTAATCGTGTCAGAGGGCGGAGCCCATCCCTTCAATTACGTGTATCCACCACAATTCGCGGCGGGTACAAATTGGTTGCCCGAAAAGGGAGCAGCGTCCAAGAAGTATTCATCGTCACCGGAATGGAGCAATCACAACTTCAAAAGGCTCTTGAACGCCATCGCCCCTAGACGTTCAGCCCTCGAGCAAGAAGCTGAAAGAAAGTGGTGAACCACCGTGCCGTGTGGCCGATTGTGGTCGACCTGGAGTTAACCAGAAGGGGAGTCAAAGTGGGGCTTCGTTTCCGGCTACAAGGCCGGTTTACGTCACCGTCACGACAGCCTCCCCAAGTCGAAAGAGAGTCAGATCAGAGCACTAGAAAAGGCCTTCACCAACACGGCAGTTCACTCAATAGTTTAGTCCTGATCTGTGGGAAACTCGGGCCATATCCCTCGAACAACAGCCAACACGTCATTGGCTTGCCGTTGACGGTGGTCAGTATCACTAGCGTTCAACAGCACGGTGATGTGGCCAAGTTTTCGGCCAGGGGTTTCCGGTGATTTGCCATACCAATGAAGATGGGCATTCGGGATTTCACGAAGCGCAGTTAACCGCTGGTCGAGAGGAGCTGCCTGGTCGGTATCCAAGCCAAGAAGATTCACCATCAATGCACCATCACTGCGCAGTTCTGGCGTTGGTACGGACAGCCCTGCTGAAATACACACCTGCTGATCAAACTGGCTGCTGGTGCAAGCTTCGATTGAAAAATGACCGGAGTTGTGAGTGCGAGGTGCAATCTCATTCACCTGCAAGCCAGCAGGTCCATAAAAGAATTCAAGGGCCAACACACCCACGTAATTCAATTTGGTGAGCAAGGACGCAGCAACGTTGTATGCCAGTGCTTCGACAGCCTGATCAACCCCCGCTGGAGCCAAAACCCAGTCGCAAACTTGATCATGTTGATGCGTTTCCACAAGTGGAAAGCTCCGAAGACAACCCTTGGAATCTCGACTGACCACGAGGGCCAGCTCACGCTCGTAATGCACCCACGCTTCTAAAAGCCAATCTGAAATGTCCACCGATCGGAGCAACTGAGCCAGAGCATCAATGTTCTCCAAAACAATCGTTCCCTTCCCGTCATATCCGCCACGGGCCGCCTTTGCCATGACAGGGAAATTCCATCCCGGAGGAAGCGATGGTTGCGCTTGAGAAATAAGGCTTAAGGGGCACCAAGGTGGACTTGGTATGGCCAAGTCGTCCAACAACTTTCGCTGAGACAGCTTGTCGACCAGAGGTGCGAGAGCCGCCAACGCAGGACGAAAGCGCACTCCCTGCTGTTCGAGAGGAATCAGCGCATCGATATTGACCCACTCATTTTCAAACGTGATGCCTTCACAACCCTCCACCAGCTCGCGGGTTCCTGCCACATCACGGGGATCAGCTTCTACAACCCGCGCCGCAGCTTCCGCAGCAGGATCACTCGCAGACGAGGTTTGGACTGCGATGGGGATCGACCGAGCAGCAGCAGCTTGCACCAGCATTCTCGCCAGCTGACCACCTCCGACTACACCAATCATCGTGTCCGACGTGGACATCCCTGGCTCAGCACTGCTTGTTTGCCACCTTGCCACTCCATTGGACAAATGCACCCTTAGATGAGGGATCGGTCGCCTGCCAGCACCAACCGCACCAGGGTTAACAACATCACCATGAAGAAAAGAGCCAAACCCAAGGTGCAGGCGTAACTGATTTCCAATTCAGAAAAAGCCTGGTCGTAGACGTAATAAACGATGGTTCGAGTGGCATCAGCCGGCCCCCCTTGCGTCATCAGAAAAACTTCCTCAAATACTTTCGTTGCAGCGATCGACGACACCACAGCGACGAGGGTGACGTAGGGACGCATCAGGGGAAGCGTGATGTCGAGGTGCTGCCGCCAACCCTCACTACCATCAAGCTGGGCCGCTTCGTACAGCTCTTTTGGAATGCCCTGAAGACCTGCTAAAAAAATCACCATGTAGTAGCCCAGGCCCTTCCACAGGGTCACAAGCATCACGGCGGGAAGGGCAAGGTGAGGAACCGTTAAAAATCCAATAGGTGAGAACGTGTCTCCAAAAACAGCACCGAACCATCCGTTGATCAGACCGTTCTCGGCGTAGAGCCAACGAAAGGCAATCGCTGCCACAACTATCGACACCAGAACTGGGGTGTAAAACGCTCCGCGCAAGAACGTCTGCCCAGGCAGCTTCTGGTTGACCAACACAGCCAGGGCAAGCGCACCCAACACAATGGGCGGCACAACACCGATCAAATACAGAAAGGTGGTGAGCGTCACCTGTCGCGCCATCGGATCAGCCCCAAGCCGTTGAAAATTGGCGAAGCCAATAAAACGAAGTGGTTCGCTTACGTCCAGTCCTGTGGCGGTGAAACTCATCACCAGTGCCATTAGAGCTGGGATCAGAACCGACAAGCTAATTAAAAACAGTGCCGGCAACAAAAACGCCCATGCCGTCAGACTGTTTCGCACGAAGCTTGGGTCTCTGCTGCGAGAGTAGATGAGTTCCCCCGGTTGCATGACTACGTCGATTACCGCTCACCGCATCAACGTCGCCTTAGAGCGAAATCCTTACGACGTCGTGATCGGTGACGGAGTACTGGGCACTGTGGGCGAGGAACTCAGGCGTATCGGCGCTAAACCTGGCAGGAAAATCCTCGTCGTCAGCAATGCAGACGTTGCCGGTCCCTACGGCGAAGCCTGCCTCAACAGCCTGAAAGCGCAGGGATACAACGTCGAGATGCTCGTGATCGACGCGGGAGAAGACCAAAAACATCTGCAAACCGTGTCGCAAATCCACGACGCAGCCTTCGCTTTCAAGTTGGAACGCAGCTCAATGATGCTGGCCCTCGGCGGTGGTGTTGTGGGAGACATGACCGGATTTGCCGCAGCCACCTGGTTGCGAGGTATCGGAGTGACCCAAGTACCCACAACCTTGTTGGCGATGGTGGATGCCTCCATCGGAGGGAAGACAGGGGTCAATCATCCTGGGGGCAAAAATCTGATCGGCGCTTTTCATCAGCCGAATCTGGTTTTAATCGATCCCAAAACCTTGGACACCCTTCCGATCCGAGAATTTCGGGCTGGGATGGCTGAAGTTATTAAGTATGGAATTCTCGGGGATCCCGACCTATTTAACGAACTTGAAGCTTGCGAAGACCCCAGCAACCAAGAAGGATTAGGCAGAGAGAAACTCGAATCAATCCTGCGACGGTCTGCCGCCTCAAAAGCTCGCATCGTGACGGCCGACGAACGGGAAGGAGGGCTTCGCGCGGTCTTGAACTACGGCCATACCTTCGGCCATGTGGTCGAGGCGCTGTGTGGATATGGAACTTGGTTGCATGGCGAGGCTGTCGCTCTGGGCATGGTTGCTGTCGGGGAGTTAGCTGTTCAACGGGGCAACTGGTCGCGCATCGATGCGGAGCGTCAGAAGCAGCTCATCGCCAAAGCAGGCTTACCCACAACCTGGCCCGAACTCAACCAGGAGGCTGTACTGCAGACACTTCAAGGCGACAAAAAAGTTCGGGATGGTCAGCTTCGGTTTGTGATACCAACTGGGGTCGGTTCAGTCGAAATCCAAAACGACATTGGCCGCGACGAGATCACACATTGTCTGGAGCTGTTGGCAGCTTGAAGCGTGAGGAATTCACGCCTTTGCCAAACAATATCCAGCGAAAATCTCCAAGTCCTGATGGATCCACCAATCGCAGCAGTGCCTCGCGTCGTTGAAGTGCTTGGGGTAACTCCGCTGGGGGAAGCAACTGCAAGCCATACAGGCGTTCCGCAAGCCCGAGAGCGAGCAAAGCTTCTCCCTGCCGGACTTGATCTAAAGCCGTCCAGCCAGCCTGAACGGCGGCATCTTCGACGGTTTCGAGACAAATGTGTGCGGTCAAATCCTGGGACCCCGGAGCATGAAGAGGCGAAAGGCCTGCCTGTTGAGACTGAACTGCCATCAACGTGCCATCGGAGCGACGCGCGGAGTAATAGCGGTGCATCTCTAAGGCGTAATCCACTACCAAAAGCACACCTTGTTCAAGGGCGCGACTCAGCTGCGTGAACCAACCCAACGAACCGGTGTGCCATTCCGTCGTCCAGCCCTGTTCAGCATCCAGCGGTGGCAAGACCAGTCCGCAACGGTTGCAGACCTGCTCAATCTCTTCTGCGAGAGGGGGCGGCAAAGGCCCCTTTGACCACACCAGCGCACCAGTGTTATTAAGAGCGACCAGTTGTTGCCACAACACCCCGTCGTCGTAGATGAGACGCTCGACCGGAAGTGCATCCAATAATTCATGGGCTAACACCAGGCCCCGCAATGGCGCAGCCATGAGCTCATCCATGGAACACCAACGCATTGGGATGATGGTTTGGTGTTGCAAGCGTGCTTGTTGCCGTTGTTTCATCCCTGGGTTGGCCTCCACAAGCACCAATTCGAGGCGATGCAACAGTTGGGGCGATTGTTCCGCCAAAGCATCCACCAAATCAGCCAGTAGATCGCCCTCTCCAGGACCGATCTCAATGAGTGAAAGTGTTGGTGTATCCGCTGGAAATTGGTCAAGCCATCGCACCACTTGGGCTGCCAGTAGCGCAGCGAAATCGGGGCCAAGCGACGCTGATGTTACAAAGTCTCCATCTCGGGCAACGCGGGCACGACCAGATCCATAGAAGCCGTGATTGGGATCATTGAGTGCAAGATCCATGTATCGACGGAACGAGGTCACACCGCCGACCTGTTTCATATGCGTTGCTAGCCATGACGGGCACGACGCAGACATCGATTTCATTGGAGAGAATACCGGTCAATTCAGCAGGTCCATGGGAACACATCGCATTCGAATCCTGTGGGGCGCCCTTTTGGCCATGGTCATCGGGCTTTGGGGAGCCGCAGCACCTGTACTGGCTTACGACAACCCTGAACTGCTCCCAGACCACCCCACACCGGTGATCGATCTGGCGCGGGTTTTCAGCGAAATCCAACGAGAACGGTTGGAGGAATCACTAGGTGAAGTGGAAGAACGAACGGGCTGGAAGCTGCGGGTTTTAACGCAGTACGAACGCACACCCGGCTTAGCCATTCGCGAATTCTGGGGACTCGACGAACGCAGCCTGTTGGTGGTGGCAGACCCCCGAGGCGGAAACCTGCTCAACTTCAATGTTGGCGATGCTTACTTCGCAATGATGCCTAGGACGTATTGGGTCGAACTACAGACCCGATTTGGCAATCAGTATTACGTCAAAGACCACGGTGAAGACGGCGCCGTGCTGGATGCATTGGGTGCCGTTGAACTCTGCTTAGACCGAGGTGGCTGTCAGGTGGTGCCTGGTTTGCCGTTGGAACAGTGGCTATGGACCCTCACCACGTCGGTTTTAGGCGGTCTCATTGCTGGTTTTGCAGCCTATCCACGTAAAGAAGGAGAAACCGTCGCTTGGGCCTGGTTATTGCTGCTCTCTCCTCTATGGGGGATGTTATTTGGCATCTTTGGCATCGCACCAGTGATCACACGCACCTCGGAATGGTTGCCACTCATTCGAAACACGTTTGGTTTCCTGGCTGGAGGAGTCGCCGCCTATTTCATTGCCCAAGTAACGATGGGCCGACGCCTTCAGGGTGAATCCGAAGAGTAAGAAGAATAATTAGTTGTCAGAGCTGTGTGGCACAGGCGATTCTTGAGCCAGTGCAAACGGCTGGCTTCGCCGCCTGGGACAGCTGGAGACGCTTCTCATCACGTAGACGTCGCAACTCCACGAGGTTGACGTTGTAAAACGAACGCAGGCGGTCGTATTTTTTGACAGGTTGACCGTAAAAACTTCGACCCGAGAGGGTAGGGAATGAAGCCCATTCTGGCGCCAATTTGGCAGCCAGATGTGGGGAAAGATTGCCGGTGTCCGTAAGGCCAAGAGCCTTACGTCGTTGAATCAAAAACAGTGCTCCTTGGTCCTGCACCTCAGGGCCAAAGCCAGTGATACCCAAGCTGCGCCGAACCAAATCCCAAGTGAAGGGCATGAACTGGTACGCCCCTGCAGCAGCACTTGCATAACGGGAGCTGTAGATCACGCGATTGGGGTGCCGGTTGAGGGAGCTCATCAAGCCTCCGCCAAACATCACCCGATAGCCGACATCAAAACCGCCCTTCCAAGTACCTTCCGCAAAACGGATGGTGTTGAGCATCGCTCGACGTTCGGGGGTAATGACGTATGGGATTGCACGCGTTGGCTGAACATCGTGCAAGTGCATCAACTGCGATCTCGTCGAAGGAGGTAGCAGGCTTGCGCTAGCTGGAGAACTAGGTAGAGATGAGGCCAACGCTCCAGACATCGCAGCGAGTGCGACTCCATGGCGACAAATCAAACCTGAGAGAGCCACAAAAAAGTGTCGAAGGACAAAGGTCAAACGATGGTTAAAAACGCATCAGTAAATGACTAGACCCCAAAAGAACTCGAAAAACGAAACTCTTCCCGATCGACTCTGTCGAACAAATCAACGCAAGCAATAGGTAGATATGCCAGTCGATCAATCGAACCCATGGATAAAAACGCCAAAAATGACTGCCTGGAACAAAACTGCTCAAAAAAGTGCAGCAATAGAAACATTTATTTCTGAGTAAAAATATTATTGAAGTTCTGCCACTGCGATCAGAGCCTCTGCGGCACGTTGCGCACCATGGTTTGGCAAGGGAGCAGCTTCCGGAGCGATTAACGGGCGATCCAATTGCCAATCTCCCTGTTCCAACTGAACCCTTGTTAGGAATCGATGGTCCCCATGCCGTCGAAGACCATCCATTAATGCCGCAACCTCGGCAAAATCACGTCGCTCCACCACATGGAGGCCAACCCCCTGATCAAGCGCCTCACAAAACGTGCTGAAGCCAGGCTTTCCCAATTGACGAGAACACAACGGAAAGACATCGACTGGCCTTACAGAGCCTGGAAGCCAGGTGAGGTTTTGAACGTGTTGCAGCGCCCGCGCTTGAACGGCTTGCGCTGGAGAGGCCATTAAGAAGTGATGGTTCGGCCAACGGAGGAACAGTTCGGGATCGAGCTGAAGGCCCAAACCACCAAAACCCACCAAAACAAGAGTTCGATCGAGAGAACGCATGGCACGTTCCCAATCAGACGCCAGCGGGCGAGGAGTGGTGCAGACCAAACCCAGTGCCTGTTCCTTCAAACCCCAATCCATCCCCAAATCAAAGGGACATCGCAACAGCAATTGCCCCCTTTG
>QCVD01000035.1 GCA_003208835.1 Synechococcus sp. AG-683-C23 | reverse complement strand
TCCTCAGTCAAATAGGTTTCTGAGCCGGATCGTCCGGATCCAATTCTGAAAGGAAATACCCGCCAACAGCCAGGAGTTGGGTTGATGACGTGGAGCCAGCTCGATTGGATGTGCGGGCAGGGCATCAACTCAACCAGTAGGCATCGAGTCCACAGAACGCGGCTATGAACTGATCCAATTGCCGTCACTCAAAAGGTTTCGGCAAATAGCTAAAACATCAGGAGTCACATAAACAGTCCAATGACTACAGAGGACAAAAACACTGAAGCTAAGGCTGAACTTCAAAGACTCAACAAAGTTCTGGAGGTTGCAAAGCGAAACGGGAATCAACTCTTTATCGAAAACATCGAGCGTGAGATCGCTGCCATTGAGCAAGGTGATAACTCACCCCTCATCGCGGATTATCTCACTGATGATGAGCGTGCTGGTAGCCGACCTGGACGTGAGGCGTAAACAGCAAGCAGCTCGATTGGATGACGGGTTTGGGGATCAACTCAACATCTGGAAGTAGCAGTCAGCGCAGACGCTGAGGATGTTTGCGCCGTGCATGAATGCAACTCGATTATTCACCATTCATAAATTCAGTAATCCATCTCAAAGCATTCACTCCTCGATCATTGATCATGTACTTAAAAGTATAAATAATGAAGTCACTTATGTTTTCATCCTCCTCGCTAAACCACTGAGCAACATCTTCTTCGAGTTAGTCACTTTCTGATAACAACAGCTCATAAGTGGCATGTCCCATGTCGTTATGTCCGTTTTCTGAAAAGGTTTCCAGCCATTCGTCTTTGTCTTTTTGACTAATTGAATCCTTGACTACCTCTTCGTAGTACCACTCGTAAAGAGCTTGAGGATGGGCTGAAGTGTTCATCCAGTTACTAAGAAATTCCTCAATCTGTGGGGCAAATAGTTCAGCAATTTGATCGTCAGTGAAGCTCAGAAGCTGTTTGGCCGTGTAAGTCACATTTTTACTGGAATGGGGACGTTAATAGTTTCTGCGTTGACTAATACAGGTCTTACTTTTGCCTAAGGACAATTGTATCGTATAAATACCACCTGGCATAGGCATTAAGGGACGGACTTAGTTGATATTAACTTGATCTGAGTTTATCGGAGTTGACAGCATCATCCTGTTGAATACTCAATAAGATCTATTTATTGCTATCTGACTTGCAGATGAAGATCTACCATCGAGCTGTCGCAGCTGCTACTGCTTTTATCTGCTTTCCTTTGATTTCCTGCCAAGTCATATGGCGCTTGGCCTTGAGTTTGGTGGTTTGGATGTGCCGCAGCAGCTTGCTTGCACCAGGGCAGGGTTGCCGCGATGCAGCCTGACGGTGTCGACAAAGGCGGGGTTTTTTATTGCTCATTTGGCTGAATACCTGAATAGGTGATTGCAGGGCTCCGAACATCCCCCAAACGAGTGAAACGTCAGAGCAGGAACCCAGCAGCGCGGGAGTCTTCAAGGTCAAAGTGTTCCGGCTTGGTGTCACGCAGCGTCAGAAGACCGCGCAGATGTGTCACAGCGCGGGTGCGACATGCAGGACCAACTTCTTTCAAGCAAGTGCGGCATTTGATCACACCGGCATCGAGATCAATGCGTGGATCCATCCCGCCTAGGCGTGCTTTCTGTTGTGGTGGGCAATGACAAATCGGCGGTTGTTTTGGCTCCGGCATCTTCTCCAGCAAGCTGCCTGGATCGGTCGATGGATCCCATCCCTTACGTTCCATCACGGCATCAATGATCGTGCCGCCAGAGCGTTTCCTCATGCTCATGCTGCTAACTCCAACATTCGTTCAAGCTTCTTAGTTGATCGAGAAAACTTTCTGCTTCGCGGAACTTGCCAGCGGATAAGTAATCGTTCATTCGATCCTTGGCATCAATGATGCGCATCTGAATCGTTTTGAGATCATCTTCCTTGCTCATGAGTTGCCATCTAGCAGCTTTGTTAGCTGAGCTTGAAGCTTCAATGCGCCAACTGCATTGCTGTGCTGTTTCGTTCTGATTGAAGCTTCGATCACTTTATCTAGCAGCGCCAGACGGCTGCCCATGAAGTCGGAACGATCAATGCTGTAATCAGCTCTGATGATGTCTCTAGCGCGTTTCAGGTACACATCAGCTTGTGAAACGCTGACCCCCCACTCTTCCTTCGCGTATCGGTGGATATAGCTGTTTGTTTTAGCCGACGACAAAAGTTTGACGATCGTATGAATCCGCCTATCAATCTCTGTGTTAGTCGACTTCTTAGCCATGAGTTAATTCTGCCAGAGATGAAACATTTCGAGGGGTTGTGATTAGAGGGCGAAGCAGGTGGACACGGCGTGGATACGCTTAGACACGGGCGGTGTCTGCCACCTCAACTTGTCTTTGCAAGTGATTTGGGGCAAATGGACACCTGGACACGCCCCCATCCCCATATATGGATAAATATCTGAAAAAAGAGAGATAAAAAAAGATTGAGGGGTAAGTGTGTCTATAGAGAGTTTTCTCTCTAATCCCCTGTGAGAGGACGGGAGATAGTGGACACGGTGCGTGTCCAAACGTGTCCATGGTGTCCAGTTCATTGGCTCATCTCCCGAATGGCGGCATATCGAACAACTCGTTGCTTGCCGTTCATGGTTTCTCCATCGGTGATCATTTCGCCGTATCGGTGATCAACCAACAGTTCAACAGCCGATTTGAACGCTTCAGCGGTGCATGTTCTGCGCATTTTGCGGTTCGCTTTTGTCTTAACGGCAACGCGATCAATGGGCTTGCCTGTCACCCAAGAGAATTGATGAATGTGACGCATCAGCCGCGTTGTGTCGGTCTCCGGTGTCTCGTGGAATGCTTCCGTTTCCTTAGTGAGCTGATCGACGATTGCCATGCCGGAATCCATCGTTTGAGATGAGATCCGATCAGTTGAGGAACATTCACCAGATACAACACGCAGCAGGTGGAGATTCCCTGCGATGCGAAGAGCATGGGCTGAGGTCTTACCTAAGAGAGATCGGACAACACCCGGCATGGCGGGCAGCAGCAAAGTCTCCTGATGATTGTTGAACCAATAGTTGAACGATTTACGAGCATCAGCAGAGAGCTTGTAAACGCGAGGTGGTTCCGCGTAGATCTTGCTGGCGTAATCACGAAGTTTTTGCTGAGCAAATTCGTGAGCTTTCCATTCCTCATCGGTGGGATCTTCATCAGAAAGCAACAGTGCTTTTGTTGGCACCCGGCAGAACAAGAATCGAGCAAATTTGCCGGTGGTGTCTTTGCCGTTGATCAGCTCACGAAGAACTTCAGGCTGGATGTTGCCGAAGATTGAAACGTGACAGCTCTCATAGCTGCGGGGTTTGTTCCCAACCCTGATCGAAGCAAAGCCATCACCATCGAATGTCTCTAATAGTTGGCGATCAGCCGAACCTGATCCGTTCTTCATGTCCTGCGCCATTGCCTGGAGCAGACCCGACAATTCATCGGCAACTACAAGCTGACCAAAACCAAGGGATTCGTTGTGCTGCAGTTGCTCCGATAACGCTGCGGTTGTGTAGTCCGACAGATGGGGGAAAACTGGACGGGGTGCATCCGGCGAACGACCCTTTTGGTCCTGTGCATTCCATTGCTCCATTGATTGCCGATGAGTACGAGCTGCATCACGGCGGATGTCATGAGCTGGAGCATCAACCAACGTTTTTTTGATGCTGGTCTTTGCACCACCTGAGTGCATCCATCGCTGCAAACAGATTTGCAGGAACAGAGAAATTGATACTGCTGGCCACTCTTGTGCCGAGCTTCATCAGTCCTGAGTAACCGGTGATTACTGCCATGACGGCAGAGAGGTCATCAGTTGGAAGAGGGCGCTGCAGCAGCTCGACGGCATCCGCTAAATCCTGCGGAAGCAGACCATGAATAGAAAAGAGTTTTCGACCCTCGGCTAAACGCTCAGAAATATCGAGAAACTCACCGGCTGACGTGATTTCTTCATCGCCCTCCGCTCCGCCTTGAGGCTTCGCTTTGGGCTGTTTGTATCCCGCAGGTTTCGCCCAATGGTGAAGGGATCGAATTGTGAGCTTGCTTACGCTTTTTGTCGAGAAGCCTGCCCACTTACGGAGGCATTCCGCCTCGTTGAAATTGGGCATTTGCTTTGACCATTCGACCCATGCCGAAAGCAGTCCGGCATCGGTGTGCTGCAGCGCAATGCCAACTTTCAGCCACCGGAAATAGTCGGTGTTGTCGTTGGGGTCGATGAATTTGAGCATTTCCACCGCACGATCTGCATCAGCGGAGGTGGGCTCAAATGGAATTAGCTCTTCTTCTGTTTGAAGCAGTGGTTCCAGCAACCAATCAGGTGCGGGAGCCACCTCACGATCGGAAGGACTTGAGAGCCAGCGGTAACCATCAGTTTCTGGATGGGCTCCAGCTATTACGGACTGATGACCAACCCAGCGCAATTCGAGGCAGGTTTCTCCCTCTTCATCAGTCCAAGCGCGACGGCCTTTGAGATGAGCCCACCAATCCTGATCAACTTGAAATAAGAGTTGTCCACGCTTGTGCTTGCCGGAGGTGACTCCAACGGTTTTATCAAGCTCACGAGGGTGGCGATTGAAAACCTCTTCAAACTTGCCTGGAGCAGCAGGGCCATCAAAATCAACGGCTAGCACTCCACCAGATGGTGGGCCGAGCTTCAAGCCAACAGCTTTTACAAGACCGTTCAGGCGAGAAATACTTTCGATGTCATATCCAGGCTTCTGCTGCCACTGCTTCATCAGATCGCCCGTCTCTGGATCGATCGGACGCTTCTTGCCATCGAGGGGAATCATTTCCCAGTCGAAGGGTGCATCTGGGATTGCAACGCTCCAATCAGCCATCAGCTCGCCGCCTTGTCACGGATGACATGGATGGCCTGCTGTGTTCGAGCAAAGGCCATGGTTTCAAACCAATTTTGTGAAGCCTTGAGGGCTCCCATCAGTTCCAGTTCGTAGTTTCTTGAGGTGGTCATGCTGCACCTCCACGAGCTACTTCCCAAGCTTTAAGAGTGAGAGATGAGTCCCAAATCCATGGGGATTTATCTGCGGGCGTACGGCGTTTGTAATGCCGTCCTTCCTGCCAGGGGGACTGGTCAGAGGCGCGGTAGTGGTGAATGGTTCGGACAGAGATGCCGAGTTCATCCGCCATCGGCCCCGTTGGGAGCCAGTTTGATTGAGCCATTGGAAGTCGATTGATAAACAATCGGCAATCCGTTATCGATTCTTCCGATAACTATTAACCATTTCACCTATAGAGGTTGAACAAGCAGAGAAATGCAAATACAACATTCCCGTAAAGGACTCAAGGTTGGAATGGTTAACGCAGAAGTACAGCGATAACGGCAATCCAACCCGGTTATCCAAATGCTTTGCCGAAAGCAATTGATTCAGGCTCAGTGTTCACTGAGGGAACATCCACCGAAGGAAGTTCGCATTGTGGGCATATTCATGCCTTTCTTGCAATATAACGTTTTTGCAGGTTCCTGCACTACTTTTGTTGCGTGGCTTCAAATGTGCTCCAGCACAGAATCACTACGCGCCCATTCGTAGTTGCTCTCATGGGTGCTCAGGCTGTGACCCATCGCCATGCAGATCACATCATTGCGGTGCCCAATCCGGTGCGCTCTCAGGCTGTAGCTATTGCGGAATGAATAGGGCCGCAGCCATTCGCCACATTCCTCATACTTCTCTCTCAGCTCAGTCCATACATTCTGTCGATCCAGAAAAGTCTTTACCGCATATTTATCTCCAAGAGGGGGCATTGGGAGTTGCTTGATTGCCATCGCGCCCGCCAAGTTCCAATCCACGACATTCCCTGCCAAGTTCTTTAACGGCAGTGGCATCAACCACCTCGGAGCAGTTTTCGACTTGTTGCATACCTTTTGATAGGTGCAATACATCGCCGGTTTACTGGTTTCAGGATGATCTTTTACCACCAAATGATTCAGCTCTTCTGGTCTTAATCCGTACAAAGCCATCATCTTGATCGCATTGCGCCAACGATTAGCTGCATCGCTATCAGCCAAAGAATCGAGCAATCGCAGAATTTCTACATCGCTGATCGTGGCCACGGTGCGGCGTTCAGCTTTTGCACCTCGTAGCTGCTTAATGGAGCGATCTGTCAGCGTCCAACTTTCGGCAGGAAGGTTATGCACTTCCACCGCAAAATCCAGGAATAGGCGAAGGCATTTGATCGCTTTGCCTCTATTGGTTGGCATCTCAGACCAGGGCTCAATCAAGTTCACGGCCAAGCTGCGGGCATTGATTGGTGCCGTCGAGCTAGCCATCAGTTCAATGATGCGATTGAGAAATGGGGCGTAATTTCTTTCCCAGCTGACGGGTTTCACCGGTGAAATCACCTGTAGATCAGTTTGGAATTTCTCGACGAGGTCTGGCCATTCGCTTGCCACCGACGGGCTCTTGGAGGGGACAGGCGCTTTGACCTTGTTCAGCGCATCACTAAGGTCGAAGCCCTCTTTGTCCACTCGCTGTTGAAGCTCAGCGATCAGGCTGATGGCTTCAGGAACAGTGTCCGCTGCCCAAGCCAGAGGAAGTGTTGCTGTTGAGGCTCTTTTCCCGCCTGCACCAGATCGAACGGAGAGATAAATCTTGCCGCGCATATTTCTGACAGACCAGCCCTTGGGGCAACTGCTGCGCAATCGAGTAATCCATTTAGCCGTAGCGGTCATGAGTGAGAGCAGCTAAGCGTGGGTCAAGTATATATAAAAGTGAGAGCGTGGTGAGAGCAAGCGCTCAAAGTCGTCAGTTATAAGTCAAATAAAAAACCCAGCTACAGCTAAGAAGTTCTGCTGCAACTGGGTTTTGGATTAAAGCCGATGACCTGACTTGAACAGGCGACCCACGCTTTACGAAAGCGTTGCTCTACCAGCTGAGCTACATCGGCAACAAATTTAATTTATCATTTCGGCAGTACTTTTCCTTGCTCACTTGGCCGATCAGCAGGGTCGAAAGTCTGGTTTAGATCCCGCCATGAGGGAACGCCTCTTAAAGGAGTCACTGACCCCTTGGCGTGGTCTTCGGCGGCTCGTTTGGGCTGCGTTGTTCGCCTCCGCTGGACTCGGTCTGTTCACCATGCTCTTTCGCGTTTCCGCTGGTAACGCTGTTGAGCTCAGTGACTTCGGCATCCAAGCCGGTGCGCTCACGCTCTTCTCCGTCCTCCTGTATTTCGACCGAACCCGAAACACCGAAGACTGATTCCTCGTTCTGTTCCTCCTCGAGTGAAGGCTCTGTGCCGGCGGCTGCTGTGGTTTCCAGTGTGATGTCCATATCGATAGCCCCGTTGTTTTGTTCGTCATTGAATTCGACGCTGCTCTCTTCTTTGGACGCTTCTTCGCTGGCGAATGGTTTTTCGGTTCCTTCCTCGTTGAATCCGGTGTTTTTAAAAACGAGATCGATGCCTTCGAGATCTTGGGGACTGCTCTCCTCCACCGGTTGATTTTCGCTATCGGTTGACGAGGGTTCACTTCGATCAGCCGTGTCTGCTTCCACGCGATCGATCTCTGCTGGAACAGGCTCTGATTTGGGGCGAAAGCTTTGTGGGACTGGTTTGGGGGGACTTTTAGGCCAGGCCAACCGATTCAGGCGAAGAATTTGCAGCCCGAAGCTTGTGTGCTGCAAATCCGTTGCTGTTGAGTTCTGCAGCGACGGTTCCTGATCGTTTTGATCCCGAATGGGTAGGAGCCATCCCAAGGCTTGGCTGAGTTGTTGGACTTGCCACACCATTACCGCCAGGACTGGGATGCTCAGCAACAGGGTGACGAGTCGTGACTGTCCGAGAATTGGTGAAAACTCACTGGCCAAAACAGCGGAATCATCGAGCCACCAAAGCAGGGGTAGAAATCCGAGTGCTGCCACGACAACACTGGTGCGGCTGAGAAGGCCTCCCTGACTTGCACTACGAGCTTGCCGCTCTGGATCACGCTCTTTGAGCGGCACTCGCACGAGCAAGAGTGATCCCCAATCGGCGGGACGTTTCCACAACGCTGCAGCTGGAGCTAGCACGCCAATAGCCCATACGAGCAGACGCTCAACTGAAGGGACCGGTCCAGGATCGGCACCAGCCAGTACCAACCGAATCAGCAAGAGCTCCAATGGAATCGCTCCGAGAGCAAGACATTGGAGCCAGAGCAAAGGTTCGAGACGGGACTTCACGACAGAAGTGGAGGTCAGGTGGTGAGTTTGCGGCGCTGGGTAACCATCTTGAAGGCTTCAATGCGATCACCCTCTTCCCAGTTGGCGAAACGGTCTGCGCCAACACCACATTCGAAGCCTGTGGCTACCTCTTTTACGTCGTCTTTGTTGCGACGCAGAGAGTCAAGATCGCCGGTGTACACCACTTGTTTGCCCCTGTGAACCCGGACTCTGCAGTTGCGGTGCAGCTTTCCGGTGTTGACGTAGCAACCGGCCACAGCGCTTTTGCCGATGGTGAACACGGCGCGCACCTCGGCTTCTCCAAGGGCTTCTTCGATGAGTTCTGGCTCGAGTAGACCTTCCATCGCTAGCTGGATGTCTTCCAGCAGCTTGTAGATCACGTCGTAATCCCGTACGTCAACACCAGTGGCATCGGAGGCCTTTTTGGCACCAGAGGCCATCGATGTGTTGAAGCCGATGATCACGGCACCAGAGGCCGCTGCCAGGTCGACATCGGTCTCGGTGATTTCACCTGGAGCCGACAGCAAGACGCGCACTTGAACTTCATCTTTGGGCAGTTGCTCCAGCGAACCGAGGATGGCTTCCACGGATCCTTGAACATCAGCTTTAAGGATGAGGTTGAGCTCTTTGAGTTCGCCTTCATTGGCTTGGCCAGACATCGCCGTGAGCGAGACCCGTCGGGAGGCCATTTGTTGAGCGAGACGCGTCGCGCGGGCATTTGAGGCACGGTCGCCCACCACAGCCCGAGCGGCTTTCTCGTCGGGGTAGACCTCGAACTCATCGCCAGCGGTTGGTACCTCGCTGAAACCGAGGGCTTCCACTGCAAAAGACGGGCCTGCTTCCTTGAGGCGTTGACGGTTGTCGTCCACCATGGCCCGAACTTTGCCCAATACAGGCCCTGCAGCGAGCACGTCACCGGTTTTAAGGGTGCCATTCTGAATCAACAGGGTGGCGACGGGTCCTTTTGCCTTATCGAGGTGGGCTTCGATCACGGTTCCGCGGGCGGGGCGGTCGGGGTTGGCCTGAAGGTCTTCCACTTCAGTCACCAGGAGAAGCATTTCGAGAAGCTTGTCGATGTTTTCGCCCTTAAGGGCGCTAACAGGCACCATCACCACATCTCCACCCCATTCCTCAGCGAGGAGGTTCTGCTCAGACAACTCTTGCTTCACCCGGTCTGCAGAGGCTCCTTCTTTGTCGATCTTGTTGATGGCCACAACAATCGGCACCTCTGCGGCCCGAGCGTGGCTGATCGCCTCAAGCGTTTGAGGACGCACACCATCGTCGGCGGCGACGACCAAGACAGCAACGTCGGTCACTTTCGTGCCCCTGGCACGCATTGCCGTAAAAGCTGCGTGGCCGGGTGTGTCGAGGAAGGTGAGTTTCCGTGCTTCGTCCTTGTGTTGGATTTCAACCTGGTAAGCACCTATGTGCTGGGTGATTCCACCCGCTTCTCCTGCAGCAACCCTTGCTTGTCGGATCGCATCGAGAAGGCTCGTCTTGCCATGGTCGACGTGGCCCATAACGGTGACCACGGGAGGACGACGAATGAGGTGTTTGAGATCCGACTCCTCGATCATTTCGACGGTCTTCTTCGCCGCCTCTTCAACATCGTCCTGAAGCACAGGAACATCGAATTCCTTTGCCACCGCTTCGATGGTGGGCATATCCAGGGTTTGAGTAACCGTAGCGATAACCCCTTTGAAGAAGAGGGATTTGATGATTTCTGAACTCTCGATGCTGAGCATGTCCGCGAGTTCTTGCACCGTGAGGTTGTCCTCCGGTACCACGATCATCTCGGGGCGTACTTGCTTGGCCTCGCGCGCTGCCCGCAGTTCCATGGCGCGACGACGTTGCCGTTGGCGTGCGGTTTCCTTGCGGCGTTTGCGCACCGCGGCCACCGGCTTGGGAGCCTTGCGTTGTTGAGCCTTCGGTTTGGCTGGGCGCGCCAGGCTGGCCGACAGCACCATGGCCTGCTGTTCGCCAGCAAATCCGCCGGTTTGAGCAGCGAGAGCATCGTCGTTCTCGCCAATGATGTGGACTTTTTGCCTTTGTTTTTGAGGCGTGCGGCTGCGAAGTGCCTCGAGCTTGGCACTGTCGTCCCAATCGGGGCGCCCTGGGCGTCGTTGGCCACCGGGAGCACCGGGACGGAATCCTGGTCGTCGGGGTGCTGAGGGTGCTGTGGGCCGCGCCACTGGAGGAGTGGCTGTTCCGGCGGCTTCCGTGGGCCGATTGGGGGCGTCGGGACGCCGGGGTGCTGGAGCGGCCGAACGACTAATGGGCTTTTGGAGCTGCATGAGCTCGCCGGGAGCGACCGGTTTGCGCATGCCACCGGGCATGCCAGGTCGTGTGGGGGCCCCGGGTCGTGTTGGCGGTCCTGGGCGTCCAGTTCCGTCCGTGCTGTCGCGTCGGATTGGCTTACCAACCAATTCGAGTGTGTTTCCAGCGGGACGGCTGGGTGCGCCGGGTTTCCCGGTTCGTGTAGGGGCACCAGGACGAGCAGGCCCCCCTTGGCGTTGGGGCACTCCTGTGCCGGGACGCACCGGAGCTCCAACACCTCCTGTACGGCGAGGGACTGGTTTGCCGACGAGTTCAGGTCGTGGAGTCGGGCGTGCGGGGGTGCCGGTTTTGGTCGGTGCTCCCACGCGTGGTGGTGTCCCAGGACGGGGCGGAGCCCCAGCACGGGAGACAATTTGCGGCTTTTGGCCCTGGGCCGCACCCGGTCGGCTTGGGGCTGCAGCAGCGCGCGATGTCGGTCGGGATGGGGCTTGCTTCGGCGCTGATGTGGAGGGGGCGCTCGGAGTGGCTGCGGCTGCTGCGTTATTGGGCCGTGGGGTTGGCGCCGTGGGCTTAACGATCGTGGGTTTTGCTGCCGCAGGCTTCGCAACCACCGCAGGTTTTGCTGGAGTGATTGGTTTCGCGACGATTGCAGGCTTAGCGGCCGCTGCGGGTTTAGTTGCCGTAGTTGGTTTGCCAACGAGTTCTGGCGCCGACGGTTTACTCACCACCTGTGGCCTAGGAGCTCCCTGGGGTTTCGATGGCGCAGGGCGACTTGGGGACGCAGCTGGTCGAGGCGCTGAGGTTGTCCCAGTTGGGCGCGCTGCTGGTTTGTTCGGGGCCGATGTGGCCGACGTGGGCGCGGTGGTCGATCCAGCGGGCCGTGACGGTGGGGCAACAGCCTTCACCGACGGTTGAACATTCTTGCTTGCTGCCGGTTGAGCCGGAGCTTGAGGTTTCGCGGCAGCAACCGGAGCTGTTACGTCTGGCGTAAAAGGTGACGCTTTTTTGACCGACAGGATTGATTTGCCGGGTGCAGGTTTGGCTGGAGGAGCCGCTGGTTTACTTGGTGATGCTCCCTTGCCAAGCAGGTTGCGGATCTTTCCGGCTTCGGAGTCACTGATCGAGCTGCTGTGGCTTTTGGCTGCGATTGAAAGCTTTTCTGCAGCATCCAACACGTCCTTGTTTTCAAGGCCGAGGTCCTTGGACAACTCGTAAATTCTGACTTTGCCGCTGCTGGTCATTCAGTTGGGGTCTCCGATCGAGCCGGGCATGTTGTGCCACGGTGTCCGCACGCAAAGTGAGGACAGTGTTTAGTTTGCCTCAGCGGATTCACCAGTGCTTGCACTGAGCCGCTCATTCAGCGTCGAAAGGACTGCATCCGGCACCTGATATCGCAGAGCTTTTTGCAGGCGTTTACGGCGCCGAGCCTCTTCAAGGCACTCTTCCTTCGGACAGAGATAGGCCGAGCGGCCCATCCCTGAGTCTAGAAGGACCCCATCCTTGTGGTCACGGATCACACGCCAAAGGTGGCGACGATCCTGAAGCTGGCGGCATGCCACGCAACGACGGAGGATGGGCTTAGCGCTCACCGGGCGTCCTCGCTCATGTCTGTTTCAGCATCACTGCTGGCCTCAGATAGAGGCAATTGATCATTACCGTCGCTGGGCTCGGCCATCTCTTCAGAGACAGCTGAATCACCCTCAGCTTCCTCAAGAGGTTCACCCTCTATGAATTCTGCGACGGGTTCTTCCGAGAACTCTGCACCCTCGACATAGTCCTCATCATCTTCTGGCAGCGGATAGAGCTCACGGAGGCGAGCATCTTCTTCCGCCCTTGCTGCTTGTTCCACTGCGATGCGCTCTTCGGCTTCTTGTTGAAGTGCTTCCTCTTCTTCTCTCTGAGAAATCAGTTCAGCAACAACAGCATCTTCCGCGGCCTGGTCGTATTCCGTTGAGTTTTTGATGTCGATCTTCCAGCCCGTCAGCCGAGCCGCCAAACGCACGTTTTGTCCCTCACGGCCGATCGCCAAACTGAGTTGATCCGGTGGAACCAATACGTGGGCGTGTTGTCCTGCGGGGTCCACGAGCCTCACCATTTCGACCCGAGCCGGACTCAGGGAGTTGGCGATGTATTGGCCGGGATCTTGTGACCAGCGAATGACGTCAATTTTTTCACCCCGCAGTTCGTTCACGACCTGTTGAATCCTGGATCCGCGAGCGCCAATGCATGCGCCGACAGGATCGACTTCCCGTTCAATACTGTCGACGGCGACTTTGGTCCGAGGACCAACGGATCGTGAAGGAGGATTCGCTTCACGGGCAACAGCCACGATGCGAACCGAGCCCTCTTGGATCTCTGGAACTTCGTTTTCAAATAAGTAGACAACTAAGCCGGCATTTGAGCGGCTTACGAACAACTGAGGACCGCGGCGCGCTACTTCGCTCACCTCTTTCAAGAACACCTTGAAGGTGGCGTTGGCGCGGTAGTTGTCATTGGGCAGCTGGTCTCGGCGAGGTAATTCCGCCTCTACTTCAGGTCTGCCCAGGCCTGAACTCACGGCCATGATGATCGACTGACGTTCGAAGCGGATCACCCGGGCGGTCAGGACTGGATCCTCGAGGTCGGCAAATTCCTCTTGAATCATCCGGCGCTGCTGATCCCGCAGCTTTTGGGCCAAAACCTGTTTTGTCGTGGCCGCAGCCATGCGTCCGAAATCTTCCTTCTCCGGAGTTACATCAAGCACAACCGTGTCGCCAGCTTGGGCGTCATCGGCCACCTGCATCACCTCTGCAAGGGCAATTTGATGGTCTTCGCTTTCCACTTCGTCAACAATGATTTTGCTGGCGAGAACTCGATAGCCTTCCTCTTCAAGGTCAAGACCAACGTCAAAATTGCTGAAATAATCCTCCTCAAAGGGGTCTTCGCTAATACCGATGTAGAGAGTTCGCCGGTACCGCTCGTATCCCTTCAGCAATGCTTCGCGGAGAGCTGCTTCTACAACTTGTGGGGGTAGTTTTTTCTCATCACTGATGTCATCGATCAGATTGGTGAGACCGGGAAGCAGTACGAGAGCCATCGGGCTGGGGGTAAAAAAAGAAGTGAGCAGTTCGCTCGATTACTGGCCGGGAGTGGTGAGGCGAACCTTGATCACCTGATCGCGAGGAATGCTCTTGATACGCCCACGGATGTTGATCTGCAGAGCATCCTGATTGCGTTCGTGCAAAAGACCCTCAAGACGATGCTCAACGTTCTCATCATCACGATGGGTGACATCCACAGGAAAACCTCGGAAAGTCTGGAAATCGCGATCGCAGCTCAGTTGCTCGCCGATCCCGGGACTGCTGATTTCAAGCACATAGGCCTCGATCAGTTGCTGGGATTCCTCTAGAGCCTCGCCGAGAACACCACTAAATCCAGCACAGTCATCAAGGTTGACGTCGGATCCGTCGGTGTGTCGGATATGAATTTGCAGCGTGATGGGATTCATGTGCATGAGCAGCTGAATCCCACACAGCTCGAAGCCTTGAAGTTCGGCAACCCTTTGGGTGAGCTGCTCAAGTTCTGGCTGAAGAGGATGAGGCAAAAATAACTGATGTCAGGCCATGCCCGACGTGCAATTTCAGTTGTGACCTATCTCCCGTAGGAGATGCCCGTCGGACACGCTCTGAATCTAGATGACGGCCTGTAGACGTTCAGGGATTTGATGACTTCATGTCGATGCTCGGTGCCTCTGGAAAGGCATCTCCCTGATGCTCTGGACCGCGCAACTCTGAGTCTTGATTGATGCACTTGGATCGTTGCTCAGTTGTTTTGTGGTACTGACAAACGCGGCTCCAAAGTTTGCTCCGTGTCCCGCTGGGGCCAACGCTGAAAACGACTTTGTCTGATATACCAACGCTGGATTCAATCTGAACGCCGCGCTGCTCACAACGCTGGCGGACTGGGGTGGGGCCTGGCGCGCTCAAATGTCACAAAACGAGAGCTCAAATTTTACAAATTCTGGGACGCATGGGTTGCTCCGATGGCCTCAAGGGGTGGACCTGCTTCGAAACGCGCTAGGAGCACTTCTGTGGGAATTTTGGTGCCAAAGCGGCAGGCATTCGTTTCACTCGAGGCCAGAGCGCCGTGCTCCCAAAACTTTTTGCTTCCGTTTACACCTCCACACAAACCAAAATGTTCTCAGCCCTTATGGCATGTCTCTACCCCAAGGGCCATGGCTTGGAGGAGGCGCTCAAATCCTTCAGTTCGCGTTGATTTTTCGAGACTGTGTGTTTTGAGATTGCCAAGGTTGAATGTTCCGTATCGGTCGCTGGCAAAGGAGAGCAGCTCTGGATGGAACGTGGAGAAATCGCCTTCATTCCATCCATCCTGTGCGGACGCTGTAGGGATAAAGGTGAGTGTTCGACGTCCTGCCTGATCTTTGATCAGGTTCAAAATATCGACTCCGAAACCT
>QCVD01000034.1 GCA_003208835.1 Synechococcus sp. AG-683-C23 | reverse complement strand
CTAACCCATTTAGGGACTCATAGCAACGGATCAAGCAAAAATCACGACCCATGCCACTTAAACAACTTTCATAGGGACGAAACTCATTTATAGCTAAAAATAGGAACTGATTGAAAAAATAATTACGCACAAATGAATTCAATTATTTCGAAATTGGCACTCGAGATTGCTTTGGTTATAATTAGTTGTCTGCCATTAACTATAGTTCTAATCAATAGGCTTTCCTTGCTCAAAATTAAAGTGAGCTCACTAAAAGACCCTTTCGATAGGCGCAGACAGCCGCACCAGTACGACTACTAACGTTCATCTTGCGCATTACTAACTGCAAGTGATCACGAACGGTGGTGGAAGCCAGATGGAGACGCTCTGCCACTTCCTTATTACTAAGCCCTTCCGCTACGAGCCTAAGAACAGCAAGCTCACGCTTGCTCAACGTATCTTCATCAACGTTAGCCACAGAAGAGTTTTTTTTAATGGCTGGATCGACAAAGCGATCATTCCGATTGACAGCTCTCAATGCCTGAGTCAAAACGCAGGACGGGCCACCAATGTTGTGATCGAGCACAACGGAGGCGAACATGGGATCAGCCAACACACCTGGAGTTACCTGATGATTTTCTGTAAGGATTAACACGCTTCGTTGATCGCTTCCATTTTGATGAATCTCTCTGACAAGGGAAGGGCCATCTCCATCAACAAGATGCTCAGACACAAACAGCAAGGATGGGGATGGGTAAGTTTCAATATGGGTATGTACCTTTTTTGCTGATGCTGTGATCAATCCAGAGTGGTTACGTGTAAGTCCAGCAAGCTCGTTAACAGTGTCGAGCGCAACTAGTCGCGGGTACAGGCAACTGATCACCATCCGCTCTTGAATCAGCTGCGCCAGCTCTCGTAGAAAGGCGGGAAATGACATATCCTTACCCTAGTACAGCTAGATTAATCAAGAATATGGACAAAGACTTTCGCCTTGTCCTTTTGGTGAAGCTAGGTTACATGCGCTTGAAGGCAAGATTGGCTGAAATAGCCTTTGCTCTGAATCGTTCCACGAGCACGAATGCTAAGAAAGTATTAAGCAAATGTGTTTCATGATTCATTTTGCTAAGCGATAATTTAAAACAGTACATTTGTAGATTGTAAAATCTTGCGGTTTAGTGCATGATGTATTTGCAAAACGTTTAATCGATCACCATGGCAATTGTTGCTATTGTCGATACTGGCATTCTTGTTAATCACGATGATTTTAAGGGGAAGCTCTGGGTAAATGAAGGTGAGGTTCCTGGCAATGGAGTCGATGATGATGGCAACGGTGTTGTTGATGACGTAAATGGATTCGATGCCATTACATTTCAAGGGATCGGCAAAGTTAATGATCCCAATGGGCATGGCACTCATGTTGCAGGAACTGTCTCTCAGACCTCGCCAAATGCGGAGATCATGGGAGTACGGTTTTTGGGCGCGAATGGTGGTGGCTCTTTAGGAGCTGCGATTAATGCTTGGAGTTATGCCTTGGTAATGGGTGCCAAGGTTATAAATAATAGTTGGGGGTTTCAAGGAAACCTTCCTCGGCAACTTCAAGATATTATTGATATTGGAACCGAGCAATTTGGAGCTATTTTTGTAGGAGCTGCAGGAAATAGCAGTTCTAATAACGACAGAGTGCCTTCTTCCCCAGCCAATGCTTCAGGGATGATTTCCGTTGGTGCCTCTGATAGCAATGGCAATCCGGCTGGATTTTCTAACTTTGGCGCCAACAATGTCGCGCTTTTCGCTCCTGGCGTCAACATAAGTGCTGCGGATGCTTTCAATCCGAATGGTCGTACTCGGTTGAGCGGAACTTCGATGGCTTCGCCTGTTGTTGCAGGCGCTGTTGATGTCCTTTTAGAGACGAACCCAAGGCTCACAACTGCCCAAGCCAAGCAACAACTTATAGACGGTGCGGTTAAGCAAAGAAGTCTTGCTAATTCATCACTAGCCGAGGGTGTTCTGTCGAATACATTTACAGGCCCTTTTCACGAAGCTTTGACTGACGATGTTACCCCTCCTCCTGCTCAGGAGCCTGTGGGAGGGATTGATGATGAAACTAAACAAGTACTAAACAATATTTCAGACACATTAGGAAGTTTGACAGACACATTAGGAACTTTGGGTGGTCAGATCGATGAAATCATCAACCCCAGTGCCAGCGGTGTCGCATCATCCTCGTCTTATAAAGCAGCTAGTAGTAGTAATTATTTTGAAGGCCCGACTGCGGCCAGGAATAGAGGAAACATGATCATGGTCGTCAATTCTGATTCTAATGATCCAGTTACAAAGAGAGCAATGAAAAAGATGACAAAGTCACTGAAGGCTAAGGAATGGACTGACGATGTGGCATGGCCAGAGGCCTTCGGAAATAAAGTTGCCATTCTCTCTGTTAATGAAGACTTTACTACCAGGACCATGGGCAAAGCTGCAATTAATGATGCTCGTTCTATGGATATGTTTGAATCAGTTACTTTTGATCGAAATATCACGTCCTTGGCTTTCAATCCATCAGCCGAAGTTCTGTGTTAAGGATTGAGTTATAAATCACTACTTAACTTTTATTGCTAGAATTTAATTCTATATCTATTTCTTTTTGACCCGTGCGCTTAGCATGGGTCTTTTTTTTTGAGAATTTTGCTTTGTTTCTCATATAATATTGGCACCTCGAATTCAGGTCTTGAATAGAAACAGGGCTAGGCTTGAATCGTCGATTCACATTTTTTTTGAGGCTTATATTAAGGTAATTTAAAAATAAATCGCCTCTAATCTCACGATATATGCATATAAAAGATTACAATTTCGCTTGCAAAGTTAATGAAATAGATGAGTTCATTGTTGATATGGGAGGCCAATATTCAATAAATGATCTTGAAAATAGAGTAGTGCTCGTCTTCGAATTGACGATACTGCTATTGCAGTAAGTGTGCAAGAGCTTTATTAAACATGGTGTAGACCAAGCAGCTTTTTCTTTATCCAATCCTCCACCAAATGTTGTGGGATTTTTTTGCCCCAGTTAAGCAAGAGAATTGACCCCCATGTAAGTAAGAGATTTGCAGTGGCTTCAGTCGAGAGAGGACTATCAGAGGGTGATAAGCGAGGAGATATAAATTTGCTCCGCTTTGGTCGTTCTGAAGTTTGGTCAATTATTTATGTATAGAAGTGTCTGTGTTTCATTTAAATCACTTTTTCCCTTTGTTTTTTGATTAATAGGCCTTTATTTTGTCGTGGCGCTAGTTAATTAATGATGGCATGTCTAGATAATTTATATTAATTACTTGCATCTACTGATTTAATGAAATTCATGTAATTATCCAATCTATCATCTTTAAGGCCAAGAGGACAGCTTATAAAACTAGTCTTAGTGAAACCATCTGGATGACGATTTAACTTTTTTGGAAGAATGTTTGCCACTGGGAATTCCTTTGTGTCGGATGTAGCCAATAAATATGTTTATTAATTTATTGCCTAATGCTAATGAAAGATAAACTATATGCAATCACAAAGCCTCTCCTCTTGATGAGAGGGTTCGCTAAAAATATTATTCGATAAGGAGTAGAGGCTTATCGCTTTCTTTATTAAGATATTTTTATAGATTCTATTATCACGATCTATGACACATCGAACCGGACTGTTTAGGCGATAGCTGGAAGTCTCCAATTCCATCTAAATGTAGCGTCTAAAGTTATTGACAAGCTTCTCGATGTTGGGTATGTAGCTATTGTTTTATAGAGCCTTTTTGCGTGTAAATTATCTAGGTTCTTGGAATAATTATTTATTCAGATCCATTCCTTGTTGATCACCTTGCTACGTTAACTATCTTACTGCTGAGCGGTTGGCCGAGGATGATCTCGATTATACTGAGCATATCAACCATCTGGGATTCTCATGTCCATTGTCGCAGTCGTTGACACAGGTGTCAATATCAATCATTTTGATCTGAGGTCAAATTTGTGGCGCAATCCTGGTGAGATAGCTGGAAACAATATAGATGATGATGGAAATGGGGTTATTGATGATGTACACGGACTTGATGTAATCACAGGATCGGGAATAAGTAGTGTTGGCGATCCTGAAGGTCATGGAACTCATGTTGCTGGGATAGTTGCAACTACCTCTAAGAACGCAGAGATTATGGGAATTAGGATTCTCAACGATAATGGTGGTGGCAGTCTTTCTAGTGCTATTGAGGCCTTTAGTTACGCACTTGTAAATGGAGCCACTGTTATTAACAACAGCTATGGTGCGTTGGGAGTGAATCCTTCACAGGTTGATTTTCTGCAGGAGGCCATTCGAATAGGAGAAGAGGATTACAATGTAGTTTTTGTAGCAGCAGCTGGTAACGAAGCAGCCAATACTGATCAAATCCCAAATACACCGTCTAACGCGGAGGGTATGTTCTCTGTAGGAGCATCGACCTCAGTCGGTAACCCAGCAAGTTTCTCGAATTTTGGGGCAACTACCGTAGATCTTTTTGCTCCAGGAGTGGATATCTTAAGTGCTGACACCTTTTCAACGAATGGACGCAAAAGATTGAGTGGAACTTCTATGGCGAGCCCTGTAGTTGCAGGTGCAGCAGCTATACTTCAAGACCTTAGCCCAGGCGCAAGCGTGGCAGACATTAAAGCTAAGTTGATGGACGGTTCTATTCCTCAAAAGAACCTTCAGGGATTAGCTGTAACTGGAGGGGTTCTTTCTAATGACTTTACTGGTTCTTTTACTCAGCCTTTAGAGAGTACAGTATCTACGAAAGGGAATAAGAGAAAAAAAAAGTCATCCAAAAAAAATAAGTCTATTGGTAGTGTAGGTTCTCTTTCTAAGAAGAGTTTTGATAAAATTATTTGTGTTCTCGACAAGCCTACCCAATCTGAGAAAATGGATATCTGGAACGATCTTATGGATCAGGATTTTACAAAAAATGTAGAGTGGCCTGAAGCTTTTGGTGATAGAATTTGTATTCTTAACCTCAGAAATAGATATCAGTCTGGCCCTGAAAGTAGGTCTGCAATAAAGATGATGCGCCGATCCAATCATTTCGAGTCTGTTGAACGGGATAGAAAAATTTTGGTAAATACTGGTCTGAATTCATTCTCAACGTCTTTGGATAGAATTGATGTTTCATTATCTCCTTTTGATTTAATCCTGCCATCACAGGGTGATGGACTCATCTAGATCCAATATTTATATTCTGATTGTACGCTTTGGAAAGGTGTGATTTGGCCCAAACGCATTGTGATAGCTTAAATAATCACAAATTTATCACGTTAGCTTCGTCAAATGAATTTCATTGTAATTATTTGTTTGGCAATTTTGTGCTGCCAGTAATAATTTTATATGGTATTGCTATCGCCGCATTGTTAATAGTATGTTGCGATTGTTAGTGCCGTCAGAGATGAAATTTACGTATAGAAGAATGTCTATGATTACAGCCTGGCTTGACATTTGTCATCAATTGCTTTTAAGGAATTCTTGCAAGGGATTTGTAGAATTTGGTCAACAGCTCTACATTTAATAACTTATTGTATTACTTAAATGTGGTTAGTTATTAGATTTTGATTGACTTATCCAAGTTTTTAATTAGATACCCTCCTGGCCCACTCTTTAAGACTTCAGTATGCCCCCAGCACTTGATATTATTTGATATCCCTACGCCTACCCTTTCCGCTCAGATTCGTACGTAGCTAGTGGGGTAACGGAGTCAGAGCTACAGAAATATACCCACTCGCAACTTTGCGTCATATATTCCAGGGGTCTATGTTTTTTTGCTTGGGCCAGAATACTCTCAAGGAAGTCCGACTGCGCCAGGAAGGTGCTGAAAGTTTTTGACCACACAAGCTCTCCAAAAGATCTAATTGAGCTTTTTAAGGTGCATATAACATCACAAGATATCTAGGTTTAGCGGTGTGATATAAGAGCAAGATCTAATGACATTTGCAAGGGTCCCTACGGTGTGTGCTTGTTAACCAAGACCTCACAACACATCGATGAAGAGTTGGATCGTTTGGCCTATCCATGCTGTGGTCTTCGCTGACTAGCAAGCCTTCCTCTGGATTAAGAAGAAGTTTGGCCTGACTAAATACCAGATGGTTTCTTTGGTCTGGATGAGGGTTTGGTTATTGGTGTGCTGCTGTGATGAGGTCCTACTGGCTGCTCATCATCCTGGGCCTGGTACTGGATCAAACTGGTGCCAAAGCGCAGTTTGATAGCGGAGGTCTTTACGATAACTACACAGACTTCGAGGCCTGCCATAACTTCCTAGATGGTGATCAGAACATCAAGGAGGAACGCTGGGATATTGACTTCAGCAAGTGCCTGGATCGTTGGTCTGAGCTGGATTGAAAGACCATGCGCTTGTCCATAGAACAGTGAGTCACGATCGATAACCCCTCGGGTGCTTGAACGCTCATGGAACCACATGCGTATCACCCATCTATTACGAGTTGCTCCAACCAAATGACAGGCCTGCAGAAATGGGGGGGGGATGAATAGAGCTGATGCAGTGTTCTGAACAAGGTATGCACATAGTTGAGGGCTTCCTCTGAATCACTTGGCCTGATCAAATTGCCTAAGCTTTGTAAATAGCACCCAGTTCTAACAAATGAGGGTAGATATATTTGACATGATAAAGGCAACCCCTTTAGATATCCTATGAAGAGAATTCTACCGAGGGTTGAAGTTTCTTGAGCTTACATCTAAGTTAAAAAAATCTGCCGTCATACCCATGAGTTAAATATAGTGTCATGCATTAGGAATCAAGTCCGTCCGAAAGATGGCCCAAGCAATTATACTTTGACCGGCGGAGTCTTGCACGTTACTTGAGCTTTTGTTGCTTGTTGCGGCTCCGGGTTGCTCCTTCCTCGAAGTACGGCGGGACATTCCCTAGATTTATTGGTTAACCGCTGCGTCTGCTGCTGCATTCACTTTTTGGTAATCCTGTTGCTCTTACCTAGATTGGCAATAGCTTGTCGATTCCTTTGGCGTTAGCCGGGCCGGCTTCTAGGTTGCCGGCGGAGTGAGTGTGGTGCACATCAGTTTATTGATGTTGCGCTCAAAAAATCCAACAGAGCATCATGTTCTGAAGTCTGTCGATCGTGATCAGGACTAAGCGGTGAGATGGGTGGTTCCTTCGGAATCCTATTGCTAGCCGGTCTAGGCACCCTCGCGGCGGTTACCGCTGTGCCTGAGCCGACAACCCTGTCTTAAGTGTTGGGTATCAGCGTACTGGTGGTATTGCTCGCCGTTGTGGTGTAACTGATTTTTTCGGCTTAAGAGCCTCTCTCGAGTTGGTTGAGCGCAACAGCACTGCAGGTGCTAATCATGGTGAGTGGGGTTACCGCTCAAGTTAATTGTGATCCACATGTTCATCACTAGATTGCAGGTGGGATTTCCCGATATTGCGGTTTCGACGGGAAGCTAAATATGAAAGGGTGGTGACTTCAGAGCACCTGAACTACTTCACTCACCTCGGGGATGGACTCACGCATCTTGCGCTCAATCCCCATTTTGAGCGTCATTGTGCTGCTTGGGCAGCTTCCGCAAGCTCCCTGGAGACGCACCTTCACGATTGGACCATCGATCTCAACAACTTCAACGTTGCCGCCGTCGGCCATTAGGAAGGGGCGCAATTCATCGAGCACCTTTTCGACATTCTCCAGGGTCAAGGCCATGGTTTCGGTGCTCATTGAACGTCCACTAAAAATTTGTCCCACCCTACGGAGTGCCCCCATAGGCTGACGAGAGCGGGTTCCACCCAAGGTATTGGTGAAAAACGACAGCTCTTTCAATCCGGAAGCTCGCTACGACGCGATTTTGGTGGGCGCGGGAATCATGAGCGCCACCCTCGCAGCCCTACTGCATGAACTGGATCCGGAGTTGCGTCTGTTGCTGGTTGAGCGTCTTGAGGCGCCAGCGTTGGAAAGCTCCGCTGCGGTGAACAACGCCGGCACAGGGCATGCCGCAAACTGCGAGCTGAACTACACCCCGATGCAACCGGATGGACGTGTCGCCACCGACAAAGCCGTGGCGATTAATGCCGCTTTTGAACGCAGCCTTGAATTTTGGGGGTCTCTCCTCGAACGGGGCAAGCTGACCTCGACCGATTTTCTGCATCGTGCAACCCATATCAGTGCCGTCTGGAGCCCCGCCAATATTGCTTTTCTCCGGCAGAGATTTGAGCAGCTCAAACACATCCCTGCCTTTGCTGAGATGCGATGGACCGAAGAACGGCGGGACTTGTCGGAGTGGATGCCTCTGGTGATGGAGGGGCGTGATCCCAACCAGGCGGTTGCGGCCACACGAATTGAGCGGGGAACCGATGTGGACTTTGGTGCGCTAACTCGCGCTTATTTGCTGCCGTTGCAAAGCAGCGGTGCGCTCACTGTGCAGTACGGCACCGAGGTGAGCAATCTCAAGCGGCAGCGCTTCCCCAACATGACCGAAGGAGATTGGCGGGTGATCACCAAGGGGCCTTCTGGCCGGCGTGAGGTGAGAGCTCCCTTCGTGTTTCTTGGGGCTGGCGGTGGCGCTCTACCGCTGTTGCAACGGTCGCGGATCCCGGAGGGCGATGATTTTGCCGGGTTCCCGGTGAGCGGGCTTTGGCTGGTTTGCAACGACGCAGCTCTGGCGGAACAGCAGCGGGCAAAGGTGTATGGCAAGGCGGCGGTGGGGGCTCCACCGATGTCGGTGCCCCACCTTGATACTCGTTGGATAGACGGGCGTCGTTCCCTGTTGTTTGGCCCTTTCGCGGGATTCAGCAGCAAATTTTTAAAGCAGGGATCTCTGTTGGATTTGCCCACGTCGGTGCGGCCGTCGAACCTGTTGCCGATGATTCAAGTGGGAGCCACCAATATTGAGTTGGTGCGGTACTTGATTAATCAACTTCGTCAGACGCCAGACCAACGCTTTGACGCGCTTCGGGATTTTCTGCCAACAGCGCGGCAGGACGATTGGAGTTTGTCGGTGGCGGGCCAGCGTGTGCAGATCATTAAACGCAGCAAGGAGGGGGGTCGCCTGCAACTCGGCACGGAGGTGGTAGCTGCGAGCGATGGCTCATTGGCAGCCTTGTTGGGGGCATCGCCTGGCGCCAGTACTGCGGTGACGATCATGTTGGAGGTGTTGCAGCGCTGTTTCACAAAACGCCTCGCCAGTGTGAGTTGGCAAGAACGACTTACGGCATTGCTGCCAAGTTTTTATGGCGATCCCCAACGCGATCCCGATGTGTTGAAGGAGATGCGGGAGCGCAGTGATGGCCTGTTGGGCCTTAGCAGTTGATGGCTGCGCTTGGCGTTATTGCTTGAGGTTCACCAGCACCACACCGGCAGTGATCAGGGCGATGCCGACGAGTTGGCCCACCCCCATCATTTGTTGATACGCAAAGCGACCGACCAGAACGATTGCCACGGTACCTATGCCACTCCAGAGGGCATAGGTGAGGCCAAGGGGGAGGCTCATCACCACTTTGGAGAGCAATCCCATGGCAATGGCGTAGGCCGTAAACACCAGCACCGTGGGGCCAGGGCGTGTCATCCCTTCGGAGAGTCGTAGGAAAGAGGTGCCAATCACCTCAGCGCTGATGGCGAGAAGGAGCAGGGCCCAGGGATTGTTTATCATTTAATCGACAAAAGCGATGTCGGTTGCCTTCAGATTGGGTTTGCCTTTTAAGATGGCCAGGAGCCCCCCTTCGTCGGTTTCCCCAAATCCTTTGGCAGTGCCATTCCCATTGAGGAATAGTTCCCCCTTCTTTTCAAAATAAATAAGGTCGTAATTTTTTTGGGATAACTGTTTCAAACTTTTCTTTGATTTTGTGCTAGCAAAGCTTATTCCTGAATCGGAAGAGAGACTATCGGAAATGTTTGGATCGATCAAAATATGATCCTTTTCAGATCCTTTGAATTGAATAATTAGATCGGCATTTTTTTTGGTAAATGGCTCAAGGGTTTCTAGGATGAAATTTGTTTCGCCTTTCTTGCCCCTTAATTTTGTCCGGCCTCTGCCAGATAGAACCACGTAAGTGCTGTTACTTGTTGTGTTCTCTTTATCTGTATCACTGGTGTTGGTTCCGGAGGAGCCTGTTTGATAGCCAGAAACACCAAGATCCCCATCTTTGAAAATGCTTTGAAGCCTTGCCTCAGATGGTTTGCTGATCACTTTGGACAAATAGTCCTCAAAAATTCTGTGTCCAATTGGATTATCTCTATTAATCGAAGCTGGAGTGAGGTGGGCGTCGGACCATTCAGGTGCCAGAGTTTTGTCTTCAGTATATTTTTGGGTAAAACCCCATTCTGCATAAGTAAGGCAGTAAAGGTATTCCCGAAGTAGCAATTGCATGAAGCCTTCACTGCCATCATTTGCACCTGCATAGTCAGAAATGTCATATACACCGTTTTCGACTGCCTCTTCAAATGCTTTATATAGATCTCCAGAGATACCAGTTGCGCTCCCATTGATTGAGGACACATTCATCTTGTCTGGGAATGCTGCTGGCAATGCAAATTGCGTAAGTGTATGTAGGGCATGTTCTATATTTTCTGTGATTTGCTCCGCTCCAGATGGGCTGTAAGTGCCACTGCTAGATCGGAGATGCCAGATGAAGTCTGTTGCGTTATAGTTGTCGTTGACTTCGTCCCAGCCCGATATATTTCCACTATCAAAGCTTGGTGAGTATGCGTCATATGCTTGAACCCCGACTCTTTGAATAACGTTGTAACTTGTTAGTCCGTTAAGGGCTTTTTCTCTAAAGTTCTTGTTGATTCCAGGTGCATTTGGGTCGAGTAATAACTTAAAAGTTTCGGCGGTTTTGTTAAGGAATTCAGTGCTGACTTGAGGTTGTCCTCCAACATCTCCTAGGCCAAGAATCTTGAGACCATAGACATCAACAATTTTAGTATAAGGACCGTATTTTGAAGAGATTTCTACGGCGCTATTTTTATATACTGAGCTCATTAACCTTTCGTGATTTGGTTCAATCTTTGCAATTATTTGATCTCGGTCAATCGATAGCGTCATTTTCTTAAGGGATTGTGTCTCTGTGCACCTGTGGTAACGGAGGTCGTCCTGCTTTTTGCTGTGGACGCCTCCCTAGGATTAGTTAATCCAACGAGCCACCCCAGTAAGGGCTTCAACCCGCTGCATGACCGACGCCCCCGTTTCACGGATTCGCAACTTCTGCATCATTGCCCATATTGACCACGGCAAGTCGACGCTGGCTGATCGTCTGCTGCAGGACACGGGTACGGTCGCTAACCGCGACATGCAAGAGCAGTTTCTCGACAACATGGAACTGGAGCGAGAACGGGGGATCACGATCAAGCTTCAGGCTGCCCGAATGAACTACACGGCAGCGGATAGTGAGCAATATGTTCTCAACCTGATCGACACTCCCGGTCATGTCGATTTCTCCTATGAGGTGAGCCGCAGCCTGCTGGCCTGTGAGGGAGCTCTGTTGGTGGTCGACGCCAGTCAGGGCGTTGAAGCTCAAACTTTGGCCAACGTGTATCTGGCTTTGGAAAATGATCTTGAGATCATTCCTGTACTGAATAAAATTGACCTCCCCGGTGCTGAACCGGATCGGATTAAGGAAGAGGTGGAGGCCATCATCGGTTTGGATTGCAGTAACGCGATTTACTGCTCCGCCAAAACCGGGCTAGGGGTGCCGGAAATCCTGCAAGCGGTTGTTGATCGGGTTCCAGCCCCTCCTGATGCCATCGATGAACCCACGAAAGCGCTGATTTTTGATTCCTATTACGACCCCTATCGGGGCGTGATTGTGTATTTCCGCGTGATGAGTGGTCGGATCAGCTGCAAGGACAAAGTGCTGCTGATGGCTAGTAAGAAAACCTATGAGCTTGATGAGATCGGGATTATGGCGCCCGATGAGCGCAAGGTGGAAGAACTTCACGCCGGTGAAGTGGGCTACCTCGCGGCATCGATCAAAGCGGTAACTGATGCCCGCGTGGGCGACACGATCACGCTGTTTAATCAGCCAGCGGAACATGCGCTGCCTGGATACGCCGAAGCAAAGCCGATGGTGTTTTGCGGGCTATTCCCCACCGAAGCTGATCAATATCCCGATTTACGTGAAGCCCTGCACAAGTTGCAGTTGTCGGATGCGGCGCTGAAGTTTGAACCTGAAACCAGCAGTGCCATGGGCTTTGGCTTCCGTTGCGGGTTCCTGGGTCTGCTGCATATGGAGATTGTCCAAGAACGGCTCGAACGCGAATATGACCTTGATCTGATCGTCACCGCGCCATCGGTTATCTACAACGTGAACATGGTGGATGGCAGTGAGGAGTTGGTGGATAACCCCGCCACTTTGCCGGAACCTCAGAAGCGCGAATCGATCGAAGAGCCCTATGTGCGCATGGAAATCTTTGCACCCAATGATTACAACGGAGCCTTAATGGGTTTGTGCCAAGAGCGGCGCGGTGAATACATCGATATGAAATACATCACTAAAGATCGGGTCACCTTGATCTACGAGTTGCCATTGGCTGAGGTGGTGACCGATTTCTTTGATCAGATGAAAACCCGCACTCAGGGTTATGCGTCGATGGAATATCACCTGATCGGTTATCGCAAAAACCAATTGGTTCGGCTTGATGTGTTGATTAATGGAGATCGAGCTGATCCGCTCACCACCATTGTTCACCAAGATAAGGCATATAATGTTGGCAAAGCCTTGGTAGATAAGTTAAAGGAACTAATCCCCCGCCAGCAGTTCAAGATTCCGCTTCAGGCCTCGATTGGCAGCCGCATTATTGCCTCTACCAGTATCAGTGCGATTCGCAAAGATGTGTTGGCAAAGTGTTATGGCGGTGATATCTCAAGGAAGAAGAAATTACTGAAAAAACAGGCGAAGGGCAAGAAGAGGATGAAGGCGATGGGGAAGGTAGATGTCCCTCAAGAAGCTTTCATGGCAGTACTGAAGTTAAATGATTGATAGATGCTTGTTTTTTCAGTAAGTTAATTGAATCATTCATGACCCCATTACTTTTTCAATCGATTCCTTTTTCAATTTGATTTAAATATTGCTGTGTTTTTCGGGATAAAAGGTCTAGTCATGAGAATTTAAGCCTAAAGATGTTTTGTTCATGATCAAATCGCAATTTCGATCTTGGTTGGGTCGACCACCCGACATCATGCACATCGTGTCTGTTTTTGTGTCGTAAAATGACTGTTGAATCTCCTTCCAAGGATCAGTACCACCAAATCTGGTGACTATTATGTCATCTAAGTATATCCATAAATTCAATTGCTGAATCTCGTTTTCCGTCATCGCCAAGACGAGCCAATCCAGGTGATGATTCACCACTCCCTTTATTATTTCGATAACTGCCGGAGCTAAAAGCGGTGATGCCAACTTTCGTGTTACTGGGTAATTGCTCAAGGATCATCGACAAACCCGCCATTGAAGCGACGGTGAAACCAGCAAACGTGACGAAAGGGTGGCGTGCTGCAGCTGCCCTTGAAGACTTCCGAGCAGCCGATCTCGTCAGCGACGTTGAGATGGCATTAACCAATTCTCCTCAGTTCGGTAGAAAATGAAGTGAATTCGAACCGTTCTCGGCCTGTGATACGCAGCCTTTCCTCTCGTATGGCTCGCTGGGGACTCGTGATTGTTGGGTTGTACTTACTGGTGGCCTTGATCACCCCAGTCCTGATGCATTGGGGTTGGCTTCCCGATGCCAATGTCGGATTGTCGAACCCGATTTACAACAGTCCGAGTTGGAGCCATTGGTGTGGCACCGATCGCCTTGGGCGTGATGTTTGTGTACGCACCATGGCCGGAAGTGGTGTGGCCCTTCAGGTGGTGTTGCTCGCTGTGGGTTTTGCTCTCGTGTTGGGTGTGCCACTCGGGATGGTGAGCGGTTATTTCGGCGGATCGATCGATCGAACACTCGTACTGCTGATGGACACCCTCTACACCCTGCCTGTGCTGTTGTTATCGGTGGTGCTTGCGTTCCTTCTCGGTAAGGGAATCCCAAATGCAGCAGCGGCCCTGTGTGTTGTGTATGTGCCTCAGTACTTCCGGGTGGTGCGCAACCAAACAGCACAGGTCAAAAGTGAGTTGTTTGTAGAAGCCGCCCAATCGCTTGGGGCGGGGCCGCTGTGGATCTTGCGGCGCTATTTGTTTCGTAATGTGATCACGTCTGTACCGGTTTTGCTCACCTTGAATGCTGCAGATGCCGTTTTGGTGTTGGGGGGACTTGGTTTTCTCGGCCTTGGTTTGCCTGAAACGGTGCCGGAATGGGGGGGAGACCTGAACCTCGCCTTGGCAGCAGTTCCTACAGGTATTTGGTGGACGGCCCTCTTTCCAGGACTGGCGATGTTTATCCTTGTGCTCGGTCTCTCCTTCCTTGGTGAGGGGATCGAAGCGTGGGTGAGCGGCGGCGAAGCACGTCCAGCATCAGACTGATCTTCACATTGGTGATGTCAGGGGACCGTTTATGTCTTGGGGGGTGACCGTTCTATTCCTCACAGCGGCTGTTCTGTTGTGGCTCATTGGCCGCGACAACTCCGACGACGTGATCGGTCTTCTCGAGAAGATCATTGCCATCACTGCCGTGATGCTTGTGGTGCTTCTCAATCGCAGTGTGCTGTTGGAGGGGGCTGCTTTGCTCATCGCCTTTTTGTTGCCGAGAGCGCATCGCTCCCCCTCTTGAACAGAACGATCTACTTCTAGTTCTTGGTTTTCACTTCCCGGATCGAGATCCTGCAGGAACTAGGGAAGATCGCATGGGCGGCTTCTACCGCATGGCCTAGATCCACGGATTGGACCATTTCCTCGCCCCAGTCCTTGCCGCAGTGATACGTCACCGCGTACTGATGCATCTGTTTGTGATCCATCCCTGACAAAGCAACTGATGCAGTTATGGCTCAATGATGTGTGAGTAACAAGATTTGATGAAGTTTTAGCAGCGCAACTTCACCGTGCGCGGCAACTCTTCCATCAGTTCCCCGTGTTCATTGAGGTCTGGATAGGGCCTGTTTTGCTCACGGCACCATGCCGCTACCTCGGGGTAAGACCATTCGACCAGTAGTTGTTGGTAGTGCTCTGGAGTCAGCCCTTCTCCATGGCTTGGTGCGACTCCCGCGGCGTGTCGTTGGCGAAGCGATTCGAACAGCAGCGTGGCTGTGGCGACAGACACGTTCAAAGACTGCACCATGCCGCGCATTGGAATGAACAGCGCTTCATCCATGAGATCCCGCGCTGGATCGCTTAGGCCCCATTTTTCTGCCCCCAGCACAAATGCTGTGGGGCCGGTGAAATCGCAGTCGCGATAGTCCCTGGCATTCGTACCGAGATGGGTGCCAAACAAGCGGAATCCCTTGGCCTTTAGAACACTGATCGCCGTCTCGATGTCGGGATGATCGTGCAAAGGCACCCACTTTTGGCTTCCTTGCGCCGTGCTGTTGTAAGTGCGTGGCCGTCCTTTAAAACTCACGGCATGGGCCTCAAGGGCTCCAACGGCATCGCAGCTGCGCAAGATGGCCGAGAGGTTATGGGGCTTCTCCACGTGCTCTAGCAGCACGGTGAGATCCGCCATGCGGTGGTTCAAGACGGACTTGAGTCGTTCAAACCGACGAGGCAGCAGGGGCATCGACAGAGTTGATCGTCAAAGAATCAGATTCGAGCCTTTTAAGGAATTCACTCCCGACATCAGTACCGCAAAATCTGCGGAACCATCGCCGTCGTGGTCCATTTCCAAGGTTTCCTTTTTGAACCGTACGTCCCCGGCCGTTCCTTTGAAGCCATTACTGCCGATAAACCGCAGCTTTTGATTGAAACCTCTCAGGTGGAGTTTGTCTTTTTTTCCAAAGCCGAGAATTTGATCTTGTTCACCGTTGCGATTGGGGGAGTCGTCGATTGAGGTGTAGACAAATTTGTCGTTTCCTTTCCCGCCGATCAGCACATCTCCGCCCCGGTTGCCCACAAGACGGTCATTGCCCTTGAGGCCGATTAGCAAATCTGGTTCATCGCCTCCAATAAGTGCATCCTTGCCGTTGAGGCCGATTTTGTTTTGTTTGATGGGCTCGACAATCGCAGCTGTAAGACCAAGTTTTTTGGTGTTAACCCCGATGTCCTTAAAGGTCCCAAAGATCACCTCTTGGTCTTCCGGAGCAGCGGATGCGAGAACTTCGACCTTGAACGTCAGTGGACTATCGGGGGGAATTCGGTCTCCAACACCCGCTGACCCGTAGGCGAGATCAGCAGGGATTTTGAGTTCGACGACTTCTCCGAGGCGTCGACCGACCAGGCCTTTTTCCCAGCCCTGGATCACCTCACCTGCCCCAAGCTGGAAATCGAAGGGAGTTTTGCCTTCGACAACCTCGAATGTACTGAAGTTGTAGCTCGCGTCGAACTCCTCCCCATTGGTTAGGAAACCCTGGTAGTGCACCAGAACATTGAGGGAGTTGCTCAATTTGGCCCCCTTGGAGCTCCGAAGCACGGTTGTCTTTAGCTTTTTCGTCGAGGATTTCTTCGCCATGAATAGGACGGGTCGATCCACAGTTTGAAGACAAACACTGCAGCTGTGGAACGTGATGAATCTTTTGTTCGACCAAGCTTTGATCAACGCGTTTGGTCCGTTGTGGAGCAAATCCCCCATGGTCGGCTAGCCACCTACGGTCAAATCGCTGATTTGATCGGTGCTTGGGGTTGTGCTCGGCAGGTGGGTTGGGCGCTTCGGCGGCTTTCCCTGCCGAGCGATGTACCTTGGCATCGAGTTGTGAATGCCAAAGGGCAAATTTCGATGAGCCCGAGCCGTGAAGGCAGCGATTGGATGCAACGAGACCTGCTGATCACGGAGGGAATTCCAGTGGATCAAGAAGGTCGTTTGTCGTTGAAGCGGTTTCTTTGGCGTCCAGTCGCTATCTCTGGTGCATTCACCCCATAGCCCTTGACCACCCCTGCGAGCATTGGAATTGCGCCACGCCAGCTGGCATGGAAGGTATTGCAGGCGGTTGCAGCCGGGGCCTATGCGGATGTGGCGTTAGAACGCTGCCTCCGGGACTATCCCCTCCGGGGCCCTGATCGAGGCTTGGCAACGGAACTGGCCTATGGCGCGATTCGTCAGCGTCGTGTCTTGGATGCTTGGCTCGACCGCCTTGGCAAGGTGCCGGCCTCGAAGCAACCGCCGAAGTTGCGCTGGTTGCTGCATGTGGGGCTTTATCAGCTGCTGTTGATGGAGCGGATTCCTTCCTCGGCAGCTGTAAATACCACGGTGGAACTGGCGAAGATGTCTGGCCTTGGTCGCTTGGCCCCGGTGGTGAATGGCCTGCTTCGGGGGGTGTTGCGGGCCCATGAAGCAGGCGAAACCCTGAAGTTCTCTGCCGACCCAGCGATTCGGTTAGCTCAGCAGAATTCCTTGCCTGATTGGTTGGGCATATCGCTGATTGAATGGCGAGGCCCAGAGGGTGCCGCAACGGTCGCTGCTGCCTGTAATCAAAGACCTGATCTTG
>QCVD01000033.1 GCA_003208835.1 Synechococcus sp. AG-683-C23 | reverse complement strand
AAAAAAAGCTAAAGCGTCTTTTGAGACTCGGCCTGAGACTTTAAATCTGTTAGGACATTTTCAAAAGCCTTAATAAAAAATCCGCGAATTTTTTCCGCCTCATCAACCTGTTCTGGCTTTAAACGAAATGTCGATCCCCATGTTGCTAAGCATTGTGTTCGGTTGTTAAGATCGCTTAGACCAACTTGATTGATGGTTTCACGAACCGGACCATTTTGGATATGGCTGTAAGCCAGGGTGTATCCCTTTTGGTTGAGATACACCATCTTCTCCTGAAAACTCTTACCGTTGTTGGAACGCACAAGTTCACGAATGGCTCCAACCTGATTGGTTGGGCCAGCGATATGCGTACTGCTTGAAAAGCCCCGATACCAGGAAGAGATACCACCAAAGTCAGAGATCAAAGGCCAGACCTGCGTACAGGACTGATTGATGACTGTGGAATGTGCGACCCGTTGAATCGCTTCCGAATTAATAGCATCCTGAGCAAAGGTATTCGTTGTTGGAACCAATACCGACGCGGTTGCTACACCGAGAGACAAAAGAAATTTCAGCATGAAACAGAATTTAAATGTGGCACTACTTCAGGTTGATGGTGTAAACCTTGTCTGATGAGGTGACAAGAATCTCTTTACCGTTGGTACCACCGAAAGCGAGATTAGCAACATGATTCGGGAATGGAATCGAACAAGTAAGAGCACCATCCGATTTCAAGACGTTGATACCACCCTTCCCGCTAGCCCAGATTGATCCATCAGTAGCGACACGTAAACCGTCTGGACCATGGCTTTCACCACCGCCATCGATCGGCATTAGCTCAGCGAATTTCTCCGCGGTAACTGGAACTCCTTGGAATCGGGATAAATCCAATGTGTATAAGCTGTTAGTCCCAGTATCTGAGATGTAGAGAGTATTTTGGTCGTTTGAAATAGCAACGCCGTTGGGAGTCGCTAAATCTTTATTTAAGAGCTGAATAGTTCCATTAGAAACTTTGAAAACCCCAGAATAACCAAGAGCAGACTCAGCCTTCTCTGGTCCAAAGCCTTGGATTCCAAATGGAGGATCGGTAAAATAAATACTGTCGTCGCTGCCGACCGAAACATCATTGGGGCTATTAAGCTTTTTGCCCTCATAAGTGTCTAAGAGGAGTGCAAATCCCTCACCATTTCCTTGTGTAGTGTCAAGTGTGCGGTCATGCTGTGCCACAACGAATGTTCCGTTTGACAAAACAGCATGACCGTTGGGATAGCCAGCTTTTTGACGAAGGGTGGTCAGCTCACCAGATGGGGCAATAGCAAATTCTGTGTCGCCCATGACATCGCTAAAGACCCAACGGTTCAGCGAGGGGTCCCAGGCTGGACCTTCAGTCCATTTAAAACCGTCCTTCAATTCAGCAACTTCCTTGACGAGATCACCACAACTGCCAACGCTCATTGCGCTGTTGCTTGAGGCTTCTCCGTCTGATGTCGACTGAGTTCCGCTCCCACAAGCACTTAGAAGGACTACGCCAGCAGCAACAGCTGCTTTAGCAAAAAACGGCCTTCGCATCACTTAAATGATAACTACTCCTAGTAAAATAGCAAGCACAGGCGGATGAAGCTGATTCAAATATAAAGATAAAAGGAAGACTGCGGATTTACAATTGGATTTGTGGTTTTTTCTTACACTCGTTACAGCTGATTGGTAGAACTGCTAGTATATTAACATTTATTTGCAGCAAGGGTCGATGGCACCTTTTGAAAAGAGAGGAGGTTTCTTTCCGGAGTATTTGGTTTACGACGGTGGGCCTTTAGACGAAGACGGCAAGAAGGATGGAGTCGTTACATACACGACTTACTGGGGTACGGGTCCGCTCTCTATACCTGGGATAGGCGATTACGTTAGAAATACCTTGGGTCAAGATGTTCCATCTGCTGTACCTGATCTTCTATTTTCACATGTTGACGGCGGAGCACAAGAGTCTGATGTTGCTTCACATGTGCTTCTTTATACCTATGGCCATGCAAATCCAGCAACAGGAAAGATAGAGGCAATTTCACCTGGATCTCACCTTCACGTCGAGCCAGGCGAAAAGCTAGATATTAATGTAATTTATGGATATGAAAGCTCCAACGATTTTGATATTCGGTCTTTAAAGAAAAAGCCTGTATTAAAAGTTGGGGGAGTCGGTTTTATCGATTCAGGTGCTGCAGGATCAACCAACATTCATCTTCATGGTACCAATGTTGCCTCAGACGGCTTTGGTGATAATGTTAAAGCTGAATACAGTGATAATTTCAAAGTAAGTTATAAATTTCCTAAGTCACATAATCTTGGCCTTCAATGGTGGCATCCCCATTTTCATGGTTCGGCAAACTCTCAAGTATATGGAGGAGCTTTCGCAAATCTATCTGTTGGCGATCCGCTAGAGTATTTGGGTGGTGAATTCGCAGATGCACGCCGAAGCTATATTGGCATTAAGAATTTTAATCTTAATTATAGTCAGTTAAATGGAAAATATGAACTTGCAACAAGCGCATTTACCCCTGAAGCTACTGCTAGCAATATTTATTTACTAAATGGTGAGTATAAACCGAATAAAGATGGATATGAGACTGGCGAATGGAATGCCTTCTCGTTCATTAACTATTCCAGCAACAGCTTCTACAACGTAAAAATTGTTCAGCCGGTTAAGGGTAAGACTTTTGATGTTGATGATAATTCAACCTGGACGTCTGTTGACACATATCTGTATGCCAGAGATGGATATCAGTCCAACACGATCACACAAACACGGACTGGTAATAATAATTCGATTCTTAATGGTCTTCAGATTGAAGATCCTGTAAACGGTGAATTTCAGCCTTTGCCAGCTCCAGAGCTAGAAAATAATCATTTTCTTTCACCTGCCAAACGCCAAGAGGTTTTGGCTTACTTTGAAGAGCCTGGTGAATATAAAATTATCACTGAGGCTTGGACAGGCGCTGGCTTGCGAGCTGGGGGATGGATTTGGCCCAATATTGAGTTAGGCACGATCAATGTCAGTGGTAACCAAGCTAGCTCACCGAAACGTTTGCCTTCGGAGGTGACACCAGAAAAGTCGTCTCCAGCAGTTAATGATGATCTTTCTGTTTACGAGCCGTTACAGGTTCGTCGTATGACATGGTCTGGCAATTTGTTCGTTGAGGGCGCTAATCGCTATCAAAAGATCAATGGTGGTCTTTACAACACCAATGAAACACTGATCAATGATCGACCCAATCGATATGGCGGTTACCCAACACCATTCCTTCTGAATGACAACGTTCTGCCATTTAACCCAGCGTTAATTACACAGCTTGACAGTCTTGAATTCTGGAATCACGAGCAGTGGGCTTCTGAACAACACCCCTTTCACCCCCACCAGAATCATTTTCAGATTATTGACCCTGCAATTACCGGGAATACTGGCAATATAAATCTTCTTCCAGAAGCTCAGGTTCAGTCTGAATCCAAGGAAAGTCGGTCGGTAATTCAATTATTTATTGCTTACCTTGGCCGTTTTCCTGATCCGAACGAGTTGAAGTCTGAGATTGACAACTTTAAGAAAGGTGGTGGTGAGAAACGTCTTGCGAAGCGTTTAACCTCAGGCCCTTATCAGAATGAATTTGAAGATTTTTATATAAATTACTTTGATTCCACAAGAGATAAGGATCTTCAGATAGCTGACGGCGCTTTTTATACAATCACCCGCTCTAATGTTTTCAATCCTGCAGATACATTTTTCTGGGCAGAAGAACTTAAGAGCGTTGGTGTCGATGCCTTCCCACTACATATGCTCAATTACTTCCGGAATGGTGGCAGTGGATCTGCAGCAGATGTTGAGGCGCAGCAACGTTTGGATAACGTTGTTGACCTAGGTCTTTACGCTATTAATCGGGCAGCAACTCAAGAACAGCGGCCACTTGAAAGCTCATCTACAGCCCTTTTCCGTGTTCTCAATCAACAGATTACTGCTGATCAACGTACTAATTCTGATTTGCAGAAGGTAATCAATAAAGCACTTGCTTTTGATCACTCTGATCAAGACAATGGCGAGGGCTTTTTTGGGTCTGACTTCCGTCAAGATACTGTTGCTTTGCAGGCTGCACTACCAAAGAGGCAGTCCTACTCATTGCCTAGCAGTAATCGCTATCCAGCTCCCGCTAATTACAACGAATGGGAGCCGTCACTGATGACTACGGCAACAATCTATGAGAATTTTACTGGTGGTTATATGCAGCACTGTCACATTCTTCCTCACGAAGATAGTGGTCAGGGCATTTTACTGAAAACGATCGACAATCTTGATCGCACCTGGACAACTGACCGTACAACGTTTGAACCTGGTGAAGAAGTCATCATTAAGAAGGCATCTAATTATGAAAGTGTGATTTTGCCGACTCAGAAAGCTTCTTATGGTCACGAAATTTCCTTTGGAGATGTCAACAAAGACGGGTTTGTGGATATCATCCTTGGGAAGGCTAAGGGAGGCGATGATTTAATTAGAGTTTTTAGCGGTCGTGATCTCAGCGAGATAGATAGTTTCAATGCTTTCCCTACACAGAAGAACTGGAATGCCGGAGTTCATTTAGGTGTGGGTGATATGACCGGTGATGCCCTTAAAGATGTGGTTGTCAGTGCAGGCGAAGGGGGTGATGGACGGATTAGTGTTTGGAGCAACAGTAAAGAAAATAATGGCTTTTTCCATTCTGGGGATATCTCCTCTTTTGCTTGGGATACAAGCCTGCGTGATTCGAGCGATACACGTTTTGTGATTGGTGATTTTGATACTGACAACTTTGGCGATATTGCCATTGTTGGTTCAAGAAAGAAAGGAAGTCCGATTCAGGTTATTTCTTCTAAAAATAACGTTACTTTATCCACTTTCTATCCTGATATGAAGGGTAAGTTGTCTCTATCTAGTGGATTTTCGTCTTGGCATAATCTAGGTCTTGAAACTCTTGTTATGTATCAAAAGGAAGCTAATAGTGCTCAGGTCAAGACCGCAACCATGCGGGCAGCGAGTTATGTTGCTCATTCCACAGGTGACTTCAATCCGTTTTTTGATGAGGCTAAGTACTCTGCGTATGCAAGTGATGATTTTCAATTTAAAACAACTTCCCCTGTAGACCGTTTAACTCCAATTGACTCGGGTTATGGCTTTGATTGGTTGGTTAATGATGAGCTTAGTTTGTCTGAACTCAAAGAACGAGGTAATGGTGCCGATCTTCAGCTCAAACAGACTTATTCCGGATATCTCGCCAACCCTGTAACTGTCGCAACTGTTGGTGATGCGACCGATACCTATGCGTATCTTGATCAAAATAATACTTTCCGCTTACCTGAGCTCAGCAATGATAGCAATCTCACCAATGCTCAGAAAAAAGTCATTAAGGTATTTGTCGATGAAATCGACCGCTTACCTACACCCGAAGAACTTGCAAGGTTTAGCACGCGCTTACTAGGTGGTGCCTATGGATCGCAATCCTACCGTCCAGCAGAAAATATTTCTTATTTACGAAAAGTTCTTCGATATGACGGTGATTTTTCTTTAGAAGACCCGATTGCTTCTGATGCAATTCTTGGTGTGTATTACGATCATGCTCTAGATGAGGTGACCTACTCCCAATCTGGCATAGTCAATTTTGACGATCGTAGTACCTACGTAAATCTTGCCGAAGATCGAGGCGCAAAAGATCGCGTTAATTATTCCAAGAATGACTTAAATCGTATTTCAGAGTTTGGTCTTTATGCAATTGCTCAACTAGGCAATAGCATAAATATTGATGGAGACATCCAGATGTTCTTGGGTGAATCATCGAAACTTAAGGATTTACTTTCCAGTTCGTACAGAGAATTAGGCAGTAGGAATAGTACGCTAAAGGCTGCCAAAGAGAGTCTTAATAGTACGTTAAAGGGCGATTATATATATCCAGGAGATGAAAAATACGGCGGATCTTCTCCATTGCAGAATGGATTGAACGTTGAATCTTCTTCATTCAAAGACTCTGAATTTAATGTTCTTAATTCAGCATTTGACACCAACGTAACGGCTAAATTTGCTCAAATTGGAGAAGCTCACGATAGCCATGGGGGTCATGCTGATTCACATGTCGACGACCTATCTAAGAAAGATCTGAAGAGTATTCATGGGACACGTTTTGTTGAGCGTCGCATCGGTGGTGCTCAGAATGATCGCCTTCAACCGACTCGATTAACCAAAGCCTTCAATGCCACTGGTGGTGTCGGTCATGATCAGCTTTCTGGGGGGTCCGAGAGGGATAGTCTTCACGGAGGTGACGATAATGACGTGCTTTCAGGTAAACGTGGACGCGATACCTTGATCGGTGGACAGGGTAATGATGTGTTGTCTGGTGGGCGTGGACGTGATCTCGTTACTGGCGGGGATGGTGCCGATCAGTTTCTTCTTATTAATAATGGGAACATCGGAAGATCTAATGCAGATGTGATCACCGATTTCGATAGTGTTCCTTCTGGTGAGCAGAATGTACACCACCATCACGACTCTCATATGGCTTCTGATTCGTCGCATGGAGAGGATCTCTCGATGAGTACTAGAGACCAATTGATTGTAGATTCATCGCTATTACCGATCGATCAAATTCCCCATCTTCATATCGCACAGAGCAGGAAAGAATTACGTAAATATTGGAATGCTGGTCATGTCTCGATATTATATCTACAGCCAACAGGGCAATTGTTCTTGAATTACCAACAAGTCGCTGCAAAAGACTATGAGTCAGTTGGTTTGATAGCAACGTTGAACGGGTCTCCTGATCTGAGTGACTCTTCCTTTGCTTATGTTTGATTGGCGAAATGCTTGGAAGTACGCTGAAAACCGCTCATGTCAGACTATTTAATCAAATATCTGATGGTCATTGCATATCTTCAATATGAACTCTTACGGATGAATTCTAGCTACAACCTTCCTCTTTGCTACTCAAGGTGCTGAGACAATTCTGTTTTGATTGAGACTATGGTCTTGTCATACGTTGTTCCTTTGGTATTGCAGTGAGGAGTTTCTCTAGTTTCTCCATCAACTATTGCTTAACTTCTACTAATATTTCTTTATGAGTAGAACGATTCAATGTCCTCCGTAGGCCCTACTTATAAATCCGAACTAAAAAGTACACGGAGTTTCTATTGATGGTGATTAACCGCTGGAGAAGGAGTCCCTAAGTCCGTGTAGGAAACTACTGAGAGAGGGAATGCAGCGAACAACATGTTTACTGACCTCTCTTTTAACAACCGCTACACAAAGACTCAGCATAGACGAGACGAAGGTTTCAATAGCTCTCAGAAAAACCACCCATAACTATGCAAACCAATGCCCAACAAATTAACTCCTATATAGCAGACTGCTATCACGATCAATCCAATCACAGCTACAAAAGCAGGACGACGGCCTTGCCAACCGCGACTCAATCTAGTGTGTAAATAAGCTGCGTAAACAAGCCAACAGATCAGAGCCCAAGTTTCTTTTGGATCCCAACTCCAATAACTACCCCAAGCTTCATTGGCCCATACAGCACCACTAATTATTCCAACAGTAAGCATTAAAAAACCAACTGTTATTGTACGATAACTCAAGCTGTCTAACTGTTCGTTTGTAGTGAGCTCGACCGATTGAAGCTGCAGGAGACCCGATTCAGACATTGTTGCAGCTTGGCGAAATCCTCCACTTCCAATAGAACTACTCCGAAGTTCCAAGGCTTCGCCTCGACCGATCAGCAATACAGCCATGGATAGCAACGAGCCCACCAATAAAGCTGCATAGCTCACCATGATCACGCTGACGTGCATAACTAACCAACTCGATCGCAAAGCGGGTACCAAAGGAGCTGCGGACTGCAATTGATCCGGCAGTGCAAAACTGGCGAAAGCTATACAGCCCAAACCCATGGGCGTTGCAGCGGCAGCAACAATGGGTGACGGCCAAGCGCGCTCGACAAGAAGCTGAGTGAGAGTGCACGCCCAAGCAAGGAAACACAGCGATTCATACAGATTGCTGATTGGGAAATGACCCGACTGCCACCAGCGGAGTACTAGCTGTGCTGTAAGCAAAAGGTTGGCGATGGCTACCAACAAACGAACAGCAGAAGGCCTTGAGTCGCTCGATACAGACCAGAACGCAATCGGTAAGGCAACCAATAGAAGAACAAAAGCCGCAAACCCAAGGCTGGTTACTAGTTCAAACGGAGCGTTCAACAAACCAAATCAGGGGGGAATAGAGAGTCTGGCGCGGAGTGCTAGCGACTGGCCTGACGTAAAAGTAAGCCACCAGCTCCAAGGGAGATCGAAACCGGAAGCCACGCGGCCATGAAGGGTGGAAGGATTCCACTAACGCCTAGTGAGCTAAAACTAACGCTCAGGGCGTAGTAACCAAGGATCAGGAGAATACTGACACCAAACCCCTGGCTTCTACTGGTACGGGATCCTGGGCGCGCACCGAGACTGCTACCAATCAAACCAAAAACGATGCACGCCATTGGAAATGAAAATTTCTCTTGAATACGAACTTTTAATTTACGAGAGGCTTTGATATTTCCTGCATCTGATTCAATTTTTTCTGCCATTATTGCCTGAGCCAACGTCATATCATTGGCATCATCTGGCAATCTTGCAACTTGAAGAGGACCTGAACTAAGAGGATAAAAATTCTCGTCAAATGCCAATCGTGTCGTGCTTCCATTTGGATTGAGGGTGAGGACCTGACCGTCAAAAAATTCCCACATCGCTCTAGATTCATTATAAACTGCCCGTTTAGCAATCCACATTTGACGGTAATCTGCACGGGAAAAATCAAGAAGAGTAACGCCTATCATTTCACCTTTTTCAAAACGCCTTGCATAAAACAATTGACGCAAACCTGTGGAACTTGTTTCAGTTTTTGGATCGTAAATCTTACCAAAACTATTAAAAGTAATATCTTTTCCTTTTTCAGTAGCAACCGCGCTACCAAGACCTTTTTGCAACGTTATTGCAGCCTGTGTATTCGCCCTCGGGACGATTACATCATTAAAAATAAATGTAAGACCAGTTAGAAATATCGACAATACCAATGCGGGAAAAACAAGGCGAGTAGTTGATACACCAAGGCTGCGAAGTGCGGTTAACTCACTGTTCGATGACAACTTGCTGTAGGCAAGCAGTGTTGCGAACAAGGCAGCCATCGGGAGTGACAGCACTAAAAAACTTGGAACATTTAGCAGAAGTAGCTGCAACGCAACCAAAATCGACAAACCGTCAACCAGACGTCGCGCAAGCTCAAACATCACTCCAATGGAGAGCCCCAATACCGTGAAGGAGGCCACGGCAAAGAGAAGGGGAGCTGCGACCTCAGCCAACAACCATCGGTCGATGAGAGGTATTTTATGAATCCAACGAGTCAAGATTCTGATCACAGCTGAAAATCCTCGCCAAGGTAATAGCGACGCACCAAAGGATCATTGGAAACATGCTCAGCACGACCTGAGGCCAAAATCGCACCATCATTGAGGATCGTGGCTCGATCAGTGATCGCAAGGGTTTCCCTGACGTTGTGATCAGTAATCAAGATTCCCATGCCGCGATGACGCAAAGATTGAATCAAGCCCTGAAGATCGGCCACAGCAAGAGGATCAACACCCGCAAAGGGTTCATCAAGAAGAAGATATTGAGGACCATCTCGGCCTACGGCTAATGCTCTTGCGACTTCACATCGTCGACGCTCTCCACCAGATAATTGAAAACCACGACGATCAATAAATTCACTAAGGTGAAACTCATCGATGAGTTGATTCCGACGATCGCGACGTTCTTTAGACGTTAAATTTGTTTGATCAAGGGCAATATCGAGATTTTGTCGAACAGTGAGTTGTCGGAAAATACTCGCCTCTTGAGGTAAATAACCGATACCGCATCTCGCGCGTTCAGGCATAGACAACTTAGTGACGTCCTGTTCGTCCAGCAGGACATGACCTACATCGGGTCGGAGCAAGCCAATAACAAGATTAAAAGTTGTGGTTTTACCAGCACCATTCGGACCAAGTAGACCAACAACTTCGCCAGGAGAAAGATCAACATCGACTGACTTAACAAGCTGTCGTCCTCCGAGAGAAATGGAGACATTACGAAGCTCCAGACTCATGGGATTACCGGGCTTGAATCATCAGCATCATTGCCGAAACTCCATTGACTGAAGACTTGTTCATCCTCAGAGGGTGTAGCCAGTGCTCGCTCTTCGGCTAAGAAATACACAATCTTATCGGCTTGAAGTAAGTCGCCATTCTTTTGCATAATATTAACATCTCCGCTAAATACAATGCGCTCTTCTTTCATAAAATATTGAGCCTGCCGACCTGTAGCAACAATGCCAAGATCAATATGAATAAGGCGAACATTTCCCTGAGCAGTAACAACCCCAATCGAATTATCAGCAGTTTGTTGATCTGATTCGATCGTTATTAAACCAGACTGGGTGGATTGTTGAGCACTGGCTGCTAAAGCAAACATTGACAACGAAGCAAGAAGGCTTAGTGAGTAAATGTTTATTAATCGGAGCGGCGCCAAAGCGTTCACGCTACTTAAAACCAATTTCACCAACTTTACTCCTCGTTCAGTCCACAAAACGGAGAACGGGGACAGTACATAACTCTGGGTCCTCGTCTTGTTGAAGTGAACGAAGCCGCTGCTCAACACAGCTGCAAAGTCCTTGGATATCAAGACCCAAATCAGGGGTTCCTTGACGCTTTAATCGACCGAGGGCTTCTCCAAAAAGAATTGTTGCGCCGCGTCGATTCCCGCGCTGCAAATGCAGTTGAGCCACAGCCACCTGAAGAATTCCCTGCAAGCTGCGTCGATGTGGATCAGCTGTTTCATGCCAAAGCTCTTCAATAACGTCATGAGCCTCGTACCACTCGCCGTTATTAAAGAGCTCAGCGGCTTGCTTGAACCGGGGGTCTACCTGAGGCCCCTCAGTCATCAACGTTTTGCCATCTTTTTGGCTGGCAGTTTGCGCAGACGCATCGAATCGGGAGTGACCTCAAGCATTTCGTCAGGTCCGATGTATTCCAGTGCACGCTCCAGGGTCATCTGAATTGGAGATTGGAGAGTATCAAGAACATCTGCACCTGCTGAACGAATGTTTGTGACTTGCTTCGCCTTACAGATATTGATTTCCATGTCTTGTTGACGGGTATTTTCGCCAATGATCATTCCCTTATAAACTTTGGTACCAGGAGTGATAAAGAATTGTCCACGATCTTCAGCATTCTTCAATGCATAGAATGTTGCAGTACCTTCTTCAAAAGCAATCAACACTCCATTCCTTCTGTTATCAAAATCACCCATCATCGGTCGATATTCGAAAAATGAATGGCTCATGATTCCTTCTCCGCGAGTAGCGCGAATGAATTCACCGCGGAATCCAATGAGTCCCCGAGAAGGAACCACAAATTCAAGCTGTGTACGGTTGTCAGCGCCGGTTTCCATATTTTGCATCTCACCCTTGCGCGTTCCCAACTTCTCAATACAGCTACCAACAGCAGCTTCAGGAACGTCCATCACCAGTGTTTCAACAGGCTCACAAGGTGTGCCATCGATGGTGCGAAAAATAACCTGTGGCTGAGACACCTGAAATTCAAATCCCTCACGGCGCATCGTTTCAATCAGAATTCCGAGATGAAGTTCACCGCGACCACAAACAGAGAAACGATCAGGAGAATCTGTATCTTCAACCCGTAGGGCAACATTTGTGAGCAATTCGCGCTGCAGACGGTCTCGAAGTTGACGACTGGTAACAAACTTGCCTTCTTTTCCTGCGAAAGGCGAATCATTGACCACAAAGGTCATCTGAAGCGTGGGCTCATCAACCTTGATCAGAGGTAGCGCTTTTGGTTCATCAGGGCAAGCGATCGTTTCGCCGATATTGACATCGTCGAAACCAGCAACTGCAACAAGATCACCAGCAGACGCTTCAGCAATATCTACTCTTTGCAGACCTTCAAAGCCTAAAAGTTTACTAATACGTCCTTTTTTTACACTGCCGTCATCTTTGATGAGAGATGCTTTTTGACCCTGCTTGACAACACCGTTATGAACCCGTCCAATAATGATTCGACCAAGAAAGTCTGAATAATCAAGAGTTGTAATTTGTAGCTGAAGGGGCTTATTCACATCCCCAACTGGGGGTGGAACATGACGCAGGATCGCATCAAATAGAGGTCGCATGTTATCGCTCTCTGTTTTCATATTTGGCTTAGCAAACCCACCAAGGCCACTACCAAACAGGTAGGTGAAATCACACTGATCATCATCGGCACCAAGCTCAATGAATAAATCCAGTACTTTGTCGACTGCGGTTTCTGGATCGACACGCGCACGGTCAATCTTGTTCACAAAAACAATCGGCCTCAGCCCTTGCTCCAATGCTTTCTTAAGAACAAATCGAGTTTGGGGCATAGGACCCTCGTTGGCATCAACGATGAGCAAACAACCGTCGACCATACCGAGCACTCGTTCCACCTCGCCACCGAAATCGGCGTGACCGGGAGTATCGACAATATTGATACGGGTTTCGTTGTATGTAACAGCTGTGTTCTTTGAAAGGATGGTGATGCCGCGTTCGCGCTCCAAATCGTTGGAGTCCAAAACACACGTCGGCACAGCTTCGTTGTCGCGGAAGATTCCGGATTGCGCCAGCAAGGCGTCGACCAAGGTGGTTTTGCCATGATCAACGTGAGCAATTATCGCGATATTGCGAATCGCCTTTTGCTGGGCGCTCATACGGGATATTCGTCAGGAATTGTGAAGAACGCCACGACGGCGCCGTTAAATGCTATCCCAACATGAGATTTGAATGGCCTTTTCCGGCCCCTTCACCAACAGGCTCCTTCGTCTGAAGCCAAGTTGATCGTAAATACGCTCTTGGCGCCGGAGGCAACGACAGCCTCAAGACAAGTCCAGTCATCAGCTGGAGACAACCACTGAAGAAGATTCACGGACGACGACGGGAAAAGCGGCGGGCAGACTCAAATAGACGCAGGGCGTCTGCTGAGCCTTCATAACGCCAATGCCATGGTTCATACATCACCCCTTGATCGTTGCCGTCGGGGAACGAGAGAACGAAGTGATAACGAGCAGCGTGATCTTGAAGCCATCGGAAGGCTTGAGTATGCTGAAACTGCGTGGATAAGTTGGTTTCTGGAGCCTCTCCCTCTCCGAGATCGATCGCATAACCAGTGCTGTGTTCGGAATACCCAGGGGGAGCCGAAACCTGCGCACGCTCTTCGGGCGTTTGGTTTCTTTCCGATGCCACATCGAAAAAGATCGATTCCTGAAGTGATTGAGAGCGGTAACCGCTGAGCAAGCGAAGATCAACGCCGTCAGCACTGGCGGCATTCATCATCGAATTCAATGCTTCTGCCGTATCGACATGCAATTCAACGCCGGGTTTAAAAACAATCAACTGCTCGATTGAGACCTCGCGGTAGGGGAAATGGCCGAGCAAGCGACCATCTGCATCAGGCCGCTCACGGAACGCACGACTTTCAAACGGTTCGATTGGGGCCATGCCCATCAGCAACTGTGGGGCCACCATCACGGCAAAGACTGTTCCACCGCCGACGAAAAGGGAGCCCATCAGGAGACCCAGCCCACTGTTTTGTTTGCGTTGACGTGGCGGTCGAGAGCGTTGCGCAACGGGAATGTCATCGCGTTTGGTGCGCCGCGCAGAGGATGGTCGAACCAAAGCGCTGATGCATGTTGTTTCGATCGTAAAGGTGTAAGCCCGTGCTACCAAGACAAGTTCAATTCTCGGTAGTAGCTTTAAAAAAAAGACCAGCGGAGATTTGCTGAGATGCTGAAAGTCGCAGTGATTGGCGGAGGACCCAGTGGTTCTTGCGCGGCAGAAATTCTCGCCAAGGCTGGAATTGAAACTTGGTTGTTCGAGCGGAAACTGGACAACGCCAAACCCTGTGGCGGTGCCATTCCGCTCTGCATGGTGGAGGAATTCAACCTCCCTGATTCGATCATTGATCGAAAGGTGCGGAACATGAAAATGATTTCCCCCTCCAATCGAGAGGTTGATATTCAGCTCGATCCCCTCGGCTACGACAAAAATGCCTACATCGGCATGTGCCGAAGGGAAGTTTTTGATTCCTTTCTACGGAACCGCGCGGCAGATCTTGGCACCACGTTGATCAATGGCCTGGTGCAAAAAATCGACACTGGCAAAAACCGGCAGGGTCCATACTGCATCCATTACGCCGATTACAGCAGGGGCGGCCCAACAGGGGACCCTAAAACCCTTGATGTGGATCTAATTATTGGGGCTGATGGTGCCAACTCCCGGGTGGCCAAAGCGATGGACGCCGGTGATTACAAAGTGGCGATTGCCTTCCAGGAACGGATCAAACTTCCACCTGAGGAGATGACGTATTACGAGGATCTCGCTGAGATGTACGTCGGCACAGATGTGTCGCCCGACTTCTACGCCTGGGTGTTCCCGAAATACGACCACGTGGCAGTTGGTACCGGCACGATGCAACAAAACCAGAGCCTGATTAAGGGTCTTCAGAAGGGCATACGAGAACGTGCCACCAAACGTCTCTTCAAAGGTGAAGTGATCAAGGTTGAAGCTCACCCCATCCCAGAGCATCCGCGCCCTCGACGAGTGGTGGGACGCATGGCGCTTGTGGGTGACGCCGCTGGATACGTCACCAAAAGTTCTGGAGAAGGGATCTACTTCGCTGCCAAAAGTGGTCGGATGTGTGCGGAAGCGATTGTGGAAATCTCCAACAACGGAGCCAGTGTTCCGACGGAGAAGCAAATCAAATCCACCTATCTCAAACGTTGGGATCGCAAATACGGCGCCACCTATGCCGTGCTCGATCTCTTGCAACGCATCTTCTATCGGAACGATGCGGCACGGGAAGCCTTCGTCGAAATGTGCAACGACAAAGATGTGCAACGCCTCACCTTTGACAGCTACCTCTACAAGCGGGTGGTGCTGATGAATCCCTGGCAGCAGGTGAAGCTCACGCTGCGCACCCTTGGGAGTTTGCTACGCGGAGAAGCTCTTGCTCCTCCGGTTTACAAGCCAGTTCCTTCGGCAGTGGGGCGGTCGGATGGTGATTTCCTTGCTGAGGAAGCCTCCCAACAGATCAAAGCTCAAGCCAAAGGAAAGGAGAACAAAGAGAGTAAAGAAAAAGCCGGAGTGAATTAGCTCCAGCTTTCATTCAACATCACTGGCGAGATTCCATCCCCTGACCTGCGGCCTCCTTCAGCCGTTCGATGCCCTGCTCCAGGTTCTTGCCTGGGGCAGTTTCTTTTTGGTGGTTGACCACACATTGATCGCATAAATCGCTGTACCGGCAATGATCAATGCCGCCACAACGGTTCCCAATCCGTTTCCGCCTTAGGCGAATGACAACCGGAGCCAGAGATTGTTGTTGAGAGCTCGCTCCCTATGCATTCTCTTGATCGGTCGTGTTGAAACAATGCAGTAGCCACTCGATAGCCGTTCGAGACGCTGCTGCCAACAATGCCGTCAACTTTGGATCAACTCAAATTGAGCTAAGACAGCTGCCTGATTGCGTAATACGGCAAGCAAATTCAGTCGGTTTTTCCGAAGGGCAGGATCCTCTGCCATCACCATCACACTCTGCTCGCCATCAAAAAATGCCTCCAGTACGGGGGTGGACTCCACAAGGGCATCACAGAGATCCTGATAGGAACCACTGGATGCGAGGGGGTTCAACCGTTGCGTGGCTTCAAAAAGTCCCTGCTCACTCGCCGACTCAAAGCGCGAAGGGTCCACCACATCAGCGCTTGACAACACACCCAAAGGAAGATCTCCCTTCTCAGCCAACCGCGCAGCCCGCTGAACCACGGCTTGCACTGCCGACAATCGTCCCTGATCTCTCAAGCCCCGCAGCAATTGAATTCGAACCCGTACATCAAGGGGATCCCGCAACAGCCGCGCACTCGAGACGGTTTCACCAGCGACCGCCTGAACCAAATCAGCCGCAAAACCGTCGTCTTCCAGTTGGGACGTGACGCGCTGGCGCAACAAGGTTGAGAGATCACTGACCAGTTGGACGGTATCCACTGCGAAGGCTGGAAAAAGCTCATTCCAGGCCTCAACGGCTTTCGCAAGAAAACCATTGAGATCGAGCCTCCAGCGTTGATTCCAAAGAATCAAAAGAACACCGTTGCCCGCCCGTCGCAAGGCATAAGGATCGGATGAGCCACTGGGACGTTCGCCCTTGGCATAGATGCTCAACAGCAGCTCAAATCGCTCGGCGAGGGCGACTACCGCACCAGCCTTGGTACTGGGCAAATCGTCTCCTGCACCGCGGGGTAAGTAGTGCTCGACGACAGCCAAGGCCACATCGCGCGATTCGCCTTCCTCCAAGAGATATTTACCCCCCATCAACCCCTGAAGTTCAGGAAATTCACCCACCATCTGGCTGACAAGATCGTGCTTGCACAGATGCGCTGCACGACGGGATGCCGTAGCAACCGAATCCGATAGATCAAGCGCAGCCAGGAGATAGTCCGTCAGGCGTTCAATCCGATCACAACGATCGCGAAGGCTGCCAAGCCCCTCAGCGAACGTGACACGGCTTAAAGCATCACGACGCGTCTCACTGGGCTGACGACGGTCGACATCCAGAAAAAATTCTGCATCCGCAAGGCGTGCACCTAAGACCCGCTCATTGCCACGGGTAATTAACGCAGACGCCTGCTCAAGACCATTCGCCACCAATAAAAACTCAGGACGCAGGACCGCCTCTGCCGTAAGTCGCAATGGGTCCGGATTGAGGCCAGGTATTTGCAATGGCACATAGCGCTGATGGGCCTGCATCACGGTGCAAATCACCTCAGGAGGTAATTGCAGAAATCGTTCCGCAATTTGACCCTGCAAAACCCGAGGATCTTCAACAAGATCGACGAGTTCTTCAAAAAGACGGCCTGGGCAGTTGGCCTCCCCCTTTGCTGATTTAGCCCCTTGATCGATCGCTGCTCGGATCACGCCAGATCGTTCGTCCCGATCGACCAACACACCAGCGTCTTGGAGGGTTTTGACGTATTGATTCGCTGTCGCAATCCGCAGCGGCTGATCGCCATAAAGACGATGGCCACGACTAAAGCGGTCGCTTCGAACCACTGGATCAGCCCCAAGCATCTCCACATCAATGACGTCGTCTCCATGGAGAGCGACCAACCATCGAATCGGTCGACTGAAGCGTTGGGTACCCGTTCCCCATCGCATAAAGCGACGACCCTGCAGTGCATCAATCCAAGTGGGAATGAAATCGCGGAGGAGAGACACACCCTCACGTCCTGCCGTCAACACAGTGGCAAAAACACATGGGCCTTTCGAGGTATCGCGTTGCTCGAGCTGCGATGCATCGATGCCGCAACGCTTTGCGAACCCAATCGCAGCAGGGCCTGGAACACCATCCTTAAAGGCTTGAGCGACCGGAGGACCTTTTCGCTCTTCACGAAGATCTGATTGGCGATCGTCCAGGTTGGGAACAGAAACCACGAGACGGCGTGGTGATCCAAAGATCGAAATCGATCCATGACTCAACCGCGCTTCAGCCAGGTCGTGCAGTACTAGTTCTCGGAGCTGAGCTAGCGCTTTACACGCAAAATCCGCCGGCAATTCTTCAGTGCCGATTTCAAGAAGAAACGTTGTTGTCACGACACTGATATGAGCCAAGCCGACTGTATTGGAAGCCGTTTCGCTACCGTCGGTGGATAACTCCTGATCTGAGCAAGAGAAGGCTCTGTGGACGTGGCGGAACCTCAAACCAACAGCCTCTCAAAAGCAGAAAAGCGAAAGCTCGACAGCGACTTTTTGCGCGAACCGTTATTGACGGAACTCGCCAACGATGAAGTGCGCTTCACCGAAGACGCTGTTCAGCTCTTGAAGTTTCACGGCAGCTATCAGCAACACCACCGAGAACTGCGAAAAACAGACAAACTCCGCAGCTGGCAGATGATGCTGCGGCTTCGCAGTCCTGGCGGCCGTATCCCTGCCCAACTGTTTTTAGCCCTAGATGAGCTCTCCAACCGCATTGGAGATGGAACGCTTCGGGCGACAACCCGTCAAGCCTTCCAGATGCACGGGATCCCAAAAGCCGATCTGAAAGAGGTCATTGGCACCATCGTGCGCAACTTGGGTTCCACCCTTGCTGCTTGCGGAGACATCAACAGAAATGTGATGGCTCCCCCTGCCCCCTTCGAAAAGGGTGGTTACCCAGTTGCCAGGCAGTTGGCTGACGAAATTGCTGACCTGCTCAGCCCAGAAGCTGCTGAAGGCTCTTATCTGGACCTTTGGGTTGATGGCGACCTGAGCTACCGCTTCAAACCATCCAAGGCAGTGAAACAAGCACGCCTGCGGCAATCGGAAGGTGGTGTTTACTCAGGCAGTGAGGCTGAGCCTCTCTACGGCGACACCTACCTACCAAGAAAATTCAAAGTTGGCGTCACTGTCCCTGGCGATAACTCCATTGATCTCCTCACTCAAGACATCGGATTGGTTGTCTTCACCCATCCCTCAGGAGAGTTAAAGGGTTGCAACGTTTATGTGGGCGGTGGCATGGGGCGCACCCACAACAAAGAAGAAACCTTTGCTCGCATTGCTGATCCGCTCGGATACGTTGCAGCTGAACACGTCTTGGATGTAGTTCAGTCGATCCTTGCGCTGCAGCGAGACCATGGCGATCGTGTGATCCGCCCCCATGCACGGATGAAATATCTGATACAAGACAAGGGCATCAACTGGTTCCGGCAGACGTTGAAGCAGAGCTATTTCAAGGCTGACTTAAC
>QCVD01000032.1 GCA_003208835.1 Synechococcus sp. AG-683-C23 | reverse complement strand
ACACCTGCTGGGCATCCAGCCCCAACTGGTGCAGTACGCCATCGTTTCGGAAGCGCAATTGCGTGCGAGGAAACCGTGCGGCCTCCACCACATCCCAGTACGACTCCCCCAACGATTCGATCGAAACCTCGAATGGCAATGCCAATAAGAGGTTGGTCAAACCAAGATCCTCAACTCACTCCAATCCGCGCAATCCCGATCACATCGGCCATCGAGCGGATCTGGGCCAGAGTGCGAGTCAACTGATCAGAGCTCTGCAGTTCCACCCGCAAATCAATACAAGCCGGCCGACCCGCTGCCGTTTTCACCCGCGCATCACTGACGTTGATCGCCCCATCGGAGAGGCGCATCAGAATGTCTTTCAAGATGCCAACTCGGTCAATCGTCTCAATGCGTAGCTGAACTGGAAAGTTTTGGCGGTCGCCATCGGGCTTGGGGTTCCAACGCACCGGTAACCGCCGTTCCCGAGGAATCGACCCCACATTGGTGCAATCCTGACGATGAACCGTGATGCCGTGATTACCGAGAGCAACGGTTCCCACGATCGACTCGCCGGGCAACGGACTACAGCAACCACCCAGGCGATAATCCAATCCTTCAATTCCCAAAATGGCCCCCGCTCCACTGCGTTGAGACGGGGCCGCAGCCTTGGGTGCCACCAGAGCCCGAGCCACCTCTTCATTGCTGAGCGGCGCCTCCTCCTCTTGGGCCTGCAGCCTGATCTCCTCTCGGAAGCGGTTGAGAACCTGCTGCAGGGTTACCGCACCAAATCCCAACGAAGCCAGGAGGTCTTCCGTGGTGACGACATTGCAGCGCTGGGCCACACGCACCATGGTTTCGCCATTCAAGAGCAGGTCGAAGCCATCGCGGCCGAGCTCCCGCTCCAGCAGATCTTTACCCCGCTCGATCGTTTCATCACGATGGCTGCGCTTGTACCACTGGCGGATCCTGTTGCGTGCAGTGGGGGTGGCAACGAAATTGAGCCAATCCAGGCTGGGGTGCGCGGTCTTACTGGTTAAAACCTGAACGAAATCTCCGTTTTGCAGCGGTGTCGCTAAGGGACACAGACGATCGTTTACGCGCGCACCGTTGCAATGGTTGCCCACTTCAGAGTGAATCCGATAGGCAAAATCAACGGCGGTCGCGCCTTTCCGTAAGCCGACCACATCTCCTTTGGGCGTGAATACAAAGACCTCCTCGTCGAAGAGGTCTTCCTTGATAGATGAGAGGTAGTCGTTGTGGTCGTCGTTACCTCCCTCCTGCTGCCAATCGACCAGCTGCCTCAACCAGTTGAACCGTTCCGCATCACTGCTGCAGCTAGCGGGCGACCCCCCCTCCTTGTATTTCCAGTGGGCCGCAATCCCGAATTCGGCAACTTGGTGCATCTCCAAGGTGCGAATCTGCACTTCAATCGGACGATGACGACCGATCACCGCTGTATGCAGAGACTGATAGCCATTCGGCTTCGGCAAGCCGATGTAGTCCTTGAACCGTCCGGGGATCGGGCGAAACGTGTCATGCACCACGGCCAGGGCGCGATAACACGTTTCCACATTGGGCGTAATGATGCGAAGGGCTGCCACGTCGTAGATCTCGTGGAACTCCTTTTGTTGGCGCTCCATTTTGCTCCAGATGCCATAGAGGTGTTTCGGCCGCCCACTTACTTCACAGCCCTCAAGCCCCGCGCGCTGCAACCGTTCATTCAATAAATCAACCGTGACCCCCAGCCGCTGCTCCCGCTCACTGCGCTTGGTGGCTACCTCTTGCTGGATTTCCCGGAAGGCCTCGGGCTCCAACAATTTGAACGCCAAATCCTCCAGCTCCCACTTGAACCGTCCAATGCCAAGCCGGTTGGCAAGGGGGGCATAGATCTCGCGCGTTTCCCGAGCAATCCGCTGACGCTTTTCTTCTTTGAGGGCACCAATGGTACGCATGTTGTGGACCCGATCAGCCAACTTCACCAACACAACCCGAATGTCACTGGCCATCGCCATAAACATCCGACGCAAATTTTCGGCTTGTGCCTCGGTGCGGTCGTTGAAATGAATACCGCCGAGCTTGGTGACCCCCTCCACCAGCTCGCGCACTTCTGAACCGAAATGCTCTTGGATCTCCTCGAGAGAGACATCGGTGTCTTCCACCACATCGTGGAGGAAGCCCGCCGCGATGACCGGAGCACTCGCTCCGATATCGCGCAGCAGATCAGCTACCGCGACGGGATGAACGATATAAGGGTCGCCACTCGCCCGGAATTGCCCCTCATGCAGCTGAAAACCGAAGTCGAAAGCCGACACCAACAACGCTTCTGAATCGGTCGGACAACTTTGGCCAGCCCCTGGCGGCACGTTGGAAATGCATTGCCTCAACCACTCGGGCAACACAATCTGGTAATCGTCTGGATTTCGAATCGGACGCTGCCTTAATTCCGGCAACCCGCGCCTGAACATTGCCGAGCCCTTCGTAGCCCTTTGTTCATCCGGTATTGAGGCGGCGTTTCGCATCCGGCCCAGCGGGTGATTCCATGGTATGCAGTACTGGTCTTTCCGTCTCCCCGTCCGTCCTCGATATGGCACGGCCAGTTTTGGAGCTCAATCAGCTGAAGTTGCGGTATCCAGGCAGCGACAGTTGGACCCTGAATGGGCTGGATCTATCCCTTGAAGCCGGCGAGACCCTGGCGTTGGTGGGGTCGTCTGGGTGCGGCAAAAGCACTGTGGCCCGAGCGGTAATGCAGCTACTCCCTGTGGGAACCACCTGCGAAGGGGGGTTGAAACTCACGGGACAAGACCCGCGCCAACTCAATCGCTCCGCCCTGCGTCGATTGCGCGGACAAGCGGCTGGCCTGGTGTTTCAAGACCCCATGGCTCGGCTGAATCCGCTGATGCCCGTCGGAGACCATCTCCTCGACACTTTGAAAGCGCATCGATCTACAACGAGTCCCCAATGGCGCAAGACGCGTGCGCTCGACTTGTTGGAACGCGTTGGGATTGGTGCACAACGATTCCGGGCCTATCCGCATGAGCTCAGCGGAGGAATGCGGCAACGCTTGGCCATCGCCCTGGCCATCTCCCATGAACCTCCGCTACTCATTGCAGACGAACCCACCACGAGCCTGGATGTGGCAGTGGCCAGTCAAGTGATGGCGGAGCTCAGTGGACTCTGCCGTGAATTGGGCAGTGCCTTGTTGCTGATCAGCCATGACCTCGCCATGGCCTCCCGATGGTGCGACCGCATGGCGATGCTCGACGGGGGGCGCCGGGTAGAAGAGGGCCCAAGTCGCCAACTGCTCACGCAGCCACAATCTTCCGTAGGCCAGCGTCTTGTGGCTTCGGCCCGAGCTCGTGAAGGGGGGCAGTCCCCGGAACGCCCAACCAGCGAACCCGTCTTGAGGGTGGATTCGATGCGCTGCTGGCATGGCATCGGAGGGATGCCGTGGTCACCGGTATGGCTCAAAACGGTCGACGACGTGAGCTTTGAGCTCCTCGCCGGCGAAAGCCTTGGAGTGGTGGGGGCATCCGGATGCGGCAAAAGCACCCTTTGCCGGGCACTGATGGGACTGAACAGCATCCGAGGAGGTCAAGTCGACCTGCTTGGACAAAATCTGCTGCGTCTGCGTGGGCAGTCGTTAAGGGTTGCTAGACGGGCGATACAAATGGTGTTTCAAGACCCACTGGCCTGTCTCAATCCGGCCCTGAGCGTGGCGGATGCCATCGCCGATCCACTGCTGATTCATGGCCTCTGCTCGAAGGCGGCTGCCCGAGAACGAGCCCGCAGCCTGCTGGAGCAAGTGGGATTGAGCCCGGCCGATCAATTTCAAGACCGCTTCCCAAAACAACTCTCTGGCGGACAACAACAACGGGTGGCGATTGCCCGCGCATTGGCTCTGGAACCGAAGGTGCTGATTTGCGATGAGAGCGTGAGCATGCTCGACGCCGAGGTTCAAGCGGAAGTGTTGGGCCTCTTGCGCCAACTTCAACGCAATCTTGGGCTAGCGATGATTTTTGTGACCCACGATCTGGCAGTGGCCAGTGGGTTCTGCCATCGCGTCATCGTCCTCGACAAAGGACACATCGTCGAGGAGGGTCCGGGCGATCGCATCTTTCAGTCGCCCCAGGCTGAGATCAGCCGCACCCTGGTGGAAGCCTGTCCTCGACTACCGCGTTGAACCATCCATCAAGGGCCAGATCTATCAACCACGATCAGGGCTTTTCACATCCACACGGGGATCACTTCATTGCGCAAAGCCCGCATCAACGCAGAGAGCCAAGGCTTCCGGCAATGAATGCGAATCACCATCAAAGCTGGATGAGGCTGACAACATCAAAAGGAAAAATTCGCTGCTGTCCAGGCGAAAGCCAAGCATCCACACCAGATGCCGATCGATCTACACGACAGGGGAGGCCCCTGAGCGTCGCCGTAAAACCAACAACAGCTTCTCCATCACTGGGGGTAGGGGTGCTTCAAACACCATGCGTTCCCCTGTGATCGGATGGTCCAATCCCAACTGCACGGCGTGCAAGGCCTGGCCGGGAAGATCCACCGGAAGTTTGCGACAACGGCTGTAGGTGGGATCGCCCACCACTGGATGATTGATGTGAGCACAATGCACCCGAATCTGATGCGTTCGGCCCGTATCCAATTTGAAGCGCAGTAGGGAATAGTCCCCAAAACGTTCCACCAAAGTCCAGTGCGTGCGTGCATAACGCCCTGATGCATCACTGACAACGGCATATTTCTTTCGGTCCACAGGGTGGCGGCCCACCGCCCCAACGATGGTTCCGCTGTCTCCACTAGGAACCCCATGAACCACCGCAAAATATTCCCGAGAAGCAACCCGTTTCTGAATCTGCACCTGCAGTTTTACAAGGGCTTCTTGAGATTTTGCGACTACAATACAACCACTGGTGTCTTTATCCAACCGGTGCACGATTCCAGGACGTAATTTACCACTAATGCCAGGAAGATCAGGGCAATGGTGAAGCAACCCATTCACCATTGTGCCGTCTTTATTCCCCGGAGCTGGATGCACTGTGAGCCCAGCAGATTTATTCAAAACAATGATGTGCTGATCTTCAAAGAGCACATCAAGATCCATCTGCTGAGGCTTTAGGTAGGGCAGTGGCTCCGGCGGCGGCATCCACAACTGCACCTGATCACCCTCGCGGAGTGGTGTTTTGGCCTTGCCTTGTTTGCCATTGACACGCACATAGCCAGCATCAATAAATTTTTGAATCCGAGCACGGCTCTGCTCCGTGCGTTGGCTCACCAGCCAGCGATCCAATCGCATCGGGAGCGGCTTCGGGTAGGTGAGCGACACCAACTCCCCTTCCCCTTCACCGAACGTGTTTGTAAACACCTCCTCTGGCAATGGAGGCCGTCCTTGGCCTGGCTCGGGCGACGTCAACGGTCGAGATGCTCCGGCAATTCGAGGGCGATGTTGCCCAAGGCCGATTTACGAAAATCATCCAAGAGCCGCTGCGCCATGCGGGTCGTGTCGTTGGAGGTGTGTCGCGCCGCAGCAGCTTCCAGCCAATACAAGGGGTCAAGGGTTTGCCCAGATACAGGAATGCCGTACCGCGTTTCCAAAACACTGATCACCACACCAGATGCCTTCCGTCCCGCCGAATCAATCAACAGCTGCAGAAAGGCCTGCGCCACCAACTCGCCGTTGTAAGCCGCCTGGCCGATGTCATCACATAGCGCAAGGTGCAACGCGGCCTGTTGATCATCCAAACGGGGTGGAAGCACACCCGGGGCATCGAGCAGGTCCAAGTCTTGGCCAAGTCGCACCCAACGCAATGTGCGGGTGACCCCCGCCCGGCGAGCACTGGCCACCACCTTTTTTTTCACCAATCGATTGATCAGGGCCGATTTGCCCACATTGGGAAAACCGAGGGTGAGGGCGCGTACGGCCCGCGGGCGCATCCCACGGTTTCGACGTCGCTCATTGAGCTGATCCCCAGCTCGGATCGCCGCCTGCTGCACTTGCTTCACCCCAGTGCCGACCTTGGCATCACACCAAACCGTGCGCTGACCGTTTGCCTTAAACCACTGCTCCCAGGCGGCCCATGCCTCCTTGGTGACCATGTCGCGCCGGTTGATCACCAACAGATGCTGCTTCCCTTTCAACCAGCGATTGAGATGTGGATGCCCTGTGGCCAGCGGGATACGGGCATCGCGTACCTCAATCACCAGGTCAACCTTTTCGAGGTTGCGTTTGAGCTGCTGCTCCGCCTTGGCGATGTGGCCTGGATACCACTGAATCGGTGGTGCACTCACGGCATCACCCGGACTGCGGTGCACCCACGATCACTATCCAAGTTCACGGCGCGATGCTCATCCAGATCACACTCCATTCAACGCGTCGACCACCTCGAAGGACACGCCTGAATCGCAGAATTCTTTGAAAGCGCCGAGAGCACGACTTCACCACAGTTGCTTAAAAGCACCAACACCAGGGCTCCACAGCGATTTGATTCGACTCAAGGGTTTATCCATGGGCAGAGAATCGCACTCAACCATGGGGCGACAACAGCTCCATCTGGGCCTATGTCATGCCCTAGAGCTCAAACCCCTCGAAACACAGGTTAATCTCTCGTCGATTTCTTACCGCACGAGACAATCCCATGGCGAAGCGTTCCCTGGCCAGCCTCAATGCCGGCGACCTGAGCGGCAAACGCGTCCTCGTGCGGGTTGACTTCAACGTTCCCCTCAACGATGCCGGCGCAATCACCGATGACACCCGCATCCGCGCAGCGCTGCCCACCATCAACGACCTCGTTGGGAAGGGCGCCAAGGTTGTTCTCGCCGCTCACTTTGGTCGGCCCAAAGGTCAGGTGAATGATGCGATGCGCCTCACACCAGTGGCTACACGTCTGAGCGAGTTGCTGGGCAAGACCGTCACCAAAACCGAAAGCTGCATCGGCCCCGACGCCGAAGCCAAGGTGAGTGCCATGGCAAACGGCGACGTGGTGCTGCTTGAAAACGTCCGCTTCTTCGCTGAAGAAGAAAAAAACGACGCAGGGTTCGCTGAAAAACTGTCGAAGCTGGCTGATGTGTATGTGAACGACGCCTTTGGCGCCGCCCACCGTGCCCATGCCTCCACCGAGGGTGTCACCAAATTCCTGAAGCCGAGCGTCGCCGGCTTCCTGATGGAGAAGGAGCTTCAGTACCTGCAGGGTGCCGTGGACGAACCCAAACGTCCCCTCGCTGCCATCGTTGGTGGATCCAAGGTGAGCTCCAAAATCGGTGTTCTTGAAGCCCTAATCGATAAGTGCGACAAGGTCCTGATCGGCGGCGGCATGATCTTCACCTTCTACAAAGCCCGTGGTTTAGCCGTTGGCAAAAGCCTCGTGGAAGACGACAAATTGGAACTGGCCAAGGAATTGGAAGCCAAAGCCAAAGCCAAAGGCGTTGAACTGCTGCTGCCCACCGACGTGGTGCTGGCTGACAACTTCGCCCCTGATGCAAACAGCAAAATTGCAGACGTCACTGCGATCCCCGACGGCTGGATGGGTCTGGACATCGGCCCCGATGCCATCAAGGTGTTCCAAGCGGCCCTGTCTGATTGCAAAACCGTGATCTGGAATGGCCCCATGGGCGTGTTCGAGTTTGACAAATTTGCTGCCGGCACTAATGGAATCGCCACAACGTTGGCTGAAATTGGCGGCAAAGGTTGCTGCACGATCATCGGTGGTGGCGATTCCGTCGCTGCCGTTGAGAAAGCAGGCCTCGCCGAGAAGATGTCGCACATTTCCACCGGTGGCGGCGCCAGCCTGGAACTGCTAGAGGGCAAGGTTTTGCCTGGAGTTGCAGCCCTCGACAACGATTAAGCGAACGACCCAACAACAAATCTGCCGATAGCTTTGATACAAGCCCCCGGCAGGGGGCTTTGTTGTGCCAAGAGCATGGATGAGATGGACTCAGGCCTTGGCAGCACGACGATTTTTTCTCCGAAGTGGCTTCTCGTCACGAGTCGGCAGACCAGCCTGCCCACGCACCCGATTGATGTAGGCGTGGTGCTCCTTGCGAAGGGCCCGGCGTGCTTCTTTTCGCTGTTTTCGACAGGTTTTTAAGTCGTCTTTCGACTGCGCCGCATCGACGCACGCCAATGTGCGATCCACCGCACTCCGACGCTTGCTATAGCTGGTCTTCGACCAAGATTTGTGGCCCTGAATCAAAACCTGCTCCTGCTGAGGAGTGATCGGAGTGCGCTTGGCCTTTGCCAATGCGCTGTAACCAAGAACGGGAACAGCCAGTAAACCCAGCAGAAGTAGGCCACTCCCATGGCGATGAATGGAAGACTTCATGCCCAAACAATTCAACTGAAGGCACTGTGGCGCTTCCAACAGCGAAACTCTGACGAAAACACCCGCCAACCATGACGAGATGTGACCTGCGGGTGGGGATGATCGGCCTTGGAGCTCTGGGCTTTCCGATAGCCGCCAACCTCAGGCGTGCTGACGTTCTCATGCGCGTTCATACGCGAAGACGCAACAGAAGTCTGCAAGGAACCATCGCCTGTGCCACGCCCGCCGACGCAGCCAAGGGAGTCGATGTTCTGGTGGTTTGCGTCAGCGACAACGCAGCCGTGGAGGCCGTTTTGTTTGGAGCGGATGGCGCCAGCCATCAACTGACAGCCGGCAGCGTGGTGGTGGATTGCTCCACCATCGCGCCAGCCACGGCGATCGCCTGTGCCCAGCGCCTCGCGCAGCGAGGCGTTCACTACTTGGATGCCCCTGTCACGGGTGGAACTGAGGGAGCCAAGGCAGGTTCTTTGACGGTGCTGGTAGGGGGCGATCCGGCCGCATTGGAGCGTGCCCGACCCGTGCTCGAGATCATCGGCGGCTCCATCCACCACTTTGGAGCGGTGGGTCGAGGCCAACAGGTGAAGGCCGTGAACCAGGTGCTGGTGGCCGGCAGCTATGCCGCCGTCGCTGAAGCCATGGCCCTCGGCCAACGGCTTGAGTTGCCCATGGATGCCGTCGTGACTGCTCTCCAGGGAGGTGCAGCTGGCTCATGGGCCCTGAGCCATCGCGCCAACTCCATGCTGAAGTCCTCTTACCCCCTTGGTTTTCGCATGTCGTTGCATCAGAAAGATCTCGGCATTGCCCTTGATGCCGCAGGTGATGTGAACCTGGACCTTCCAGTGACGCAGCTCGTGGCGGACCTGGAAAACGGCTTGATGGAACAGGGCCATGGCGACGAGGACGTCTCAGCCCTACATCGCTACTACCACACTAAATCGTGATAATTCAGATTCGATATCGTACTAATTGCGCTCTTTGTCGCTGAGGCTGGAAACGATCTGTACCCGCTTGGTCGCCGTCACAACGCCGTCGGGATGCACAACCATCAAGGCCCAGGTTTGCGATCCAGGCCTCTGAGGCGCTCGCACGCTTTTAAACAAGCCTCCACTACCCAGAGGTTCCAACTGGAGGTTAGGTCGCGCGAGCGTGTCCAGTTGTTGATCGGATAGCTCAATCAAGCCCCCGGCCAAAATCGCCTGGCCCAGAGGTTCATCCACAATTAAGTCGATGTCGTAGCGGCTGCCGGTAAGCACGAAATCGGGGATGCCCATGGTGACCTGCAACGGTCGCTTGCCGCTACGCAGCAGCGACTCCTGCAAGATCACCTCCTGCGCAGTCAATCGTCCGGCATGGGTACGAATCGCCAGGCGTTCCTGGGCTTGGAGCTGGTAGCTGAACCCCTGCGCGGTAGTGGCGCCATTCACCGTCACCAACAAAGTGGAACGGCCATCTGCCAAAGGTTCATCCGGCTGCACCGCCCATGACAAAACCGGGAAATCAGCCCGAAACGACTGATAACGCCGCCCGAGGCTCGGCAGCAACTCAGGGGCCACCGCGGCCCCAAGATCCTGATCCGACCCACTGTTCAGCGCACGTTGCAAACGCTGAGCGAAAGATCCAGTTGCCAGAGGCTCAGTGGCCGCCCGACCTGGGCTTTGCATCGGCAGCACGCCGACGCACAACGCCGTGACAAGGGCCAGTCGCCAAAAACGATGCACAGTCCTGTAACGGGAATCGATCTAAGTTAGGGCCGGAGAACGTGGACGTCCGCCGCCATGACTCGGCTACTGATCGCAGCCAGCGGCACCGGCGGGCATTTGTTTCCAGCACTGGCTGTGGCAGAAGCCCTCGACGAGCATTGGCAAGTGCGCTGGCTGGGCGTGCCTGATCGACTCGAAACCGAATTGGTGCCAGCGCGGTTCAAACTGATCACCGTGAAAGTAGGCGGCCTGCAGGGTCGAGGGCTCACCAAGCTGGTGCAGCTGATTCGTCTGTTGGCGGCCAGCGTCACTGTGCGGCGCTTGATCCGAACCCATCAGATCGATGCAGTGTTCACCACGGGGGGTTACATCGCCGCCTCGGCGATTCTTGGGGCTCGCTGGTGCAGAGTGCCTGCCGTGTTGCATGAATCGAATGCGATCCCCGGCCGGGTGACGCGCCTGCTGGGGCGTTTCTGCTCTGCCGTTGCCGTTGGCTTGCCGGTGGCCGCCGGACGCATCCCAGGCTGCCGCCCTGTGCTCACCGGCACCCCCGTGCGGTCCGCCTTTCTCACCGCGCAGCCCCTGCCGAACTGGGCGCCCTCCGGCCCGGGGCCATTACTGGTGGTAATGGGCGGCAGCCAAGGTGCACTCGGCCTCAACCGAATGGTGAGAGCAGTGCTTCCCGAGCTGTTGGAACGGGGCTGTCGGGTGGTGCATCTCACGGGGGGCAACGATCCCGACGTGGGTGAACTGCAGCACCCCCGGCTGGTGGAACGCCGCTTCAGCGACGACATCCCCGGCCTACTGCAACATGCCGACCTAGCGATTAGCCGTGCTGGTGCAGGCAGCCTCAGCGAACTAGCGGTGTGCGGCACGCCGAGCATTCTTGTGCCCTTCCCCCAAGCGGCCGATCAACACCAAGACGCCAATGCCGACTGCGCAGCCGAACTGGGTGGAGCCGTGATTGTGCACCAACACGCTCCAGAACACCCTGCTTTAGCCAAAAGCATTCGCCGCCTGCTCGGAGCACGGCTTGAGGGAGCGGAAGGTTGTCCAGAACTACTTGAACAGATGCGCACCGGCATGAACGAACTGGCCGAGCGGGATGCCGATGCACAACTGGCCCAATTACTTGCCAACTTGATGTAGTGAGTTTACGCCAGGGGCGCTCGATCAAGCTCCTGCTTGAGGGCACGAATAATGCGTCGGTTGTTGCGCCGGCTCTGCAAGCCAATGCGCAACCAACACTCACCCAAGCCCTCAAATGAGCGGCAATCGCGCAACAAAATCCGGTGGCGCTGCTCAACAACTTCCCGCAGGGGCACCAACGAGTGATCCGCATGAATTAACAGAAAGTTGGCCGCTGACGGCATCGGCATGATGCCAGGCAACTGAGACAATTTTTGCTGCATCCAAGCGCCCTCCTTGGCGACCCATCTTTGAGCACGAAGGCACCAGCGTTGGTATTTCGCCGGCGACGCCAACAACTGCTCAGCCATCGCCGAAGCAATGGCATTGACAGGCCAAGGGTCGCGCCACTGGGCCCAGCGTTTTAGACGTTCCGGTTGCGCAATGGCATAGCCGAGACGCAGGCCAGCGATGCCATAGAGCTTGGTGAGGCTACGAATCACCACCAGATTGGGGTGGTCGGCCACCAACGGGATCAAAGATTGCTGCTCTCCATCGGGAACCAGCGACAGAAACGCCTCGTCGCAGATCACCAACCGATGCCGCTGAAGCAGTGGCTCTAAAGAGGCACGACTCCACAACTGGCCGGTGGGGTTGTGGGGGTTACAAATCCAAAGAGCATCACATGCTGGTGGCGAGCGAAACGATTGAGGGAAGGGGGCCGCGCATTGCAACAAGAATGACTGAGGCAGCCAGCGCCCTTGCCAACAAGCCAATGCGCGCGAGTAATCAGCAAATCCAGGAGCTGGCAAGGAGCTGATGCCCGTAGCTGCCGCATCTCGCGCCGCCCAGGTGAACAGTTCAGCTGCACCATTACCTGGCAAGACCAGAGCGAGAGGAAGCTGGTGCTGCTGGGCAATAAGAGCTCGGAGATGCCTGTAGGAGCGATCGGGATAATCACGAATCGACCCATGAAATGAACGCGAGAAGCGGGGCGTCCACGGAACCAGTGACGCGCTGGCATCTAAAAGATGCGAGGAGCTGCAATTGAGTCGCTGTGCTGCAGCGTGAATATTTCCGCCGTGCAGCCGATATGAAAACAAATCCTTGTTAGACGCAGTCATCGATATGTCCCCACATTGACAACTGGGGCACTCTTAACAATGATTGTATGGAATTCGGATTTTAAGATGACCCTTCTCAATGCATACCTGTCCACAACAAGGGCTCAAAGAGCTTTGACAAGCAAGCCACACGAGCAAGGCTTCTCCCTGATTGAACTCGTCGTAGTTGTTGCTGTTCTTGCGATCCTGTCCGCAATTGCAATCCCCTCTTTTACAAGTATCAACGACAAAGCACGCTCCTCGGCAGCATCCAATACGCTGGCCTCATTAGCCAAGGAATGCGCTGTTAAGATTGCAAACGGTTGCACTGGCACCGCATGTAATTATGCAGCATTTACTTTAGATGGTTATACCGCAAATGCTATAGGCACATGTGCATCAACTGGAACATTGACAGTAACTTCATCAACTCCAGCTACGTACCCCACATTTACATATAACGTTGCCACGGGTGCTAAAACTTGCGCCACGGCAGGCGTCCAAAACTGTTCAGCAGCTGGGACTTGGTAATTTTTAAAAGTACTATATAAATTGAGATTAGTTTTGAGGCACAGTCCAGGGCACTACCTGACTAAGCATGAAAAAATCCAACAGCTTAAAATGGAGAAACAAGGGCTATTCGATAGTTGAACTTGTAGTGGTGCTGGCTGGCTTATCCATCCTCACCACTGTTTCTTTGCGTGGCACAAGTGGAAATAACGGCATCCTGTCTTGGAAAAAAAGAGCAGACATCGATGCAACTAAAGCACTCCTAAATGCAACGGCAGCGGACTGCCTTCAAAAATCAAGAGTTTCTAGCGATACAACAGTCGACGACAGCATCATTTCCAATATAGTATTGGAGCCAAAAGGATATATAATTGATTCAACTAATACAACTTGTACGTCATTTAGCGTCAAGCCAATCCAAGACACGGAAGCCTTACTCTTTCCTATGTCTTTTGCAATGATTAGCGGAAAGCTAACCAAATCCAGCCAACCAACTGGACCCGAATCCATCCCATACTGCAAAAGTTGGGCAGGCATTTTATGCACCCAAGGCGAGGAGTTGAAAAAATTAGTCAATCATATGGCAGCCATTAAAAAGAGCAAAGATGCCTGCGATGAAGCACTCGCCAAAAACAAAACTGATAAAATTACAGCAGGACCTATCAATAAGTGGAATCCCAACGCAACATCGGGCTGCCCAACACGACCACCCGTTGACACTAGCTCCAAAACTTGCACCACCAATGGATGCCTAAATAATCCAGTATGGCTAGTTGAAGGTGTTGAATACACAAGCGAAGTAGATGCAGATGCCGCAGAAACGGCAATAGCTGGTGCAAAATGTATTGAAGGTCTTTCAGATAAAACTGATCCATCAAAAGGAGGCAATCCAACGCTCACTGCAGAAAAGGTAAGGCCCGACGGTTGCACAAAAGAGTATTACTTTGCAAAAGGCAAACGGTTCGATAACGAAACATCCTGGAAGGCTGAAATGTGTTCTCTCAATATCAAACAAAACCAAGAGACTAACCATACAGACTTTGAAGCTCCAAACAAGATTGATCATTGCGCAGAAGATCGACAATTTTATTTCTGTGCTGGTGAAGACAAAGGCAACGATACTGATTATCAGGCCTGTTTAATTGAAAATAAGTCTGCAGCGTGCGGAGTTGAAATCGATCAAGTTCGTGAATCAGGAGGCAATGGGATAAAAACCAACAACACAGAGGGACCGGCCCCCTGTGGGAGAACCTTTTGGGTATGCGATAAAACCATTAAAGATACGCAAGAAGAGTACGATATAGATTGCGCTCCTAGTTGTATAGAACCAAATCCCAGGTTCTGCCAAGTGATGGGCGGGAGTTTCTGTAAGTGCAAGTAAATGCAATCCCCAACACAAACTAGAGAATTAGTCGATCAATATTTCTCCCTTCAATGGTGTCGGGAAAATATTGTTGTACCCATTGGCATAGAGAAAAGTCCATCCGATGGAACGAAAAAGCTAACGATTGCCATTGGCAATTTCAGCTATCTCGGCACGATTGGTGATTTCATAAAAAAACGAATCACTAACGCAGGCTATGAATGTCAATTTATTGAAAAACCTGCTAATGAAATACAGTCACTACTCGATCAAGCCGCCGAACAACGTTTAATCAGCGGAGAAGGTCTTGAAACCTTTGAATTCGGTGATGATGCAGTTATAGCAGCCTTACAAGATGCCGATGAAGACAGTAATTCTAAAGGATTTGATTTCGACTTTGATGATAGTGATGAACAAACCATTGAAGAAGCAAGTATGGACCTATCAGCAGAAATGCTGGGTTCGAAGATTCAACAAGCAGCCGCAAAGATCTTAATTCACTCCACACGCTCTGGAGTATCCGATATCCACGTAGAACCTCGACAAGACGATTATAAAGTGAGAGTTCGGCGAGATGGTGTGATGCAAAATTACGTGAGCATGCCACGAACGGCAGGCATCAAGCTAACTGCATGCCTAAAGAACATGGCACAAATGGATATTGCAGAACGACGACAATCTCAAGACGGAAAAATTAAACGCCGCTTTGAGGGAAACAGCATGGAATTTCGTTGTGCCACAGCTCCAGGAAAATATGGAGAAAAGATGGTGCTTCGAATTCTGAATAGCAATGCAGAAATGCTGAGCCTTGATACATTAATAAGTAACGATAAAGTACGTACAGAATTTCGTTCAATACTCAGTGAAGCCAACGGTATCATCATCGTATCGGGTCCAACTGGTTCGGGGAAATCGACCACATTAGCGTCGGCATTACGAGAAAAAGACTCTGGAGAACTGAATATTGTGACCGCAGAAGACCCGATCGAATACGACCTGGGCGGCAATATTCAACAATTTCCGGTGATTCGCGCCAAGGGTCAAACATTTGCAAATCTCCTTAGGACATTTCTACGTCAAGACCCGGATGTGATCCTAATCGGTGAAACGCGAGACCCCGAAACCGCTGAATCCTCGATGGATGCAGCCGAAACGGGTCACCTCGTATTCACAACATTGCACGCAAATAGTGCAGCAAGCTCATTAACACGTTTGATCGATATGGAAATACCAAGTTATAAACTCAATGCCTCTTTACGAGGAGTCTTGGCTCAACGACTCCTCCGTAAGGTTTGTGCATCCTGCAGTACTGAACGGCCAATCAACGAGTCGGAAAGTCAATTTACAGGCCTCCGTCCTGGCACTGCTATTCGTGAGGCAACCGCTCTTACAGCTGAAGAGAAACAACAACGAAAACAGGAAGGAACCCTCTGCCCCAGATGCAGCGGAACCGGCTACCAAGGTCGGATCGGCACATATGAACTGATGAAAGTAAGTAAAAATATCCGGAATTCCATCAAAGAACAAAAATCAAATCATGAGATCGAGCAAATTGCGGTTCAGGAGGGAATGCTAACTCTGAGTTCATACGCCATTGATTTGATTGAGAAACAACTTACAACTATTTCAGAACTCAAAAAAATCAGTAATAATGAGTATTGAATCGTATTGCTGACCCAATGAGCATTGCACGTCAGATTGTCGACTTTGCGGTCAAAGCAGGTTCATCGGATATTCACCTAGAAGAAGGTTCACCAATCGCCATACGGGTCAATTCAGATATCAAAATTTTAGAGAATGTCTTGCAGCCGGAGGACATGTCGAAATTATTACACGAAATCGTTGGGGCCGAGAAAGTAGCGGATTTTGAAAGGACTGGCGACCTTGATACCTCGATTGGACTCGAGGGAATTTCCAGAATCAGAATCAATGCTTATATCGCCAACGAAAAGCGCTGCTTAACGCTGCGAGTTCTTCCCGATAAGCTTCCAGCATGGCAAGATTTAGGTCTACCAGAACAATTCATTAATCTCACGCAAAAAGAACGTGGGCTTGTTCTCTGTACGGGCCCAACCGGCTCAGGGAAATCAACATCACTTGCAGCTTTCATCAATTGCATTCTAGAAACACAAAAGAGACATATACTGACGATTGAAGACCCCATAGAGTTCGAGTTTACCCATTCAAAATACTCGATTATTCACCAGCGTGAGGTTAAAAGAGATACCCAATCATTTGCTTCAGCTTTACGTGCGGCACTAAGAGAGGATCCAGATGTAATTTACATCGGAGAGATGCGTGACCTAGAAACCATTCAGTTGGCAATTACAGCTGCTGAAACCGGCCACTTAGTATTGGGTACATTGCACACATCATCAGCAGCGAAAACAGTAGAACGAATTGTCGATGTATTTCCTGGCGATCAGCAAGAGCAAGCTCGCCTTCAAGTCTCCACATCACTAGCTGGGGTCATGTCTCAAACGCTCTGCAAAAATACATCTGGGAAACGATCATTAGCCTATGAAATGCTTGTCAATACGCCTGCAATTTCTAACCTAATTCGTGAGCGCAAAGTAAGCCAAATATATTCACAACTTCAAACAGGCAGCAAAGAAGGTATGAATACATTAGAGCAATGCCTCGAAGGGCTAATAAAATCGGGTGCCATCACTAGAGACGAAGCTCTAAGCAAAGCGGCGAATCCTAAGGCCTTGCTGAATAAGGACCATTAATCATGGCTACCTATGGTGCACCAAAAACCAATCAAAATAACTCCTCAAGAAAAAGTTCGTCAACAGACAACCAAAATAAAGCATCAGCACAAAGATTAAAGGCTAGTCAAATCTCACCCGGTAAACTGACAGTTCCCCCCAAAGATCTACTCGTCTTTTTCAGGCAGTTGTCCGTTATTTTGCAAAGTGGTGTCGCCCTGGCTCAAGGACTTGTCTTAATTGCAGAGAACATGACAAACCAAAAGCTAGCCGTCTGTGTACAGAATATTGCAAGACGATTAAATGCAGGAGACGAACTTTCAGAATGTCTAAGAGGATACCCCAAGGTATTCGCACCAATCACCATCGGCCTAATCGAAGCAGGAGAAACTGGAGGAATTCTAGATGAAGTTCTAGACCGTATTGCTCAATTATTGGAAGATCAAGCAAAAATACGCGGACAGATTATTGGAGCACTTGTTTACCCTGCGCTTGTTTTTATTCTTGCAATCACCATAAGTCTTGCACTCCTAATTTTTATCGTACCAAAATTCAAAACAATGTTTGATGGATTAGGAGCTGAACTTCCAGCCCTCACCAGCTTCATGCTCATGCTATCGAATGCAGTGACATCCATATGGTTTGCAATTGGCGCACCAATCACCGTATTCGCTGGGATATATCTATTTCGGAGTATTTACAGCACTAGCGCTGGTCGCCTAACAATTGATCGAAATATCTTTAAAATACCACTTTTTGGAGACCTCATTCTTCGATCAGAAATGGCCAGTATGTGCGACACAATGGCAACATTAGTAAATGCAGGTATTCCAATTGTTGAAGCTCTAGAGCGCTGTGTGTCAGCTAGTTCAAATGAACTGATCCGTCGAACAATTACTCGAAGCATTAATTTAGTAATCCAGGGTCAAGAACTTAATTATGCATTGGGCTCTGGACAAGTATTCCCAAAACTAGTCGTATCAATGATCAAAATCGGGGAAGAGACAGGACAGCTAAGTTTTATGTTAGAAAAATTAGCGGTATTTTACAAGCGTGAGGTTGAATCAACAGTTTCAGCGTTGACCAAGGCAATGGAGCCAGCCGTTATTTTCGTAGTAGCCGCAATTGTAGGTACGATAGTAATCTCACTATATCTGCCAATGTTTAGTCTAATCACGAATATGGGGAATTAATTCGATTGCTCATCAGAAAATCGTAGTTCACCCAAAAGATTTGAGCTGTTAAGCATAGAATTGTTTTCTAAATCTGAATTGTCATTCTTGAGAGCCTTTTCTTTTTTCAGATTATCTAAAGCTTGCATATCTTTTTTAGCATCCACAGTCTCTAAAGACAAGCTCGGCCATTCTTCCTGCAGCGACTCATTCACACTCTCTAAAGGCAAGCTCGGCCATTCTTCCTCCAGCGACTCATCCTCACTCTCTAAAGACAAGTTCGGCCATTCTTCCTCCAGCGACTCATCCTCACTAACATTCTCCAACTCCTTCAATTCCTTCGCATCATCCACACTCTCTAAAGACAAGCTCGGCCATTCTTCCTCCAGCGACTCATCCTCACTAACATTCTCAAAGTCCTTCAATTCCTTCGCCTCATCCACAGTCTCTAAAGATAGGCTCGGCCATTCTTCCTCCAGCGGCTCATCCTCACTAACATTCTCCAACTCCTTCAATTCCTTCGCCTCATCCACACTCTCTAAAGACAAGCTCGGCCATTCTTCCTCCAACGACACATCCTCACTAGCATTATTTAACTCTTTCACTTGGACTTTAACTATATGCTCTGAGGATAAACTTGGCAGTTGTTCTTCCACATTATCTGCCGCCACATAAAGGTCAACAGTAGCTGATATATTTTGGCCCAAAGGAGCTGTAATCTCTTGCTCGATATCTTCAATTGCTGAAATATCAAAATCGCTATCCTGCCCTGAGATTGGCATTTGATTATTCGACTGCTTATGAACAACGACGGACTGAGTATCCCTCATTTCGTTTATTCCCATAGACAACATGCCGAAACCTAAACCGATCAAGCGCGATATACCTCGAATTACCAAAAGCTTCTCATCAAACCGAAGAGAGCTAAGACTACTGACAAGAGATGGACAACGAGACTCAACGGGTATACCCAATCGTGCCTGGAGTAAATCAACAAGAGCAGGGTGTGCACTACTAAT